>JBAVJZ010000128.1:0-15244 GCA_049688015.1 Candidatus Deferrimicrobiaceae bacterium | reverse complement strand
CCCCAATGCAATATATCATTTTAGCGGGAAACCCCTGGCTTTGTAAATTATCCGGATGAAAATTCAGATCGCGCAGGGAAAGGCCCGACCGCGCAGGAGAGAGGTCCGGAAACTCCGTTCGGGGAGCTCCGCAATATCGATCGCCCGCACAATCTCCGACAACGGGACGATGCGATACCCCTGTTCCAACGCTCCCCGGATGATTGCGATGAAGGCGTCCTGCAGGATTCCCCCCTCCACTTCGGCGTGGACGGGGTAAACGTGGGTGCCGCCTCCGGAAAGCACGCCCACGACGATCCCAACTCCTTTCCGGCCCCCCACCTCTTCCATGCAGGGCAGATCGGAGGGAATCTCCGCAAGTCCCGTCCCCCCAAGGAGAAAAGGGGCGGGAGCCCGCGTACAGCTCAGATACTCCCACTTCCGGCGCGCGATCTCCTCCACCGCCGCCCCGGTCAGCATCCACCCCGGTGCCCCGAACGCCCGGGGGGAATGGCCGAGGCAGGACTCGTAGGCGGATATTCCTTTGTCGAGCCACGCCCCGATCCATTCCCGCCCCTTTCCCGGAAGAGAATCCTGCCAGGCACGATGGTCCCAGGCGTGGAACTCCACCTCGTGCCCGCGCTCCTCGATCTCCCGGCACAGCGCGGGGAACGCCGACGCGATTATCGGGGCCTTGAGAAGGGTCCCGTACAGCGCGGTCCGGATGCCGTAAAGCCCCGGGGCGTTTGTGCGGACCATCTTGAACAGGAACCGGGGATTGCGGATCATGCGGTACACGGCCTTCCCGGAGTTGTCCGGGCCGAAAGAGAGAAAGAAGGTGGCGCGCAGGCCGAAGCCGGCCAGAAGGGACAGAAGCGCAGGGACACCCTCCTCCATCCCTCTACGGGTGTCGACGTCCACCTTGAGCCCGAGTACCCGGTCCCGCCCCATCTTTCTCCTCCTGCCTCAGCGGGAGGTGTTCTCCTCGATGAAGGCGTCAATCGTTCTCGAGAGCGCTTCCCGAAGCCCGACTTTCGGCTCCCAGCCCAACGCCTCCCGTGCCCGTGCGATGGACGGCGTGCGTGTCTGGATATCCTGGTATCCCTCGCCGTAATATTCCCGCGCGTTCACCTCGACGATCTCCGGCTGCTTCCTGCCCTTTCCGGCGGGGTGCCGGGAGAAAAGCTCCCCGAGGATCTGTGCCAGATCGCGGATCGAGCAGTCGTTCGCGGGGTTGCCGAGGTTGAAGATCTTTCCCTCGGCGCAGCCGTTCCGGTTAGCGAGAATCTTCATCAGCCCGGAGATCCCGTCGTCCACGTAGGTGAAGCAGCGGCGTTGCCGGCCGCCGTCGACCAACCGGATGGGGTGTCCCAGGAACAGCTCCGCGATGAACTGCGTGACCACCCGGGAACTTCCCTCCTTCGCGGTCTCGAGGGAGTCGAGCCGCGGGCCGACCCAGTTGAAGGGGCGAAAGAGCGTGAACGAGAGCCCCAGCCTGCCGTAGGCCCACATGACCCGATCCAGCAGCTGCTTGCAGCACGAGTAGATCCACCGCTCCTTGGATATCGGCCCCAGCACGAGGTGCGACGTCTCTTCGTCGAACTCGGCGTCGCCGCACATCCCGTACACCTCGGACGTGGACGGGAAGACCACCCGCTTCCCGTACCGGTGCGCCTGCCGGACGATCCGCAAGTTCTCCTCGAAGTCCAGCTCGAACACCGCGAGCGGCCGCTCCACGTAAACCTTGGGTGTAGCAATCGCGACCAGCGGGAGGACCACGTCGGCCTTCTTGATATGGTACTCGATCCACTCCTTGTTGATCGAGATGTCGCCCTCCACGAACTCGAACCGCCGATTTCTCGGTAACCCCTCCAGCCGTTCCTCGGAGAGGTCCATTCCGTATACCGTCCAGTCCGTGTCGGAGAGGATTTTCGAGGTCAGGTGGTGCCCGATGAAACCGTTGACGCCCAGGATCAGAACCTTCATTCAAACCTCCCATTTCTCGCGTCCGCCAGCAGGGAGACGATTTCCTCTCCCTGCACGACGGCGCCCTTCCATTCGACCTCCTCGAGCCGCAGCAGTCCCTCCCCCGTTCCCACGAGGACGCGTTTCTCCCGGAAGCCGGCCCCCGGCCTTTCCTCTTTCTCCGGTGAAGGCGGACCGCCGGGAATAACAAGCTTCCCGGGCGGGACGGCATCGGGAAACCCTTCGGCGGACACCGGCATTGCCCACCAGACGAGGAGTTTCTCGCCCAGCAGCAAGGAGAACGCGCCGGGATACGGCCGGGTGACCGCCCGCACAAGGTTGTAGATCTCCACGGCGGGTCGTTTCCAGTCGATTCGGCCGTCCGCAGGCTTTCGACCCCCGAAGTAGCTCCCCTTCTCGATCTCGTTCGGGCGGCGCGGCACATCCCCCGCCGCGATCCGGGGGAGAAGCTCGGACAGCAGGGATTCCGCGGCTTTCTCCATCTTCCCGAACAGGGTGAGGGCGGTGTCCTCGAACGCGATCGGCACCTTGACCTGGCCGACGATATCCCCCGCGTCGGGCTTCTCGGTCATCAGATGCAGCGTCACCCCCGTCTCTGTCTCCCCCTTCACGAGGACCCAGTTGACCGGTGCCCGCCCGCGGTACCGGGGGAGGAGGGAACCGTGCAGGTTCATCGCGCAGACGCGGGGAAGGGACAGGATCTCGGGCGAGAGCATCGATCGATAATAGAAGGAGAACAGGAAGTCCGGCCCGGCGTTTCGGATCGTGTCCGGCCACGGCGGGTCGTTCACATTCCCGGGGAGGTGGACCGGGATCCCCCGGTCACGGCAGAAGTCCGTGACCGAACCGAACCACCGGTCTTCTTTCGGGTCGTCTGCGTGGGAGAAGACCATCGGCACCGCGAACCCGGCTTCCCGAAGCGCCCGAATCCCGACGATGCCCATGTTGTGGTACGCGAAGACGACGGCGCGCACTCCCTATTTCTCCGGGGCGGGGTTCGCCGTGGATGCCCCCGCCTCTTGCGAGGCGTGGAACCCCGGGACCGGAGTCCCCTCGTGCACCAGGCGGATCGTGTAGCTGGGGCGTTTCCGCACCTCGTGGTAGATCCTCCCCACGTACTGACCCATGATTCCCATTGCGAAAAAGAGCGCACCGACGAAGAAGAAGAGGATCGCAAATAGAGTGAACACCCCCTCCCCCGCCCAACCGGCGCCGTAGAACACCCGCAGGACGAAAAGCATCGCTCCGAACAGCGCCGCGGCGATCGAAAGTCCCGCCCCCAAAGTCAACAGCACCTTCAAGGGGAACTCCGAGAAAGACGTAAGGAGGTCGAACTGTAAACTGATCAGTTTCCACAGGTTGTAGTGGGAAACCCCTCCGTGGCGTTCTTCGTGCCCCACGGGGATCTCGGTCATCCGCTTCGCATAGAGCGTAGCTAGAGCGGGAATGAACGTGGAGTGCTCCTGGCTCGTCACCATCCGGTCGACGACCTCGCGCCGGTAGACCCGGAGCATGCACCCCCAGTCGGTCATGGGGACACCGGTGATCCGGCGGGTCATCGCGTTCACGAAAAGGGAGGGGATCTTCCGGAAGAGGGAATCGCGACGGAACTGGCGGACCGAACCCACGACTTCGTGCCCCCCCTCTTCCAGCGCCTGGATGAGACGGGGAATCTCCTCGGGGGGATTCTGCAGGTCGGCGTCCAGCGTGACCACCACATCGCCCCGCACGACGGAGAATCCGGAAAAGACCGCGGGGTGCTGTCCGTAGTTGCGCGTCAGTTCCACCACCCGCACCCCGGGGCGCCCCACGAATCCCTTCAGGATCTCCAACGACCGATCCCGGCTTCCGTCATCGACGAAGAGGATCTCGTAGGGGCGCTCCAGGGACTTCATGACCTTCTCCAGCCGATCCATGAGAAGGGAAAGATTCTTCTCCTCGTTGTAGACGGGAATGACGACGGAGATCATTTCGAGGCCTCCGAAAGGATCTCCCGAACGGCATCGCAGACGTAGTCGACGTCCTGGTCCGCCATCCCCGGGAAGAGCGGGAGCGACACGATGCGCTTCCCGGCCAGCTCGCAGCCCGGCAGGTCGCCTTCCTTCGTCCCGTACCGCTCCCTGGCGTAGCGAAGCAGGTGGCACGGGGGGAAGTGGAGCCCGGCCCCCACGTTGTAGTCCGCCAGCCGCCCCAGGAACGCGTCGCGGTCCATCGACGTCACCTTCACGACAAAGAGATGCCAGGAATGCTGATGCGGGTACGGGGGGACAACGGGAAGGTCGACGCCCGCCATGCCCCGCAGTCCTTCCCGGTACCGACCCGCAAGAAACGCACGCCTCGCGTTCATCTCCCCGACCTTGCGCATCTGGACCACTCCGATCGCCGCCTGGATATCGGTGAGGTTGTACTTGAACCCCGGCTCCTGGATATCGTAGTGGGGCGTGCCGCCTTTGCCGTACCGCCGCCAGGCGTCCCGCTCGATCCCGTGAAAGCGGAGCAGGCGAAGTCTGCGGGCGACGCCCTCGTCGTAACAGGTAACCATCCCGCCTTCTCCCGTGGTGATGTTCTTGATCGGGTGGAACGAAAAGATGGCGACATTGCCGTGCCCGCCCACGGCCTTTCCCCGGTAGGCGGTCCCCACCGCGTGGGCGGCATCCTCGATGACCGGCACCCCGGCGCGGCCGGCCGCCTCCCGAATCGGGTCAAGATCCGCGGGGGCGCCGGCGAAGTGCACGGGGATGACCGCCCGCGTCCGCGGAGTGATCCGTTCCGCCATCTCCTCCGGGGAAGCCAGGAGCATCCCGTAATCGCAGTCCGAGAACACGGGGGAAGCCCCCGCGAGGGCGATCTGGTTGACCGTGGAAGCGAACGTCATCGAGGGGGTCACGACCTCGTCGCCCTGTCCGATCCCGAGCGCCTTGAGGACGAGGTGAAGCCCCGCGGTCGCGGAGGCGACGGCCACCGCGTGGGGCGCACCGGTGAGCTCACGGAACCGCTCCTCGAACTCCACGACCCTCGGTCCGCTCGTGATCCAGCCGGACCGGAGGGAGGCGGCGACCGCCTCGATCTCCTCCTCTCCGACAGCGGGCCGCGAAAGGGGAAGGAAGTCTTCTCTGACGTCCACCGGGGGCCTCTTCCACGGGATCTTCAGTGCCGGTTCACGATGAGGATACCCTCATCGGAACGGTAGAGCAATTGGTGGTCCGGGAATTTTTCCCGGATGAGAGGCAATGCGTCCCTCTTGAAGAGGCAGAAGACGCGCCGGGGGGAGTTCCAGAGCTTTTGGAAGTCGGCGTGGGGAAGGAAATAGTCGGCGCGGTCCTCCGCGCGGTCCGCGCCGAACTGAAGCTCTCCCACCGCGTCCACCAGGATCGTTCGGCGCTTCGTATAGAACGGGAGTCCCTGCCGGAAGGTCCCGTACTGGGCGAGAACGTCTCCCGGGCGAAGAATCCCCTGAATCACCCCGGAGAGATTCTTCACCGACTTGTAATCTTCCAGATACAGACCCGCGGGACGGTTGAGCGACGTCAGGAAGAGCGCCAGGAGCAGGAAGGAGAGAAGGACGACACGCTCCGCACCCAGACGGCGCACGAACAGCGGAATGGCGCCCCACAGCAGGATCAGGACGACGGGTGCGGCGGTAACCCAGACCCAGGCGGCCGGCTCCATCCGGTGGCGGGAGAAGGAGGGAACCGCCAGGATTGCGGTCGCAAGGATAGCCGACAGGGCCAGAGGGAAGCGACACCGGACCGCCCCGTCCTCCCCGTCCGCCCACAACACGAGCCCCCTCCCGAAGAGCACGGCAAGGGGGGGAAAGATCGGTGCTACGTAGGTCGGGAGCTTGGAACCGGAGAAGGTAAAGAAGAGGAAGACGAACAGGATCCAGGAGAGAAGGAAGACGAGATCCTCCCGGGGGAGAAACACCTCCCGCGCTCCGCGCACCGAGACCGCGATACGGCGCAGGAAGGCGACCCAGGGGAAAAATCCGGCAACCACCACGGGAAGGAAATACCAGAACGGTCCCGCATGGTGGTGGATCTTCGTCGCGTATCGGAGGAACTGCTCGTGGACGAAGAAAAACCAGAGAAAGTCGGGGTTCGCCCGCTGGACCAGGTACGTCCAGGGGAGGACGATCGCGAGGAAGACCGCAATGCCGCCTGGCGAAATCGCCTTCGCGTACTCCCGGTGACGCTGGGAGAAAACCAGCCAGAGCACGAGGACCGCCAGGGGAAAGACAACCCCGACGAGCCCCTTGGTGAGAAACGCCATTCCCGAAGCCCCGTAGGAGAGAAGGAGGTACGATCGACTCTCCCTCTTCCCGGAATGGTAGAGGAACGCGGGAAAGATCGACAGGAGCAAGAGCACCGCGAGGGTCATGTCGGGGGTGTTCAGCCGTCCGACGACGTAGTAGTAGAAAGACGTGGAGAGGACGATCGCGGCATACAGTCCGGTGCGCCATCCCGCGAGGGTTGCCCCCATCCAGTAGGTGAGCAGGATCCCGGCCACCGAGACAGCCGCGCCGAAGCACCGCGCCCCGAACTCGGTCTCCCCGAACGCCGCAAGCGACGCCGCGGTTCCCCAGTAGAAGAGCGGGGGCTTCTCCAGATAGACGACGCCGTTCAGGTGCGGGGTCACGAAGTCCCCGGAGACGAGCATTTCCCGCGGGATCTCCGCGTACCGGCCTTCGTCCGGCTCCAGGAGGGGGATGGTGCCGAGAGCGGATCCGTACAGAATGGCAACGGCGAGGAAAAAAAGGAGGATCGTCCGACTCTTCAATGGTATCCGTTCTCCGGTTCCGGATTCATGAGGGCGGATTATATCACCGGCCCCGACGCCGGTCATGGGAGCGAAGGGCATCGAAAGGATTCGGATGCTGGTATAATACCGCCAATCATGATCTGCGAAAACCGAACGGGAATCGGTTGCTGCGTGAACCTCTTGGCGCGCTATGCGGTATAAGGCGGGAAAGGTCGGCAGGGTCGTGCTCGCCCGGTTCGACCACGGCGAGCAGGTAGTCCCGGCGCTTGCCGGCCTCTGCGAGAAGGAAGGGATCTCCTCAGGGTGGTTCTTCCTTTTCGGCGCGATCCGAAACGGCAGGCTGGTGGCCGGTCCCCGGGAGGCATCCCTCCCCCCGGATCCGGTCTGGCAGGAATTCACGGAACCGTTCGAGATCGTGGGGATGGGAAGCATCGCCGCAGGTGGCGGCTCCCCCTCGATCCACCTGCACTCCTCCCTCGGGAGGGGGAAGGAAGTCCTGACCGGTTGCATCCGGAAGGAAGGCGAGGTGTTTATCGTGGTTGAGGCGATGGTCCTCGAGATTCTGGGCGTGCGCGCTATGAGATCCCCCGATGAGCAGTCCGGGCTGGAGCTTTTGACCCTTGCATAGCGGGTTCGCCGTCCGCCCCTTGCGAAGTGGCAGTTCCGGGAACCTCATGCTCGTCGAGCACGGGGGTACGATCCTTCTGGTGGACGCCGGGCTGCCCTCCCAACGGGGGCTCGTCCAGGCACTCTCCGAGGCGGGAACCACCTGGGAGGATATCGACGCCGTGCTGGTCTCCCACCTCCACGGGGACCACATCCACCCGTCCGCCGTAGCCTGCTGCGCCCGCCACGAAGTACCGATCCTCCTGCACGAAAAGAACGTACGGCCGTTTTCACGCAAGATCCTGTCCCGCTCCCCCCTGTCGGGCCCGGTCTGCACCTTCGACTCGAAAGAGTTCTCCGTCGGGGCCATCCGCGTCCGTCCCTTCCCCGTACCACATGACGCCGAAGGGCTGACCTGCGGCTTTCTCCTCTGCGGCCGTGCGTCGGGCCGGGAGATCCGCGTCGCCGTCGCCACCGACCTGGGCCACGGCGGAAACGGTCTCTTCGAGGAATTCGTCGACAGCGACCTGATTCTGATCGAGGCGAATTACGATCCGGGATTGCTCGCGGCGAGTCCCCGCCAGGACCGGACGAGGGTCGACTCCGAGGTGGGGCATCTGTCCAACGAGCAGGCGGGAAAATTTCTCGCCCGGGCGATGCTCGAGAGCCGGACCCTCCCCCAGGCGGTCGTCCTTTGCCACCTGAGCGCCGACCACAACACCCCGGCGCAGGCGGTCGGGACGGTCCGAGAGATCCTCTCCCGCTATGGATTCGGCCACGTCCCCGTCCACGCCGCCCGCCGGCACGGCGCTTCGCCCCGGTTCTTCGCTGTGGCCAGGCCGGGGAGTTGAATATATACTCGGGGCATGGCGTCATAACGGTTCGAAGGGGGTTTTTGATGAGGAGATTGCTCTGCCTCGGCGTCGCTTTGGCGTTCCTTTCGGCGATGCTGCCGGGATGCGCCAGCGTGGACCAGACCACGCGCGACAACCCGAAGACGACCATCGGGGCCGGAGCCGGCGTTCTGGGGGGTGCCGTTGTCGGGGGGCTCATTGGAGGGAAACGGGGAGCGTTGATCGGCGGGCTACTCGGGGGGCTGGCCGGCGGAGCGGTCGGCCACTACCTCGACCAGCAGGAGAAGGATCGCCTGCAGACCAGCCGTGACTACCACTATTCCCCCGCCCAGGGGGCCCAGATCAAGATCGAAACGGTCCGGGTCAATCCCGCCGCCTTGTCCCCCGGGGAAACGGTGAACATCAACCTGACTTACGCCGTCCTCACTCCTACCGCCGACACGCAGGTCCTCGTCCGGGAGACCCGGGAGATTCTTCTGAACGGCAATTCGGTGGGCAAGACGTCGATCGAGATTTCCCGCGAGGGAGGAACCTGGAAAAGTACCGTCCCGATCACCTTGCCGGCCAACGCGGCCCCGGGGAAATACCTCGTCATCGCTTCTATCGATTCTCGGACGGCCGGCACGGACCGCCGGGAAACCTCCTTCCAGGTGAGCCGGTAGAGGAAGGTTCCCAAACCATAGAGTGCACCGCACCGGGCCCTTCCGCAGGAGGACCCGTTTTTTTACGCCGCACGAAACTCCCACCCTGCCTCCGTGCCTGCCGATGCCGGAGGAGGGTTGTTTTCCTATACAATGGACAACATGAAGAAAACCGTACGTCAGGAAGACATCGAGTTGCTCGCAGAGGCCCGGCACTGGGACCCGTTCTCCGTCCTCGGCCCCCACGTCGTCTCGCTGCCGTCGGGGAAAGCGGTCGCCATCCGCGCGATCCTCCCGGACGCGGCCCGCGCATTCGTGGTCGCTCCCCCGGGGAAGGAGGAGCACCGCACGGAGATGAGACGGCTGCACCCCGCGGGCATTGTCGAGGCGATCTTCCCCGGCAGGGAGGAGCTGTTTCCCTACCGGATCGAGATCGAAAACGACGAAGGCCACCGCTGGCAGCAGGAGGACCCGTACCGGTTCGACTGCGTCCTCTCCGACTTCGACATCCACCTGCTCGGGGAGGGGACCCACCTCGAGCTGTACCGGAAACTCGGGAGCCACCTCACGGAGATGGGGGGGGTGCCTGGGGTTACGTTCGCCGTGTGGGCCCCCAACGCCGGGCGGGTGTCCGTGGCGGGAAATTTCAACCACTGGGACGGCCGCCGGCATCCGATGCGCAACCGCGGGGAATGCGGCATCTGGGAGATTTTCATCCCCGGGCTTTGCGAGGGGGAGATCTACAAGTACGAGATCTACTCCCGGGAGACGGGGGAACTGTTCCTCAAGGCCGACCCCCATGCCTTCCGGTACGAGCACCCCCCGCAGACGGGATCGATCGTTTGCGACATCGACGGGTACTCCTGGGGGGACGACGAGTGGATGGCCCGCAGACGCACGGGGAATCTTCTGGAGGAGCCCATCGCGGTCTACGAAGTCCACCTCGGGTCGTGGAAGCGGAAGGAAGGGGAGAGTCCCGGCTACCTGTCGTACCGGGAGCTGGCGGACGAGCTTGTCCCCTATGTCCGTGAGATGGGGTACACCCACATCGAGCTTCTCCCCGTCGCCGAGCACCCGTTCGACGGCTCCTGGGGATATCAGTCGCTCGGGTATTTCGCCCCCACGTCCCGCCACGGCCACCCGATCGACTTCATGGCCTTTGTCGACCGGTGCCACCAGGAGGGAATCGGGGTTCTCCTCGACTGGGTTCCCGCCCACTTCCCGAAGGACGCGCACGGGCTCGCCATGTTCGACGGGACGCATCTATACGAGCACGCCGATACCCGGATGGGGGAACACCGAGACTGGGGGACGCTGATCTTCAACTACGGCCGCCGGGAGGTGGCCAACTTCCTCCTATCGAGCGCCCTGTTCTGGCTGGAGAACTATCACATCGACGGCCTGCGCGTGGACGCGGTGGCTTCCATGCTCTATCTCGACTACTCGAGAAACCCCGGCGAGTGGATTCCGAACGAGTTCGGCGGGAACGAGAACCTCGAGGCGATCGCGCTCCTGCGCCGGATGAACGAGATCGTGCACGAACGCTACCCGGGGGCGGTGACGGTCGCGGAGGAGTCGACCGCCTGGCCGGCCGTCTCCCGACCGGTATACCTGGGAGGCCTGGGGTTCACTCTCAAGTGGAACATGGGGTGGATGCACGACATGCTGGAATTCATAAAGCAGGCCCCGATTCACCGGAAGTACCACTTCGGAACTCTCACCTTCGCGCTCCTCTACGCGTTCCATGAGAACTTCGTCCTGCCCTTCTCCCACGACGAGGTCGTCCACATGAAACGCGCGATGCTGGACAAGATGCCGGAGGCCGACCCCTGGGAGAAGTTTGCCAACTTGCGTCTCCTGTACGGCTACATGTACGCGCACCCGGGGAAGAAGCTCCTCTTCATGGGGGGCGAGATCGGACAGTGGGAAGAGTGGAACCACGACCGATCCCTGCAGTGGGACCTCCTGCGATGGGACTCCCACCGGGGGATCCAGCGATTCCTGCGGGATCTGAACGGCTTCTACCGATCCTGCGCTCCCCTCCACGAGGTCGACTTCCGCCCGGAGGGATTCGAGTGGATCGATTTCCGGGACGTGGACAGCAGCGTCGTCTCCTTCCTGCGCAGGGGAAAGGACCCCGCCGACGCTCTCGTCTGCGCCTTCAACTTCACCCCCGTGGTGCGTGAAGCGTACCGGATCGGCGTGCCCGCACCCGGGTTCTACCGCGAGGCGATCAACAGCGACAGCGCCGCGTACGGCGGCAGCAACGTGGGCAACGGCGGAGGGGTCGAGGCGGAGGCCGTGCCGTGGATGGGCCGACCCTTTTCGGTCCTTCTCACGCTCCCCCCGCTGGGAGCCCTGTACCTGCAGCCCGGAAGCTGAATGCCTCACCGGTCGTGCCGATGAAAACGGCTCTGCCGCCGGATATCCAGCCGGCGCACTACTCCACGTTCCAGGCGCTGCGCCACCGCAACTTCCGTCTCTGGTTCTTCGGGCAGCTCACCTCTCTCGTGGGAACGTGGATGCAGACGATCGCGCAGAACTGGCTGGTGTACCAGCTCACCGGATCGGCGTGGGACCTGGGCCTGGTGAACTTTGTCGGGGCGATCCCCCTGGTTCCCCTCACCCTGCACGCGGGAGCGATCGCCGACCGGTTCTCCAAGCGGCGGATCATTTTTCTGACGCAGGCCGCGATGATGGCCCTTGCCTTCGTCCTCGCCATCCTGTGCGCAACCGGCACGGTCCGGCTCTGGCACGTGATCGGTCTGGCATTTCTGCTGGGCGCTGTCCAGGCGATCGACACCCCCGCGCGGCAGGCCTTCGTCATCGAACTGGTGGGGAGGGAGGATCTGGCCAACGCCATCGCGCTCAACTCCGGTACGTTCCACGGCGCCCGCGTGATCGGCCCGGCGGTGGCCGGGATCCTCGTGGCCACGATAGGCGTTTCCGGCGCCTTTTTCCTGAACGGAGCGAGTTTCCTCGCCGTGCTGGGCGCTCTTTTTCTGATGGACGCTGCGCTCATCCGCAAGGCGAAACCGGATAAAAAAACAGGGGAGGATTTGTGGGGAGGGGTCCGGTACATCGCCCGGAACCGTGCCCCGGGGTCCATCGTGCTCCTCGTTTCCCTGTCGGCATTCCTGGCGATGCCCTATTACGTCCTCGTCCCGATCTTCGCCAAGGAGGTGCTGGGGGGAGGGGCGGGAGTCTACGGGGGGCTGATGTCCGCCGCGGGCGTGGGGGCGGTGCTGGGATCGCTCTACGCCGCCTCGGGAGGGGCAGTGCGCCGGAAGGGGGCGTTGCTCATCGCGGGGAGCATCTCCTTTCCGCTCCTCCTTCTGGCGTTCTCGCTGTCCCGCCACTACCCGGTCTCGCTCCTCGTCCTGGCGGCCATCGGGTTCGCATTCGTCATACAGAACGCCCCGGCGAACTCCCTGCTCCAGTCGCTCGTCCCCGACCACCTGCGCGGCAGGGTCATGGCCATCTACGTTTCCCTGTTCCTCGGGCTGCTGCGCGTGGGAGGTCTCGTGGCGGGGATGATCGCCGAGGCCTCATCCGCCACCGTGGCGCTTATGATCATGGCGACCGGAAGCCTTGCGGCGAGCCTGCTCATGCTCAGGAACTTCCCGGAACTCCGCCGGATGGAGTAGCGCCCCGGCGCCCGCGATCGATGCGGCGAACCAAAACCGGGCCTTGAATCTGCGGGGACAATCCTCAACGCTTGTGGCCCGGAAGGGCCTCGTCTCGGGGGGGCTTCCACTCCGCATCGCCTAGGGTCCCCCCAGTTGCCGGCGCAGCAGCCGCAGGAGGGGGGCGCAGTGAGGTCAAGCGCAGTCGTGCAGGTCCACGCACGGCGAGCCACGCACGAACGGAGCCCCCCTCCGAGGATGCGGGAGCCGATCATGGCGCCCCGTTGCAGGGAACGAAACGGGAGGCGCCGGATGGCTCGTTCTCCGGGTGTCACCGGGGCCCCTCAGGCGATGCGGGGGTTCCCCGGAGCGGCGTGTGGAGCGAGACAGGATAATTCCCGTAAAGCGGGGTTCGTTCCGGCGAGCGGAACCCGCAGCGAGCGGGCGCGAGGTCGCGAGCGGAGCGGAGCGGGAATCCCTCGCGAGCCTGGGTCCTCGGTGATCGGTTGGCTTACGCTTCCGTCCCCCGGGGGGACTTCGCGAACTCCTTCCACGCCGGGAGGACTTTCAGGAAGACCGCCAGGATAATCAGGGGAAGCGCGAGCAGTCCAAGGGTGTACAGAAGCCCCTCGAGCCCCCCGAACTCCATCTTGTACGTGGTCAGCCCCCGGAAACTCTTGGAGAACATCTGCCCGCCGATCACGACGTTCCACCGGGTGGCGAACACGCCCCCCTGGATCAGGATCAGGGAGACGAAGTAGAGCATCTTGCGGAGCTCCTCGCTCTCGCGCCACCGCCGGAAGATCTTGATGGCGGAGAGAATCCCCAGGGGGAAGAGCATCCCCATGAGAACCTGGACGATGACCAGGCTGAAGAAGATCTTGTTCATGACCAGTTCGCCGAGGATCTTGATCTCCTCCTCGCTCTGGTAGATCCGATGGATGAAGTCGACGAACTCCAGGGAGAAGTCGACGATCACGGCGTAGAAGAGAAAGGACATCCCCTTGTCGACGCACTTCATGTCGATCTTCCCCCCCATCATGGGGTAGATGATCATGTACAGGAGAATCACCAACGCGATCCCGGAGACGATCGCCGAGAACAGGAAGACGATCGGCATGAGGACGGAGCTCCACCACGGG
Source organism: Candidatus Deferrimicrobiaceae bacterium (assembly GCA_049688015.1). Taxonomy (GTDB): domain Bacteria; phylum Desulfobacterota; class Deferrimicrobia; order Deferrimicrobiales; family Deferrimicrobiaceae; genus CSP1-8. Next base: position 1,652 of record JBAVJZ010000128.1, on the reverse strand, counting down.
TTCGCCTTGATCGACCCGAAGATGAAGCCTACGTACCCGTGGAGGAGGAACGCCGAGGGGATCCCGACGATGGTGATGACCTTGAGCGCCTTGCTGTCGAACCGGAGAGCCTCCTCGCTGATGTCCCGGGAGAAGAGGGAAAGTACCCGATGAACGTGTTTCATCACGCCCGTCTCCTCCTGCGACCAGACGATCAGATCCTTCCGGTAGTCGAACCAGATCTCGACCAGGAGAACGACCATGAGGTACCAGGCGTAGACAAAGCCGAACATCGCCATCGCCGAGCTGGTCTGCGGGGTCAGGAAGATCTCGTAGGCGCGGAACGGGTGCCCCAGGTGCGACACCAGCGCCAGCGGTGCCACGAGGAGAAAGGCGAGCGCGGTGAGGAGGGCGAGCCGGTAGAGGGGCTGCACCTCCTTCACGTTGAAGACCTTGACGAGAGAGGCGAGGATGAACGCCCCCGCGACGATCCCGGTGATGTACGGATACACGACGATAAGCAGGCCCCAGTGGATCTCGATCTCGTTGGGGTAAATGTACCCCGTGACCCGCGGCAGAAGCTCGTACAGCTTTTCGATCAAGGCCGGGTTCATCGCACTTCTCCGTCCATATGGGCGTAGAGCACCTTCGGCTCCGTGTTGAGGTTCGGCTTGAGGACAAAGATCTTGTTCATGCGCTTGAACCGCGTCATCGGGCTGGCCGCGCTGTTCATGTCCCCGATGATCCGGGCCTGGGTCGGGCAGACCTCGACGCAGGCGGGGAGCAGGTCACGGCTGAGGCGGTGGTAGCAGAACGTGCACTTGTCCGCCGTGCTGGTCTCCGGGTGGAGGTACCTCGCTCCGTAGGGGCACGCCTGGATGCAGTACCGGCATCCGATGCACGTATTTTTATTCACGAGGACAACGCCATCGTCCGTGGAGAACGTGGCGCCGACGGGACAGACCTGGACGCACGGCGGGTGGGCGCACTGGTTGCAAAGTTTCGGGACGAAGAAGCTCCGGAAGATGGGCTTCGAGGGGACCTCCGCATCCGGGGACAGCCCCATGTGGATGTTGGTCACCTCCGCTTCCCCCGTCTTCGGGATCATGTACCGCTCCACCCAGGTTCTATAGAAAAACGGCTCCATCGGGACGTTGTTCTCCGTCTTGCACCCCACGACGCAGCGCGCGCACCCGATGCACTTGTCCACGTCGACCCCGAACCCCCACAACTTCCCGGCGGGCTCTTCCTTTCCCTGGCCCCAGGCGGGCAGCACCCGCAGGAAGCCGCCCAGGACGCCGCCGGACAAAGCGAGAGAGGACAGAAGCTTCCTGAGGAACGATCGACGGTCCATCATTCCACCTCCGGCAGGTGGGGATAATGGCATTGCCAGCAGACGTATTTTTCCCCGTGTGTGGCCAGGTCGATCTTCGGGGAGCCCTGGTAGGACGATTCCTGCCCGTGGCATTTCCCGCAGAAGTCCCGACTGACAGGCTTGGTCGGCTTGACGACCCTCGGAGAGACCCGGTGCCGGGCCGGTACGTTGTGGCACGTGGTGCACTCGAGCTGGACGTGGTGGGACACCGAAAGCGTCCTCGCGATCTCGCCGTGGCACGCCGAGCACTCCCGCGGAACCGTCGGCGGTTTCGGATCGTGCGGATTGTGACAGGTAT
>JBAVJZ010000127.1:0-14122 GCA_049688015.1 Candidatus Deferrimicrobiaceae bacterium | reverse complement strand
TTCTGATCCTGCTTACCGACAACGACGGGGTCTTCACCCGGGATCCCCACCGCTACCCGGACGCACGGCTCATTCCGCTCATCGGGACGATCGACGAGGAACTGCTCAGGGCGGCGAGCACGCTGCGGACGCAGGCCATGGGAACCGGCGGCATGGCGTCGAAACTCATGGCGGCCCGCGTCGTCAGCGAGTCGGGTACGCCTGTCGTGATCGGGTCGGGGCTTGCGCCCCGCTCCATCGACGACATTCTCGCGGGAAAAGAGGTGGGTACGCTCGTCATCCCCGTCGAACGAAACAGGAAGAGCAGCCGGAAGATGTGGATCGCCTACGCGAGACATCCGCACGGCACCATCACGGTCGACGACGGGGCCGTCCGGGTCCTGCGGGAAGGGGGAAAAAGCCTCCTGCCTGCGGGGGTGGTGTCCGTGCAGGGAAGATTCCGCCGGGGAGACGCGGTCTCCATCAGCGACCAAAGGGGGCGGGAGTTCGCCCGGGGAATCTCGGCGTGGACAAGCAAGCAGGTGGAGCGGTGCAAGGGGAAGAAAAGCCCGGAGGTCAGGACCCTGCTCGGCGAGGGGGTACCCGCCGAGGTGGTGCACCGGGACGATCTCATGATCATCGCCCCCCCGCAAATCCCGGGGGGAAGAAAAGGAGCCCTGTCGTAGATGACCAGGACAAGGACGACCACGACCAAGGAAATCGTCGACGCAGTCTGCCGCGCGGCCCGGGAAGCTTCGGCGCACATGGGGCGGGCGGGCACGGCGCAGAAGAACGCGGCCCTTGCCGCCATGGCGAAGGGATTGCGCGACCGCGCGAAATGGCTCAAGGAGGAGAACCGGAAAGACCTCGAGGCGGGGTCGGCCAAGGGACTCTCCGGCGCGATGATCGACAGGCTTGCCTTGACCGACGCCCGGATCGAGCAGATGGCCGCAGGGATCGAGGAGGTCATCGCTCTTCCCGACCCCGTGGGGGAGATCGAGAGGATGAGGCGGCGCCCCAACGGCCTCTCGGTGGGGAAGATGCGCATTCCGCTCGGCGTCATCGGGATCATCTACGAATCGAGGCCGAACGTCACCGCGGACGCGGCCGCGCTCTGCATCAAGTCGGGAAACGCCGTCATCCTGAGGGGCGGCTCCGAGGCGATCTTTTCCAACACCGCGATCTCACGGATCCTTCGCGAGTCGATGACCCGTGCGGATCTTCCCGCGGACGCCGTGTCGGTAATCGAACGGACGGACCGTGAGGCCATCGACCATATGCTCGCGGCCGAGGAGTATATCGACCTCATCATCCCCCGCGGGGGAGAAGGGCTGATCCGGAGCGTGGCGGAGAAATCGCGCATCCCCGTCATCAAGCATTACAAGGGTGTCTGCCACATCTACGTGGACGAGGGAGCGGACCTCGCACAAGCGGTCGCCATCTGCGTCAACGCGAAGGTGCAGAGGCCCGGGGTATGCAACGCGATGGAAACGATGCTGGTGCACGAGAAAGCCGCCGGGGAATTCCTTCCCGCCGTCTCGGCCGAACTCCGGAAACAGGGCGTGGAGATCCGTGGCTGCCCGCAGACCCTTTCCCTCGTGCCCGGGGCCGTTCCGGCCTCCGAGGAGGACTGGGGGGCCGAGTACCTCGACCTGATCCTCGCCGTGCGGGTGGTTCCCTCGATGGACGAGGCGATCGAACACATTCGCCGGTACGGGTCGCTGCATACGGAAGCGATTCTCACGAGAGACCACGGACGCGCCATGCAATTCCTGCGCGACGTGGACTCCTCCCTCGTTCTGGTGAACGCGTCCACCCGGTTCAACGACGGGTTCGAGCTGGGGCTCGGGGCGGAAATCGGGATCAGCACCACCAAGATCCACGCTTTCGGCCCGATGGGCCTCGTCGAGCTCACGACGACGAAGTTCATCGCCTTCGGGGACGGCCAGGTCCGAACGTAATTGGGCGCGAAGCGACCAACCTCGGCGCTGTTCGGCGGGACCTTCGATCCGTTCCACAACGGTCACCTGCGCATGGCGATCGAGGTCAAGGAAGCGCTCGACATTCCCCGGGTAGTGCTCCTCCCCGCCCATCACCCGCCGCACAAGCCCCGCCAGCCGGTCTCCGATGCGGACCACCGGCTCGCCATGGTGTCCGCCGCCATAGCCGGGCTTTCGGGGTTTACGGTTTCCGACCGGGAGATCCGCCACGAGGGACCTTCCTACTCGCTGACCACGGTCCGGGAATTTTGCCGGGACGAGCCAGGGGTCGACTGGGTCTTCGTGATGGGAGCCGATTCCTTCGGGGAGATCGCCACCTGGCACCGGTACGAGGAACTCCTCAACGCATGCGACTTCGTCCTCCTCCCCCGGCACGGGACACCCCGCAGGCCCGTTCCTCCCGAGGGGATGTGTATTGAAAAAGAGGTTCCGCATTGCTATAGTTGGACGGGAGAAAGCTACCGCCTTCCGGGAGGGCGGATGCTGTACTGCCCCGCCTTGCCGACCCTGGATATCGCTTCCCGTTCCATTCGGGAGAAGGTGCGGAGCGGCCGTTGCATCCGGGGCCTTGTCCCGCCGGAGGTGGAAAAATACATCGCAGAGCACAGCCTGTACCGCGGAACCGGGGAGGAAGAACAGCCATAACGACAAGAGATACGGTGATCCAGTGCGCGCGGCTTGCGGAGGAGAAAAAAGCCGCCGGGATTCGCGCTCTGGACGTCCGTGAGAGTTCCACCTTCACCGACTACTTTCTCCTTTGCTCGGGAACGTCCGACCGGCAGGTTTCCGCCGTCGCCGGCCACATCGAGGAATCGCTCCGGAAAGAAGGTGTCCGCCCGCTGGGAACGGAAGGCATGCGCGAGGGGCGATGGGTCCTGCTCGACTACGACGATTTCGTGGTACACGTCTTCCTGGACAGCGTCCGGGACTTTTACCAGTTTGACCGGTTGTGGGGATCGGCGACGGAAATCCCCATTCCCGAGGACAGATAGACAAAGCGGAGGAACCCCAAACATGGCGGTCCGACTGCTCTTCCTCCTGTTCGTCGTCATCCTGGTCGCCTTTTCGTACATCTCCCTCCTGAACGGCGAGCACATCCAGTTCTTCTACTCCGCCACCCGCCAGATCGAGGTGACGGTCAGCGAGCTCGCCATACTGGCCTTTTCCCTCGGAGCCGCCATGGTGATTCTCGGCTCGATGGTCAAGGATGTGACCCTGGCTTCCAAAAACTGGAAGGAGAGGCGGGACAAGCAGCGCCGGGAAGCCGCCCGGGCCCGTGTCGCCAAGGCGACGGGGCTGTTCCAGAGGGGACTGCTCGACGACGCCGGCGTGGAACTTACGAAGAGCCTTTCCGTCAACCCCGACGACCGGGAGGCGCTCGCCCTCGTGGCCGACGTGGAAACCGAGCGGAAGAATCTCCTCGAGGCCGTCAAGGCCCTGACGCGGATCAAGCAGATCGACCCGTCGGATATCACGATCTACTTCCGCCTCGCGGGGCTGTATCGCGAGATGAACGACCTCGAGAATGCGCTGTCGCTGCTCCGGAGAATCGAAAACTCCGACGGCGAGAACCTGCGCGCCTGGGAAGGAATTCGGGACATCCACATCGAGCAGAAGGAGATGGTGGCCGCGTACGCGATGCAGAAGAAGATCGTCAAGCTCAAGGGGAAAACCGCGTCCGCCGAGGACAAGACCCTGTTCGACGCTCTCCGGTACGAGAAAGCGGTCCACCGAATGGCGGAAGGGAAGACCGACGACGCCGAGAGACGCCTTCGGGAGCTCATCAAGGACCAGCCCCTCTTTACGGCGGCGTACCTCGCTCTCTCCGAGCACCTCCGGGAGCGGGGAAGCCTGGAGGAGGCCACGGCTACCCTCCTCTCGGGATTCCGGGCGACACGCAACGCCGTCTTCCTGATCCGGCTCGAGGACCTGGGGGTGGAGACGGAGAAGCCGGAGGCGATGATCGGGATGTTCCTCGATCTTCTCCGGGAGAGCCCCTCCTCTTTCGATGTCAACCTGTTCCTGGGGAAGTTCTACCTCCGCCTGGAGATGAACGACGAGGCACTGGAACAGTTGTTGAAAGCGGAAATGCTCGACCCGGAGCGCGAGTCCGTAAACGTGCTGCTTGCCGAAGCGCTCCGTCGGAGGGGTCGGTATGAGTCGGCCTGCCAGCACTACCAGCGCGCCTTCGGGTACAAGCGCCGGTATCTCATCCCGTTCCGCTGCACCGGATGCGGCCAGACGACGATCAAGTGGGCCGCCCGCTGCTCCTCCTGCGGAATCTGGAACGGTTACGCCATCTTTCACGGGCAACAGGAACACGCCATCCCCGCCACCGCCCGGTGATTCCCCCGGATTCCGCACGCTCCTGCGCACGGCCGGGAAGAACTTGTATCGGACGGTTTCCGGAGAATTTGCCCTTCTGCGATCACTGCTTCCCCCCCCAACGCCCGACCTCTCCTACGACGCGTTAGGGGTTTGGCCCCCCTGCCGGGAAAAAGCGATTGTCTCCCCTGGCGCCCTTTCCGCCACAGGAGCCGGCGGGCCCCCGCCGGTCGATTCCCCGCCCTGCCCCCGCCCCCGGCCGTTTGAACTCGCCCTTTCCCTTTTCGCCTACGAGGAGGACGTCCGGGAAGGGATCCGGGCCGCCAAGTATGCGGGGAGAAGCGACGTGGCGGGCACCTTTGCGCGGCGCTTCATCGAGGCGATCCGGGGAGACTGGGCCGACCGGTTCCCGGCCGGATTCCACCCGACGGTCGTCCCCGTTCCGATCCGGCCGGGGAAATATTTCCGGCGAGGGTACAACCTCCCCGCACTGGTGGCTCTCCCCTTAAGCCGGCTCGCCGGATGGCCCTGCGACCCGCTCCTCCTGCGGAGGATCGGGGAACGCAGGCCCCAGGCGGGATTGCCGCTTGCCGCCCGGAACGAAAACGTCCGGGGGGCGTTCAGCGTCCGGACCGGCGCGCGGGTTCCCCGACAGGTGCTTCTCGTCGACGACGTGTACACCTCGGGGGCGACCGTTGCGGCGTGCGCGCGAAAGTTGAAAACGGGCGGGGCGGAGCATATAGTGGTCCTGACGGTGGCGCGCGCCATCCTTTGAGTTACCCGATGCCCATCCCGTGCCAGGCGATACCCCGGGAGACCGTATGATTTCCGCGTTCCAGGCAGCCGCGCTGCAGTTTCCCATCCGGATGGGCGACGTGAAGGCGAACGCCTCCCGGGCCTTTGCGCTCCTTCGGGGCGCCGCAGAGGCGGGGGCGGCCCTGTGCGTCCTCCCGGAGATGTGGAGCACGGGATTTTCCTACGACAACCTGAAAACGCTCGCCGGAACCACTCCCGAGATCCTGTACGATCTCCGCCGCTTCGCGGCCGACAGACGCGTCGTCATCGCCGGCTCGCTCCCTGAGCGGTCCGGGAGGTCGGTGTACAATACGCTCCATATCATCAACTCGACGGGGGTGATAACGGGCGAATACCGGAAGACGCACCTGTTCTCCCCTTCGGGGGAACACCTTCACTTCCGGAGGGGGACGGCCGCCTCGGTGGCCCACACCTCCGTGGGAACGATCGGGCCGCAGATCTGCTACGACATACGGTTCCCCGAGCTGTCCCGGAAATATCACGCCGAGGGAGCCACCCTGTTCTGCGTGGCCGCGCAATGGCCATCCGCCCGGCAGGCCCACTGGGAGCTGCTCACCGCCGCCCGTGCCGTGGAGAACCAGCTCTTCGTGGTGGCGGCCAACGCGGTCGGGAAGTCGGGGGAGTTCCGGTATTCGGGGGGATCGGTCATCGTCTCCCCGTGGGGGGAACGGCTGGCCCAGGGAAAAGAGGACGAAAGCATCGTAATCGCGACGATCGACCCTGCCCGGGTCGAGGACGCCAGAAGGAGAATCCCGTGCGCGCAGGACAGGAACGAACGGGCCTACCGGAAGACCCGGCCAAAAAGATAATCTCCCGGCGCGCGGTACGCGCCCTCTTTGCCCGGTTGCGCCGCCAGGGAAAGAAAATCGTCTTCACCAACGGGTGCTTCGATATCCTGCACGCCGGGCACGCACGGTATCTGCGGGAGGCGGCAGCCCTTGGGGACGTCCTGGCAGTGGGCCTGAACAGCGACGCCTCGGTGCGCAGGATCAAGGGGAAGGGGCGCCCTCTCCAGACGGCAGCCGACAGGGCCTATCTCCTGGCGTCTCTATCCTGCGTATCCTACGTCGTGACGTTTGCGCAGGACACGCCGGCGGTTCTGATCGGGCAGGTGATCCCGCACGTGCTGGTAAAGGGCGGGGACTGGAAGGGAAAAGAGATCGTCGGATCCGATATCGTGCGATCCCGGGGCGGGACCGTCCGGACGATCCGGCTCCTGTCCGGAAGATCCACCACCTCCATTCTTCACCGGGCCGGGAAAGTATAGGAAAGACGGTCGTAGCGGCCGATCACGCCGCGCACGGGCGAATCCCTAGAATTCGGCAGCGCTCCAAGCCGCTCCTGCGGCGGAATCCTTCCATGAGTTCGGGGGGGGGTATTTTCCGATAACCGGTGGCAAATCGCCACCAGTTTACGCGCAAGCCCCCCCTGCATTCCCCGGGCGGGCGAGAGTCGCGTTACCCGACAGATCATATAGTTGGCTCAGGGAGGCATCCATCCAGGCCCTATCGGAATCGTATATTCATACACGAACAGCGACGGGCAAGCGGTAGCAACGGGGAAGGCGCCGGCCGGGGGGGGAGCGATTCGTGAAAAGGATACGAGCGTTCATGTGGTTTCGCGTGCTTCTCTCCTCTTTTTTTCTGCTCCTTGCTTGCATGGCGCATCCGGCGGCTGCGGGAGGGAGTGCAAAGGGCGCGCTCGACGGAAAGGTCTTCGTGGTCGAGACCGGCAGGAAAGGGAAACAGACGTCCGGGAAGGATACGATCATCTTCCGGGACGGCAGGTTTCTCTCGACCATCCGGGAGAAGTGGGACGGATTCGGACCGGGGACCTACACCACCGCGACGAACGGAGACGCGGTCACATTCGCGGCGGACTCCGTCAGCCGGACCCGCGGGACGCTGCATTGGGAGGGCACGGTTCGGGGCGACAGGATCGACGCCCGCTACATATGGACCGACACACCCCGGTGGTACCGGTCCCGACCGGCGCCCGCGGAGTATTGGGCCCGGGGCGAGGATGTGAATACGACCTCTGGCTCTCCCGGCGGCGGTCCGGGAGATTCCCGCCTTCTGGACGGCAAAACGTTCTTCGTCCGGACGGGAGAAAAGGAAAAGAAAGCCGACCATGACGACTACCTGATCTTCCGGGACGGCATGTTCGTATCGAGCGGATGCGTGGAGCAGAACTTCGGGACTTCGGCCTATTCGGCCGACGCCGACGGCGGCGGAATCCGTTTCCGGGCCAAGACCGTGAGTCCCACGCACGGCGTCATGATCTGGGAGGGAACCGTACGGGGGGATGCTGTGGATGCGACAGCCCGGTGGGTTCACAAAAGGTGGTACTGGTCTATCGACAGGAAGTACTGGTACCAGGGACGGTTGTCCGAATGAAAAGGATCGGGAACGGATTCCGCCTCATCCATTAGACGACGCAAGATGCACGCCGGACCGGAAAGGCATGCATGACGCTGGAACTCCACGCCCAGGCACAACGCAGGAAAATCCGCCTCGCGGCCAAGATCGCACTCTTCCTGTCCACACTCGTGTTCCTGAATTACGCGATGGGGTGGCTCGTGAACCTCGTCGCTTTCCAGATGTGGCCCCGGCATGTGCACGCGGCGTCCTTCCTCCTGTTCGCCACGGTCGCTTCCTACATACTCCTCCTGGCGATCCCCTTCCTCCCCGGCATCGAGTTGGGCCTTATGCTCATGGCAATGCTCGGGAGCAAGGGAATCGTACTCGTCTACCTGTGTACCGTGCTCGCCTTATCGCTTAGCTTCCTGTCCGGCAGGTTCCTTCCGCCTCGCTTTCTCGCCCACGCCCTGGGATGGTTCCACCTCAACCGGGCCCAGGAAATGGTCGACGCTCTCGCTCCGCTCGGTCCGGAGGAACGTCTCCGGTTCCTCACGAGTACCGCTCCTTCGCGGACCATCCCTTTCCTCCTTCGTCACCGGTACCTCATCATCGGCATTCTGTTCAACGTTCCCGGCAACGCCCTCATCGGCGGAGGAGGCGGCATCGGTCTCATCGCCGGAATGAGCAAGCTCTATCCGTTCCCCAAGTACCTGCTATTGATTTGCCTGGCGATCACTCCCGGCCCGATTCTCTTCCTCCTGCGCGCCGCACAGGTGTGACGGGAGCCCTTCCTCGTTGGCTATCCGGGTCGAAACCCGGGCACCCGGGATGGGACACGGGAAAACGCAGGGATAAGAGATCCGGGCTATCCGATTAACGCCGGGATGCGGCGATCTTCCTCAAACCCTGGAGAAACCGGGAGATTTCCTTCCGGGTGGTGAACGGTCCCGGGCTTACGCGCACCGTCCCTTCCGGGAAGGTTCCGAGCGTCCTGTGGGAGTTGGGGGAGCAGTGGAGTCCCGCCCGCACCAGGACGCCGGATTCCTTTTCCAGGCGACGCCCCACCTCGCCGGGATCCATCCCCTCGACGAGAAACGAGACGACCGAAGCCCGGCGTGACGGCTCCCGGGGGCCGTACGCGGTCACACCGCCTATCCGGCCCACCCCCTCCACCAGTTCCTCCAGGAGATCCGTCTCCTTCCGGCGGATCCGGTCGATTCCCCTGCGCAGCAGCCAGGCGAGGGAGAACGAAAGACCCGCGATCCCCACGCTGTTCAGGGTCCCGGACTCGAAGGCGTCGGGGAGGAAGTCGGGCTGGCGGTCCGACTCGGAGCGGCTGCCGGTCCCTCCCTCGATCAGCGGGACGAGCGGAACGCCCTCCCGGATATAAAGAAAACCCGTCCCCTGGGGGCCCAGGAGCCCCTTGTGCCCGGGGGCCGCCACCAGGTCGGCGGAAAGGCCGGAAAAGGAGAGGGGGATCGACCCCGCGGTCTGCGCCGCGTCCACGAGCGTGTAGGCGCCGGCTTTCCGGGCGATGCGCAGAATCTCCTCGATGGGCTGGATCGCACCGGTCACGTTCGACGCATGGACGACAGCCACCAGCCGTGTTTTCTTCCGGATGGCGGCCGCTACCGCCTTTGCCTCCACGGCCCCGTCGGGGGATGCCGGAACCACGGTCACGCTGACGCCCGCTTTTTCCATCCGACGGAGCGGCCGCATCACCGAGTTGTGCTCCACGGAGGTCGTGACGACGTGGTCGCCGCGTCGCAAAATCCCCTTGATCGCCTGATTCAGCGCCTCGGTGGCGTTTCCCGTGAACACGAACCGGGAACTGTCCTTCACGCCGAAAAGCTCGGCGAGCCTCTCCCGCGCCACGAAAAGGTCCCGTGCCGACCGAATGGCGAGCGCGTGGCCCGACCGGCCCGGATTTCCCGCGCGACGGATCGCCCCGGCAACGGACTCGGCGACACCTTTCGGCTTGGGCAGGGAGGTTGCGGCGTTGTCCAGATAGACGAATGAACGCGGGTCGGGCAGTTTACGACTCCGTGGGGATCCGGAGGACGCGGCCGCTCCGCAGCGATTCCCGGGGAGTCATGTTGTTGCGCCTGGCAAGCTGGTCCACGGTGACGCCGTGGGCCTTGGCGATCGACCAGAGGGTTTCCCCGCGGCGGACGACGTGCCGGGTCCCGTTCCCGGAGCTCGAAACGGCGGCGCCCGGGATCCGGATGATCGAGCCGACACGGAGGATGCTGTTGGTCTTCATCCTGTTCGCCCGGGCCAGCGAATTGACGCTCACGCGCGCCCTTCTGGCGATTTTCCACAGGGTGTCCCCCCGTCGCACCCGTATCCTCTGCCCCCGTCGATACCCCTCGTCCACCCGCATGTGCGCCATCCGGAGCATATCGGGGGACACTTTCGTCCCGGGAGCCGACTCCTCCCCGGAAAGACCGGTAACCGGGATGATCAGGCGGGATGTCCGGCGGAGGGAGTCGCCCCGGAGACCGTTCATTTCTTTCAGGATGGCCACGGGCGTGTTGTACTCCTTCGCCAGAGAGACAAGCGTGTCCTTTTTTTGGACCTTGTGAAGGAGGAACGTGACTTTCGCTTCCTTGGAGATCTCCTCCATCCGCTCCTCGGCAACCGAGGCAAACCCGCTGGGGAGGCGGATTTCGTACGCCTCCACGTTCGGAGGAGTGCAGAAACGCTTGAGCGCCGGGTTCCATTCCTTCAGGATTTCCAGGGGCACATCGATTACGTCTCCCAGCGCCGCCAGGTCGATCCCGCCGGGAACGGAAACCTTGTCGAACTCCAGCGGATCCTCGTACAGCACGTCTCCGAACCCGTACTTTTCCGGGTCCTTCGCAATCGTAAGCGCCGCGAGCATCTTGGGGACGTAGTCCTTCGTCTCCCGGGACAGGTACCGGTAGCGGATGAGCTTGGAGTAATCCTCCGTTTTGTAACGGGATACGGCCCGCATGATCTTTCCTTCGCCGGCATTGTAGGCCGCGGCGGCAAGGGGCCACGAATCGAACATCCCGTACAGTTCCTTGAGATACAGCGCCGCCGCATGGGTCGATTTTTCGTAGTCCCTGCGCTCGTCGGCCCACCAGTCGACCCGAAGTCCGTACCGGCGTCCCGTCCCCGCGATGAACTGCCAGGGGCCCGCCGCACGGGCAACCGAATAGGCTTGCGGGGAGAACCCGCTTTCGATCAGGGCAAGATAGACGAGATCGCCCGGCATCCCGTACTGCGCCAGGATCTTGCGCATCATGTCCGAGTATTTCCCGGACCGGGAAAGCCAGACCTCGAACCTGTCGCGCCCCCTGGTCTGGAAATACCGGATGAATTTGTCGATCCGGAGCGTCAGGCCGGCGTAGCTGCCGTCCTCGCCCTTTTCGATCTCCTCCGGCGCATTGACGAAATATCCCGCGTCCAGTTCCACCACCGGTTCCCCTTCGACATTCCCGTCCAGCTGGCCGTCGATATCCCGGGGCGAGAGCACGAGATCGGCGTCCTTCTCATCCCGGAGAGCGATCAGGTACGGGACCGTCGCGGCAGGAGGATCGGCCGGTGCGGCCAGCGGAATCCGCACGCCGCCCGCGGACGGAATCTCACCCCGGACAGCCTCCGTCGGCACGGAGAGGCTTTCGCCTGCCAGTACCGTGGAGAACACAGGGATCTCTCCCGGTTGCCGAAGCGAGTCCGTCTTCGTTGCATACAGCGCCTGCGGCGAAACGGCGGCGGGAAGGTACGGCGGAAGGTAAGGAGGATTGGGAACCGATATCGCCGGAGCAGCCAGGACAGCCGGGAACGCGGAAAATGGGGTCGTATCCGTGGCGAAAGCCCGGACAGGACTTGTCAACAGGCTTCCGAAAATTGTCACTCCCGCAAGAATGACCGCCCAGCGATAACCGCCCACATTCCCCCCGCGAGCAAGAATACAAGTGCCTATATTAGTTAGCAAATCCTCGCGTGTCAATGCCAATTTCCCCCTGGCGGAAAGATATGTCTGTCTAAAAGGGTTCTTCCTCATACACATCTCCTTCACGCAAGATATGTACCGACCGCGGGAGAATGCCCGATCGGGTGAGGACCTCCCTGGCGCGATCCCTGTCGTTAGGGAAAACGCGTATGGCAAGTCCGCAATCCGAGGAAAGACGCCTTGGGACGGGGATGAGCCTCATCGGCACACCGGCCTTTTTGAGGTTCTTCTCCGCCGACATCACCTGGTGCGTCCCCCGGAAGATGAGAACGATTTCCGGGGAAACGGATTTCCCCATTCGCTGTCTCCCTGCCGCCTGTTCTCCGAAAACGGTTTTTCCATTATAATCGTGTGCAGAATCGACGGGCGGGAAACCATCATTCTGGACAGCCACATCCTATTTCTCATGGGCGTAATCGGTGTTACCGCACTGGTCCTCAATGTCCCTCTCGGATACCTGCGCGAAGGGCAGCGGAAATATTCCCTCGCCTGGTTCGTCTACGTTCATCTCTCGATTCCCCTGATCGCCTATCTCCGGATCGCCAACCATGTCACCTCCTGGCTCATCCCCTTCTTCATCCTCTGCGCAATCGGGGGGCAGGTCGCGGGAGGCAGGGCCCGCAGGCACGCGGAAAAGGGGGGCCGGTGAGCATCAGGAACCTGTCGTCGATCCTGGAATCGATTCTCGCGGACACGCTTCGTCTGCCCGCCGCCGCGATCCAGGTGCGTCTTCTTCGGTCCTGGGAGGAGATCGTCGGCCCCCTCCTGAGCGACAAGACGGCCCCGGGAAAGGTCCGGAACGGCGTGCTGACGGTCTTCGTCCGGAACCATTCGTGGGCCCAGGAACTCCAGCTCTCCACACCGGCGTTGCTCGAGAGAATCCGGGCCGTCGCGGGCGAGGAGAAGGTCCGGGAGATCCGTTTCCTCGTGGATGCCGCAAGCTGCCTTTCCGGCGTCCCGGCAGCCGGGGAAAAATTCCCCGGAGAGGAGAGGAAAACCTCGAGGGAGGATGGAGATGCGGACCACGACCGCTTTTCTCCGCACGTGCCGAGCGGTCTCGAGGAGGTCCGGGACCCCGAAACCCGGGAGATCCTTCGCTCCATCTGCCGGAAATCCTCCCGCCGGAAGGGCTAGCGTGCCGGAACGGCCCGAACTACCGGCGGAAAAAATTCGAGAACATCCCCTCGACTTCCGGATGGTACCGTCTCCGGGACGAATAGACGACGAGGGGGGGCAGGACGGCGATCTCCTGTGCCTTCCGCCTGCTTCCCGCCACCAGCACCCGGTTTGCCGGCTCCTCCGCATGCGGGTGGATAAACCGGACGGTCTGCGGCGGAATCCCCGCGGCCGCACCCAGTGCGAACAACTCCGGCAGGCGGGGCGAGGGGCACACCAGGGCGAACCTGCCCCGTAAAGCGAGGTACTTCCGCGCGGCGGAGAATACGTCCGCCAGGGTGCACGCCACCTCGTGGCGGGCGATCTCCTTGCCCGGGTCCGGGTTCCTTCTGCCCTCGCCGACTTTCCGGTACGGAGGATTGGCGACAACGAGGTCGAACGACCGCGGGGAGAGTCCGGGGACGTCGTCCCGGAGATCGCCCAGGACCGCGGACAGGCGGTCCCCGAGTCCGTTCTCCTCGATGTTCCGGCGGGCGGACTCCCACAACGGCCGCTGGATCTCCACGCCCACCCCTTTTTTCAGAACGGCGCACTGCCGGGCCAGTAAAAGGAGAACAACCCCCGACCCGGTGCCCAGGTCGAGGACCGACCTGCCGCACCAGGGAGAGGCGAAATCGGCGAGCAGCACGGAGTCGATGGAGAACCGGTACCCGCTCTCCGGTTGATCCACCCGGAAGGGGAGGATCGATTTCTCCCTATCCCGGCAGCGTTTCATCTCCCCGCACGGAATGGATCAAAAGCCCCGTCAGGATCTTCGGATAGAAGAAGGTGGTTTTCTGGGGAAGGACGTGGCCGGAGAGGGAAACGTCCCGGAACTCCTCGACGGTGACGGGGTTCAGGAAAAACGCCGCCTGGATCGAGCCGCCGGCCAGGTCGGCCGCCGCAACGGCGGGATCCTTGTAATACCTTACGTGCTGCCCGGCGGTCACCGCCTCCGGGGTGATGCCAAGGACCTGCTCGAACAGGAAACCGTGCAGCATCACCACGTCGAGCATGCGCAGCGAAGCGGGGAATCCGGCCAGCCGTTCTTCGCAGAACCGCGGCAGATCGGGAAAGGTGACGAGGTGGAACCGGTCTCCGCCGGCACTCCAGGCGATGGCCTTGCCCTCCCGCCCGGCCGCCTCCACCGCGCGCATCGCGTCCTCCGGGGAGCCCTTTCGGGTTTCCATGGGAAGATAGGCCCTCACCTTTTCGGCGAACGAATCCTCCGTGAATCCCGCGAGGGAATGAACGCCCCGGTGGGTGGGAAGGATCACGATCCCTTCGTCGTCCATGTTGCACAGGAACATGAGGACGTGTTCGTACGCCGCCGCCTCCCTCATGCCGTGTTTTTCCCGCATCTCGTCCCGGAAGGCGAGCGCCGTCTCGTACCTGTGGTGCCCGTCCGCGATGAAGATCTTCCTGTCCCGCATCTGCCCGGCAGCGGCAGCGAGAACCGCCGGGTCGTCCACCGTCCACACGCGGTGCTTCACCCCCAGATCGTC
>JBAVJZ010000126.1:0-32285 GCA_049688015.1 Candidatus Deferrimicrobiaceae bacterium | reverse complement strand
GACGAGCAGGATCACGAAGGAGAGAAACCGGGTGAGTGCGAACGGTTCGACGTGCGGGAGCAATGCGAACAGCGTATAGGACCCGTTTTCGATCAGCCCGAAGACGATGCCGCCGAAAAAGGCGCCGTAGGGGGAGGAGAGCCCTCCCAGGACCGCGATCACGAACGCCTTGAGGGTATACTGGCCTCCCATGTTGGGGTTGATCCCCACAGGGATGAACATCGTCAGCAGGACCCCGCTGGCCACGGTGAGCCCGAGACCTATGGAAAAGCTGAGAGCGTATTGCCAGTCCACGTTGACTCCGCACACCCGGGCGCCCTCGCTGTCTTCCACGACGCTTCGCAGTGCGGTCCCCGCCCTCGTCTTTTTGAACCACAGGAACAGGAGAACCGCGATCAGGATGCTGCCGGAAAAAGCGATCAGCTTGGTGTAGGGAAGAACCGTGAAAGGGATCCTGATCTTGCCCAGGGCCCAGTTGTATCCCCGGAACTCCGACCCGAAGATGAACTTGACCGTCTCTTCCAGGATGACCCCGACGGAAAACGTGGCGAGGAGGGAAGCGAGTTCCGGCCCTTTGAGCAGCCTCTTGACAAAGCTGTAATAGCAGAGGAACCCGAGCAGCATCCCGATCAGGAAGGCGACGGGGATGGCGATGACGGGATTGGCTCCGACGGAGTTGAACATCCAGAGCGTGGTGAACGCCCCCACCATGATGAACTGCCCGTGCCCCACGTTGACGACCTTCAATACACCGAAGATGAGGCTCAAGCCCATCGTCATCATCCCGTAGATCCCGCCGAGAATCAGACCCTGGATCAGGTTTCCCATCAACTGGTCGAAGACCATACCGTTCCCTCCCACGGCCCGAGAAAGAACCGCGACATGGCAGATAGAAAAATCTCCCCGGGGGCGATGCGACCCCCGGGGAGTGATTTCACAGGGACGTGCGGAATGTTTCCCCCGTCCCCTTCCGGCGTTACTTCTTGGGTACCGCCTTTACGCCCTTGGCCTTTTCGGCGAACGTGGGCATCGGGTACACGAATTCGCCCGTTTTCGCGTCCTCGGGCCACACGATGACACGTTTTGCGTCCTGCCACTGGACGTCGACCATGTCGTGTCCGACCTGCAACCCCGTGTCGTCGATATCCCATCCGCCGTAGAACGACATGAACGTGAGATCCCCGAGGGCTTTCCGCACCGTTTTGGAGTCGATACTGTCGGACTTCTCGATCGCCATGACGAGAGCGAGGATGGACGCTCCGGCCTCGGCGGCATGATAATCGGGAAGGATATCCTGCCCGGCGGCTTTCTTGAAGAGCGCCACGAATTCATCCTGCGACGGCCCGATCCATGCCATGCCGGCCTTCTTCGCGACTTCCGCGGAGAACGTCACGCCGTATTCCCAGTGGGAGGGACCCATGACGCCCTCTGCGTTGACCGTGAGCGCCTCGTAGAATGCGGGCAAGGTGGCGGACGCGATAAGAGAGAGAGCTTTCGGATTGATGTCCAGGTCGGCGAGCTGCCGGTTCAGGAGCTGACCGTCCTGGAAGTGGCCGCCACCGATGAGGAAGTCGGGTTTCGCAGCATTCATGGCGGAAAGCAGCGGGGTAAGATCGGTTACCCCCTTCGGATAGGTCCGCTTGAAGACGACTTCGAAGCCGAGCTTCTTGGCATGCGCCTCGGCCCCATCCATCACGTCCCGGGCGAATTCATCGTCTTCGTACACCAGGGCGACCTTTTTCGCGGTCGGGTCCATCTTGTGGATCATGTTGAGGGTCCCCCGGTGATAATTCGTCGCGGGGCCGATCGTCTGGACGATGTATTTGAACCCCTGCTTGAAGATCTTGTTGCTCGCGCCGCCGTGATCCAGGTAGATCATCCCGTATTTTTCGGCGACGGGGGCGCCGGCGAGGGTCAGCCCGGAAGTGTAGGGGGCCAGCGTGAAGTTCACCTTGTCGACCGTGATCAGTCTTTCCAGGAGACTCGTGACGGCTTCCTTCTTGGATTCGCAATCGTATTTGATGTATTCCAGAGGTACTTTCTTCCCGCCGAGCTTCACGCCGCCATAGGAGTTGTTTACCCAGTCGACGATTGCTGCGACCCCGTTGGTCGACTGTTCCCCCGCTTTCGCGTGTTTCCCCGAAAGGGTGGCGGGTTCGCCGATCAGGATTTTTGCCGGGGTTGCCGCGAAAGTCGATGGAGGAAACACCAACCCGACAAGAGCAGCGAGACAAAACACTGTTGCGAAAATTCGGTTTTTCATTCTCTCCTCCCGTATAAAATTGTTTGCCTGCCTACGGTAAAACAAACCGCCGGCTTGCCGCCTGCAGACGACGACTCCATTAAAACATCGGGTTTTACTTTACTGTTTTGCCAAACGAAATGGATGGAATCTATTACCAAAATAGTGGATGGTCGGATGCGGTGTCAAGTCAATCATTCCCGCCAGGAAGAAACAATCCCTTTATCCCACCATGTTCAAGCCCCCGTTGACGCTTACCACCTGGCCCGTGATGTAGGAAGCCTCGTCCGAGGCAAGGAACCGGATCGCCGAGGCGATCTCCCCCGGGTCCCCCAGTCTCTTGAAGGGGATCCCGCGCTGCATCGCCCCGATGATCTTGGCACCCTCCTCCCCCTGGAAGTTCTCCGCAAGGAGGGGGGTGTCCGTCGGACCCGGGCAGACGCAGTTGACCCGGATTCCTTGCCGTGCGACCTCGCGGGCGACCGCCTTGGTAAAGGCGATTACCCCCCCCTTCGCCGCGGAGTAGACCGCCTCCCCCGAACTTCCGACGCGACCTGCGTCCGACGCGACATTCACGATCGCCCCCCCGGCACCCCCGGCCTGCATCCCCTCGAGGGCCACTCGCGTGCCGTGGATCGTTCCCATCAGATTGATTCCCAAGACCTTTTCCCAGTCCGAAGGGGCCGTCGAGAGAAACGGGGCGATCCGGTCCCATCCCGCGTTGTTCACCCAGACATCCAACCTCCCGAATTCCTCCCGGACCTTTTCTCCCGCCTCCCGGACCTGCTGGTAGGAGGAGACGTCGGCCAGGAGGGGAAGAAACCGGGCGCCAGCCTTGTGCGCCACCACAGCCATATGCTCCGCCGCCTCGTCCCGGATGTCGAGGACCGCCACATGCGCCCCTTCCCGGAGGAACCGGACCGCCACCGCGAACCCGATTCCCCTGGCTCCTCCCGTGACCACCGCAACCTTTCCCTTCATGAGAATCCCCCTTCGGGACCGCCGTCCATCCCGACAGCGTCGAGAAGAAACAGCCTAACATTGACATTTCCGAATGGCTATACTACCGTCGTGTCCATGCGGCGGACGCTCCACTTCCTCGCCATTCTGACGGCCGCCGCCTTCGTCTTCCTCTCCTGTTCCGAAAAACTGTCGAAACAGACAGGGCTTACGGCCCCGGATCTTTTCTCCCGCGGACAGCAGAAGCTGGCGAAGAAAAAGTACGACAGCGCTATCGAGCATTTCCAGGTGCTTCTCGAAAGGTTTCCTACATCCCCCCTGGCGCCACGGGCGCAGCTCGCCCTCGCGGACGCCTACATGGAAAACAAGGACAATGTGGAGGCGGAAGTCGGCTACGACGATTTTCTGCGCCTGTATCCGGCAAGCGACAACGTCCCCTACGCGCTCTCCCGGAAAGGGGAGCTCCTCTTCCGGCAGGCGGGCAAGCCCGGCCGGGATCAGACCAAAACCGTCGAGGCGATCCAAACCTACCGGCTTCTCCTGGATAAGAACCCCTCCAGTCCGTACGCGGCCGTTGCCGCCAAGCGGATCGCCGAGCTTCGCAACCGGCTTGCGGAAAACGAAGTCGCCGTGGTGTCTCACTATCTCACTCGCAAAAAATACGAAAGTGCGGAGGCAAGAGCGAGAAGGGCCGTGGCCGACTACCCGGACACGACCTCCCTCCCGACCCTGATGTCCCTTCTGGAGAATGCGCTTGATCGACAGGGGAAAAAGGAGGAGGCCGCCGAGGTCAGAAAAAGCCTCCGGGAGAAATTCCCGGGGACGGGAGACAAGAAGCGATGAACAGCGATCTGTCCATTCTCATTACCATCGGGAAGCGAGCCTATGCGGAAAAGGACTTTCGGCGCGCGGAAACGCTGCTGCGCGAGGCGATGGCGGGCGGGGCGAACTATCCCGACATCCACTATACCCTCGGCCTCATCTATCATTACTGGGGAAAGCTCGAGGAAGCCGTACGGGAGTTCGAAAACAGCCTCTCGCTGAACCCCGAGTACACGGAAGCTCTCATGTCGCTGTCGATCACGCTGAGCGAACTGGGCAGGTACGAGAAAGCCAGGGACGCTCACCAGAAGGCCGCCGCATCGCTTGCGCGGCCGGGTACGACGGCGCCGGGAACCCAGCCTGCCGGGAAGATCGCAAACCTCCACGCCGAACTGGGGCAGCTTTACCTCGCCCTCGGGAGTACGGAGGAAGCGATCACGGAGTACCGGAAGGCCCTGCTCGTCGCGCCCGGGTTTGCCGATCTGCGGATCCGTCTGGCCTACGCGCTGCGGGAGGCGGGACGCCTCGAGGAAGGACTCGCGGAGCTGGACATGGCGATTGCCGACCGGCCCGGGCTGATTTCGGCCCACGCGCAGCGGGGCGTCATCCTGTACCTGTTGGGGAGAAAGGCGGAGGCCCGCGAGGCGTGGGAGAAAGCCCTCTACCGGGACCCGCTCAACAAGCTGGTCCAGCTGTATCTGAACACCCTCGAACGGGAGATCGGCTCCGGTTAGGAAATTCGTTCCCCGAGCCACGCGGAGAGCGACGACAACGCGGAGGCAAATCCCTCGGTTTTCGAACCCCCCGCCTGTGCCATGTCCCGGCGCCCCCCGCCGCCGCCGCCGACGAACAGCGCGGCGTTCCTGACGATATCGGCAGCGGAATAGGAGGAGGTCAGGTCCGGGGTGACCCCCGCGACCAGGTGACAGCGGCCTTCCTCCATGGTCCCCAGGAGCAGGAGGCCGCTTTTCAGCCTTCCCTTGACCGCGTCGGCCAGTTCGCGAAGCGCCGCGGGGTCCATCGGCTCCACCTCGCCCTCCACCACACGCACCCCCTTCACCTCCCTGGCCTTCGCAAGCATCTCGCCCACGAGGTCCCGGGCCGATCTGCGCCGTGCCTCCTGGACATCCTTCTCCAACGTCCGAACCTGTGCCTGGAGCTTGCGCACCCGCTCAACGGAGTCGGCCGGCGAGACCTTGAGATCCTGTGCGATCCGGTGAAGGCGGTCCGTGTCCTCCCGGAGGTGGTGGAAGGCCCCGGGACCGGTCAGCGCCTCGATGCGCCGGACGCCCGCGGCCAGCGCCCCCTCCGAAATGATCCGGAACAGCCCGATCTCTCCGGTACGCCGGACGTGGGTCCCGCCGCACAGCTCGCGGCTCACGCCGGAAACGGTCACCATCCGGACCACGTCGGCGTATTTCTCGCCGAAAAACGCCATCGCCCCGCTCGCGATCGCCTCCTCGTACGGAAGCTGCTCCCAGGAAACCGGCCTGTCGGAGAACACGGCTTCGTTCACCTGGTCCTCGATCGCACGAAGCGCCTCCGCCGGGATCGCCTCGAAGTGGGTGAAATCGAACCGGAGCTTGTCGGGACCGACGTAGGAGCCGGCCTGCTTGACATGGGTTCCCAGCACCTTGCGCATCGCCGCCTGCAGGAGGTGGGTGGACGTGTGATTGGCCTGGGTCTGACGCCGGAGCGAAGACGCCACCGAGAGTTCCACGACCGTTCCCTCGCCTATCGTCCCCTCCGCGATCTTCGCCCCGTGGATGACGAGGTCGGCGGCCGGCCGACGGGTGTCCGTGATATCGAGGCGGAACCCCTTGCCTGTCCCCTCTCCCACGTCGCCCACCTGTCCCCCCGATTCACCGTAGAAGGGTGTGACATCCGTCACCAGATCGACCTCCTCCCCCGCGGACGCCGACAGAACCCTCTCCCCCTCCCGGAACAACGCAACCACTCTCGCCGCAGCCTGGAGCCGGTCGTAGCCGACGAACTCTACGGTGACGCCGTCCCGCACAAGTCCCCCGGCGGCCGCGTCGGAGACGCCCACCTCGCCGCCCTTCCAGGCTTCGCGGGACTGCGCGCGCTGCCTCTCCATTTCGGTCTCGAATCCCCCGAGATCCAGCGCAACCCCCCGTTCCCTGCACAGGTCCGCGGTCAGGTCGACGGGGAACCCGAACGTGTCGTACAGCTTGAACGCGACGGGGCCGGCGAAGACCTTGTCGCCTGCCTTCCCGATCCGGGTGAACTCCTCTTCCACCATGCGCAGTCCCGCATCGAGCGTTTCGAGAAAACGCCGTTCCTCGTGCAGGGCCACCGTGTCGATGAAGGAGGCGCTCGTCTCGAGCTCGGGGTGGGCGGGAGAGAACTCCCGGACCACGGCGGCCGCCACCCGGTGCAGAAACGGGCCTTCGAATCCGAGCTTCTTTCCGTGGCGCAGGGCCCTGCGCATGATCCTGCGCAGAACGTACCCCCGTCCCTCGTTGGAGGGGAGGATGCCGTCGCCGATCAGGAACGCCGTCGCCCGGGAGTGATCGGCGATCACCCGGGTAGCGGCGTCCAGAAGATCGGATTTCCCGTACGGCACGCCGCTCAGGCGCTCGATCTCCTCGATGATCCTCCGGAAAAGATCGGTGTCGTAATTGCTGTTTACCCCCTGCACGGCCGCCGCCAGCCGTTCCAGCCCCATCCCCGTGTCAATGCTCGGCTTCGGGAGTGGGGATTTCCGGCCGCCTTCTTCCTGGTTGAACTGCATGAACACCAGGTTCCAGATTTCGAGGAACCGGTCGCAGTCGCAGCCCACGGAGCAAGAGGGTTTGCCGCACCCCGTGTTCTCGCCCTGGTCGTAGATGATCTCGGAACACGGCCCGCATGGCCCCGTGGGGCCCATCGCCCAGAAATTGTCCTTCTCGTCCAGCCGGACGATACGGGACGCGGGGAGCCCCATCGTCTTGTGCCAGATCCCGTAGGCTTCGTCGTCCTCGCGGAACACGGAAACGGTCATGCGGTCGCCGTCGAGTCCCATCTCGCGCGTCAGGAAATCCCATCCGAAGAAGATCGCCTCCTTCTTGAAGTAGTCCCCGAACGAGAAGTTCCCCAGCATCTCGAAGAGCGTGTGGTGCCGTGACGTGTACCCCACGTTCTCCAGGTCGTTGTGCTTCCCGCTCACCCGGAGACACCGCTGGGATGTGGCAGCGCGCTTCCAGTCGGCGGACGCAAGCCCCAGGAAGTATTCCTTGAACTGCACCATGCCGGCATTGGTGAAGAGAAGGCTGGGGTCGTTCCCCGGAACGAGGGGGGAGCTGGGCAGCACCTTGTGCCCGTGCTTCTCGAAATAAGAAAGAAATGCGGCGCGAATCTCGGCCCCGGTCATATGATCTCACCCTTCTCCTTCCAGGATATCGTCCGACGGCACCCGGATTGCCTGTCGGCAGGTCCCCGGGGAAAACCCCCTTCGGGAAAGGAAGCGGTACGCCTTCGCGGCCCCCTCCCGGCCCTCCGGGATTCCGCCGCGGAACTTCTTCGCAAGCGCCGCGACGGCGGCGGCCTGCTCCTCCTCCGGCCGTGACACCGCACGCACCGACTGCTCGACCAGCTCCCGGGGAAACTTCCGGACAAGGAGCGCCCCGGCAATCCTGCGCGGCCCCAAGCGACGGACATCCCGGTACCTTCGGGCCAGATTCGCACAGAGGGCGGGGTCGTCCACCAGGCCGAGCTCCCGGAGCCGGACGAGAGCGACGGTTGCCTGCGCTTCCGTGAAACCCTTCGCTCCAAGCCGTGAACGGATCTCCCCCTCGCTCAGCGCTCGCCGGGACAGCATGTGCAGGGCGGCGGACAGCGCCTTTCTCTGCGGGGACGATTCCCCCCCCTCTTCACTCTTTCGGGATCGTCCCGTCCTTGTCAAAGTCATCCCAGGTAAGGTCGGAAGTCGATGAAACCCCGCGGACACGGAGGGCGAAGTCGTCGGGATTGCTTGCCTGCCGGAGCGCCTCCTCCATGGAGATAAGGTTCTCCTTGTGAAGCGCCATGAGGGACTGGTCGAAGGTCTGCATCCCGTAGCTCACATGCCCCTGGGAGATCGCCTCCCGGATCTTGCGCGTCTTGTCCTTGTCCTCGATGTACTCCCGGATGCGCGTCGTGTTGATCATCACTTCGACCGCCGGGACGCGGCCCGTGCCGTCCATGCGGGGCACAAGCCGCTGGGAGATGACCCCCTTAAGGATCGATCCCAGCTGGATCCTCACCTGCTTGTGCTGATAGGGGGGAAAGACGCCGATGATCCGGTTGATCGTTTCCGCCGCATCGAGGGTGTGGAGCGTCGACAACACGAGATGCCCCGTCTCGGCCGCCATGATCGCCGTCTCGATCGTGTCGAAGTCGCGCATTTCGCCCACGAGGATCACGTCGGGGTCCTGGCGCAGGGCACTCTTGAGGGCCCCGGCGAACGAGGAGGTGTCCGCACCGATCTCCCGCTGGTTGATGACGCTCTTCTTGTCTTTGAGAAGGAACTCGATCGGGTCCTCGATCGTGAGTATATGGCAGCTGCGGTGGTGATTGATGTGGTCGACGATAGAAGCCAGGGTCGTCGATTTCCCGCTCCCCGTAGTACCGGTACAGAGGACGAGGCCCCTCGTTTCCATGGCGAGTTTTTCGATCACCTTGGGCAGGTTCAGATCCTCGAAGGAGAGGGCCCCGATCGAGATGACCCGGATGGCGATCCCGACCGTGCTGCGCTGCAGGAACAGGTTCACGCGGAACCGCCCCAGCCCCGGCACGCTATAGGAGCAGTCGACCTCGTGGTTCCTCTCGAACCTTTCCTTCTGCTCCTCGACGGCGAGGATCCGTTCGCTTATCGCCACAAGGTCCTCGGACCGGAGAGGCTGGGGCACCTTGATGGGCACAAGCTTTCCGTTGATCCGGAGGATGGGGGGAAGCCCCACCTTCAGATGGATGTCGGATGCCGAGTTCTTGATCGCTGTCTGGAGTATGTCATTGAGGTCCAATTACGCCTTCCCTTCCTGCGCGGTCTTGGGGGCTTCCGCCACGCCGGTTTTCTCGAAAATCTTCCTGCCAAGCCCCTCCAGGATGTCCGGATGGTCCCTGAGGAAGACCCGCGCGTTCTCCCTCCCCTGGCCAATCCTTTCCCCGTCCACGGAATACCACGAGCCGCTCTTCTCCACGACCCCCAGGCCGACGCCCAGGTCCAGGACGTCCCCCTCGCGGGAGATCCCCTCTCCGTAGAGGATGTCGAACTCCGCCTCCCGGAAGGGGGGCGCGAGCTTGTTCTTCACCACCTTCACGCGGGTGCGCGCCCCGATGACGCCGTCGTCCTTCTTGATCTGGCTGATGCGCCGGATGTCCATGCGGATCGTGGCGTAGAACTTCAGGGCATTGCCGCCGGTGGTCGTCTCGGGATTGCCGAACATCACCCCGATCTTCATTCGGATCTGGTTGATGAAGATGACCGCCGTCTGGGATTTGCTGATCGTCCCGGTCAGTTTCCTGAGCGCCTGGGACATGAGCCGGGCCTGGAGCCCCATGTGGGAGTCTCCCATTTCCCCCTCGATCTCCGCTTTCGGCACGAGCGCGGCCACCGAGTCGATGACGAGTACGTCCAGGGCGCCGCTGCGCACGAGCATCTCGGCGATTTCCAGCGCCTGCTCCCCCGTGTCCGGCTGCGAAACGAGGAGATCGTCGGTGTTCAGGCCAAGTTTCCGGGCGTAGTTAAGGTCGAGGGCGTGCTCCGCGTCGACGAACCCCGCGATCCCGCCCTGCTTCTGGGCCTCGGCGATGATATGCAGGGCAAGCGTGGTCTTGCCCGAGGACTCCGGCCCGAAGATCTCGATCACCCGCCCCCTCGGGATGCCGCCGATCCCCAGGGCGATGTCCAGCGAAATCGCCCCCGTCGATATGGCGGGAACATCCTTGGCCTGGACATCGCTTCCGAGGCGCATGATCGCGCCCTTTCCGTAGCTCTTCTCGATCGCCGCGAGGGCCATGTCGAGCGCTTTGCGCCGGCTTGCGTCCTGGCTCATTCTTCTGCTCCTCTCTCTTCTGTTCTGTCCGCTTCTCCCCCGAAGGGAACCTCGCGCAGGACCGAGTATTGAGCCCCCGAAGGGGACAGCCGGCTTTCGTACACCCTGTACGAAGCCACGGAAACGGTGTCGAACGCCACGCCGGAAACCGCAGCGGCGAACGTTTCGCCCCACCCCGGCGCCACTCTTCCTCTGACGCGGCCGACCGTCACGTGCGGGTGGAACGGCCTTTCGTCGCGGGGAAAACCGGCTCCGGAAAGCGCGTTCTCCATATTCTGGTGCAACTTCCTGACCAATTCAAGCGGTTCCCGGATTCCGATCCACAATACCCTTGGCGACCGAAGGGTGGGGAAGGCCCCTGCCTTCTCGACGCGAAGCAGGAACGGATGGGAACCCCGTGCCGCCTCCGCCATGAGCCCGGCCAGTTCGTTCACCCGGGAAGCCGGGGTCTCGCCGAGAAACTTCAATGTCAGGTGCAGGTTATCCTCCGGGGTCCAGGATACAGGGATCCCCTTCTTCCGGAGAGGGGACACCGCCCCGGAGATCGCCCTGCGACACTCCGGGGAGAGTCCGATTCCGATGAACAACCTCACCGGCTCCCGTCCTCCTCCCCCGAAAGAAAGGAAGCGAGCAACTCGAGAACCCGCCTGACCGTCGCCCTGCGGACAGCGTCACGGTCGCCCGGAAGGAGAAGATGGTACGAAAGCCGGACCTCCCCGGATGCAACCGCAACGTAGACGGTACCCACGGGCTTCTCCGGGGTGCCTCCCCCGGGGCCGGCGATCCCCGTCGTCCCTATGCCGATATCCGCCCCGAAGCGGCGCGCGACTCCGGCCGCCATCGCCTCCGCGACTTCCCGGCTCACCGCTCCCCGGGACGCAAGGAGATCCGGCTCTACGCCGAGTTCCCTCGTTTTCGACTCGTTCCCATATGCCACAATCCCCCCGAGGAAGTACGCGGAACTCCCCGGAACGGAAGTCAACGCCTCGCACACGCCGCCACCCGTGCACGATTCGGCTATCGCCACGCTGCGTTGCGCGGAGACGAGCGATTCCCCGGCCCGGGCGGCGATCTCGCTGGTCACCCGGTCAGCCACAGGAATCCCCGGTATGCCAGATTGGCATACACGCCTGCCACAAGGTCATCGGCTATTACGTATATCGCCCCCTCGCGGGAGTCCATCCATGCCGCGGGGCCGAACTTCACGATATCGAACAGGCGAAAGAGGAGGAACAACGAGACAACGGATTGCCATCCCCAGGGGATCCCCGTCACCGCCAGGAGCATCCCCGCGATCTCGTCGATCACCACGGAGGGCGGATCGTTCCGACCCGTGACCTGCATTTCCACCCTCGTGGCAGGGAGAGACAGGACCAGGACGGCGGTCAGCAACCCGAAGTGGATCACCCCTTCTCCTCCCCCCCCGTACCAAAGGGGAAGGGCAAGAAGAGTTCCGAGCGTTCCCGGGGCCAGGGGAGCGTATCCCACCCCCAACCCGGATGCGACACCCCTCCAGACCAAACGACCGGCAAAACGATTGACTTGGGGCATTATAACCATTAGATTATATATTTATTTGAATTATCAATTAAATAAAACTATATTTTCCTAATGGACGTGAAGCAGGAATCATCACTGGACGAAACCCGGGAAAGAGTCGTACTGGCGGTAGCGGAACTTGCCAAGGGGATAAAAATCGTCAGTTTCTACCCCCCTCGCCACCCCGCTCTCACCCAGGCTATCTGGAAGATCATTTCCGCCATCGAGGCGGTTCCTCCCCCCGAAACGGGTATCGAGATCGATGTGACCAAGAACACCCTCCTCTACCGGGAGGAGCCCCTTCCCGCGGGAAACAAGGCGATCGCGGACCTGAATCGGGAGCTGTACCACCGGCGCGCAAGCAGGATCATTCTTCTGCCCAACCAGAAATCGGACGAGATGGTCACCTTCCTCGGCACCCTGAACCGCGACATCCAGGATTTGCAGGACGAAGGCGGACTGGAGAAAGTCCTCCTCCGGGAAAAAGTCTCCCGGATCTGGGTCAACCGGGTCGACTACGAAGGTCTCACCGAAATGCTGAAAAAGGAGGAAGAAACGCCTGCGTCGGAAGATGAGGAGGGATTCCAGTCCGGCGATCCCTCCTCCGATTTCGAAGATCGGCCCCCGGAGGAGCGGGAAATCGGGGAACTCCTCCGGAGTCTGGAAAAGGAAACCGACCCCGCAGCCTACCGCGATCTCGTCATCTCCCTGACGCGCGCCCTGCTCCGGGAGCGAGACGACCGGCGGATCGAATATTCCGGCCTCGCGCTCTCGATCTACGTGGCCCACATCGAATCGCCGCCGATGAGAAACCCGGAGATCGCCGACCTTGCCCGCATGGGGATCAAGGAGCTCGTCTCCGACGATCTGGTGTCCCACTTCATCCGGCGTCTCCAGCAGGAGGGAGGGCGCAACCGCAAGGAGGTGGAGACGATCCTTGCGGCGTTCGGCGAGCGAGCCGTCAGGCTTCTGCTTGCCGCCCTGGCCGAGGAGGGGGATCTCCTGGTCCGGAAGTCGATTGTCGACATCATCGTGCGGATCGGTCAACCCGCGGTGCCCGCGATCCTCGACAACCTGAACGACGCGCGGTGGTACGTCGTCCGCAACATGGTTACCATCCTCGGGAGCCTCGGTATACCGGATCTCGCTCCGAACATCGTCGCGTCGCTTCCCCACCCGGACATCCGGGTGAAGAAAGAGGCGATCAAGGGATTGTCCAAGCTCGCGCACCCATCCGCCGTGACGGCTCTGGGGGAACTGTGCTTCTTTCCCGAGGAGACCATCGCGCTCCTGGCCACCGCCGCCCTCTCCATGAAAAAGGAGGAGGAAGCGGTCAAAACTCTTTCCCGGAGGGCCATCCAGAAAAATCTGCTCTACCCGCACTACCGCCTGGCGCATGAGGCGATAGAATCCCTGCGCTCCATAGACACCGACGCGGCGCTTGCCGCGCTCGTTGACATCCTGCACACCAAGGCGATCTGGGAAACGTCGAATTTCCGCGAACTGAAGAGACACGCGCTGCGAAGCATCTCAAGGATGTCGGGGGAGCGGCCGAAGGAGATCGTCCTGAAGACACGCAACGCCCCCGAGTCGTACCTCCGGTTGGAGACGGAACGGATCCTGAAAAGGACCGGCTGGTAAAGGAGCACACCAATGGACCGGCGGCAGCAGGAACAGACAATCGTCAACCTCATCCGCGCCCTGGGAACTTCCCTCAAGAACCGCAGACTGTACCCTCCGTCCCACCCCCTGGTCCGCTCCGCGGTGGAGAAGTGCTTCTCCGACATCCTCCTCTTCTTCACGGAACGACAGGAACTCGCCCTGGCGATCTCCGACGGAACGCTGGTGTTCGAGGGGGTTCCGATATTCAACCTGACCTCCTCCCTCGACCTCTTCATGGCACGGCTTTCCGCCATCGGGATTCCGGCGATCGTGTTCGAGAAGGGGCTTGCCCCCGAAGACATCGAGAAATTCATCCTGTTTCTCCACGAAACGAAGGAGGAGGGGCTTTCCCCCTCCGATGTCCAGGAACGAATCGAGAAAACGGGCGTCACCCACATCCGGGTGAAACCGCCGACGGAAGAGGAGGAGGACGACTACTCCCTCGCGCGGAACACCTACGACAACGCGGTCAACGCCGTGGTCCTGCTGATGCAGGAGATCCGTATGGGCCGGATTCCCTCGGGTGCCGAGTCGGAGCGTGTCGTCAAGGACATCGCGGGAATGCTCCAGCGGAACCGCGACGCCATCATGGCCCTCACCCTGATCAAGAATTTCGACGAATACACCTACAACCACTCCGTCAACGTGGCCGTGATCTCTCTCGCGATGGCCGATGCGCTCTCCCTCTCTCCCCAGGAGAAGACCGAGGTCGGGGTGGCCGGCCTCCTGCACGACATAGGGAAGACCCAGCTTGCCCTCGACCTGATCCGGAAACCGGGAAATCTCACCTTCCAGGAATTCGAGGAGATCAAGAAACACCCCGAAGAGGGGTTCGTTCTCCTGGGGAAGATGCCCCACATCCGGCCCACCTCCGCCTACATGGTCCGGGAGCACCACCTGCGGTACGACCGGAAAGGATACCCGGCACTGGGGCCGGATTACCCCATGAACCCGCAATCACAGATCATCGCCGTGTCGGACTGCTACGACGCCATGACAACGATGCGGGCGTACCAGAAGGCAAAGCAGCCGCTCGAGGCGCTCGAAATCATGGGGAAGCTTTCGGGGAAATCGCTCGACGCGAATATTCTTGCGGTCCTGAAAAGCGTGATGGGAAGCTACCCGATCGGGACGATGGTGCGGCTGAACAGCATGGAGGTGGGGGTCATCACCGGGACCGGTCCTGCCGGTCAGGGTCCGATCAAGATCCAGGTCCTGGTCGACCGGCAGGGGAACCCGTTACCCCGGCCGGAGGAGGTGGAACTCGCAGAAATCGCCGCGACACCCCATCCTCGCCGATCGATCCTGGGCACGGTCAACCCCCTCCTGTACCCGGACGCACGAAAAGGGGTGCTGCTGTCAGCAACGCCCTCCTAGAAGAAAAATCCTCGAAATCCTGCGGAACTACGGCGAATTCCACTCCCCGAATGCCCGGGCTGTGGCGGCCCGGACCGTTTCGTCCGGCTCGGTTGCGTGGGCGAGGATCTTCTCCCACCCGTCGTCCTCCGCCACCCGGGCGTACGCCTGGATCGCCTTCCCCCGCACCTCGACGTCCGGATGCCCCAGGTACGTTTCGATGGTGGGAGCCAGTTCTTTCTGACGGGATTTCCCCAAAGCCTCCAGCAGGTTGCCGAGCACTACGCCCTCTTCCCCCGGAAGGCAGGCCACCATCGCCTGGAGAACGTCCCCGGTAAGGGTGGACTCGAGGGCGCGGACCGCGGCCCCCTTTACCTCCTGCTCCTTGTCCGACAGGGCGGCGAGAAGGAGGGTCTGCCCTTCCGGGCCTCCGATTTCCTCTGCGGCGAACACGATCCGGACCCGCTCCTCCAGCGTGCCGGTCTTGAGAATCTGGAGATAGGACGGCACCGACTTTTTTGCCCGCAGCCTGTCGAGAGCGTCGGAGGCCGCCAGCCGAACCGCGACGGAAGTGTCCGACAGCATTCCCCTCAGGGTCTCCTCGATTCTGCTTCCGATCACGGGTTTCCCCTCCTGTGCATATCCGTGGCCGCCGGCAGGCCGTGCCCTCCCGCAGCCAATCTCACGGCGTTCGCGATCGATTTCCCGAGGGCGCGTGCGGCAAGGACCGCCGTCTGCATCGGGTTCCCTTTCCGCCCCGACGCCCCGGTGGAAAGGGCCACCACGATATCGCCGTCCATGGGCGTGTGAACGGGCCGGATGGACCGGAACAGCGCTCCGTGCGACATCCTCGCTACGGAGGCCAGTTCATCCCGGGACAGGTCATCGGCGGTGGCGACAACGCAAAGCGTTGTGTTTTCAGGAGAAAACGGCTCCCTTGCATACCCGTCCAGAAACGCTTCCTCGCTCCCCGCCCGTCCTTTTCCGTCCCCGGTCCGCGCTCCCGCGAGCCACTCCCCAGAGATGGGCTCGAAGACGTCACCGAAGGCGTTGACCACGGCACAGGCACCGACAATCGCCCCTCTCCCGCGCTCGCTCGCGGTCCCGAAACCGCCCTTCATCGCGCGTTCACGCCCGAATATCTTCCCGACGGTCGCACCGGCCCCCGCCCCTACGGACCCTTGCGCCGGAGATTCCGCGGACGCATTCTTCGCGGCGGCATACGCCATTTCCGGAGTCGGGCGGAACGTCGGATCCCCGAAGCCCAGGTCGTAGACCACCGCCGTGGGCACGATCGGAACCACCCCCGCAGGGGTTGCGAATCCGACGCCGTTTTCCTCCAGGAGGCGCATCACCCCCGCCGCGGCATCGAGTCCGAATGCGCTTCCCCCCGCCAGGACAAGCCCGTGGATGCGACGCACCGGGTGGGGGCGAAGCAGCGAATCCATCTGCCTCGTGCCGGCGGCCTCACCCCGGATGTCGGCGGCTCCTGCCGCCCCCCGGGGGAACAGGAGTACCGTGATCCCCGATCCGCGCCCGAGATCATGCTCGTGCCCTACCAGAACCCCGGGCACGTCGGTGATCGATCCCCCCATCCTTCCTCCGCAATTCGTATATATCTACCGGACTGGGCCGGGTTCGTCAATCGTGTTGACGATGGCACAACGCGAAACGTACACTTCTTCCGGGGGTATGATCGTATGCCGGAGAAAAAGGACGACAGGATTCTCGGGCTGGATTTCGGCAGCCACAGGATCGGAACGGCCGTCTCCGACGGCCTCGGAATCACGGCCCAGCCCCTTGCCGCCATACGGCGCCAGGGGGACAATCGGGATATCGAGACGATCGGGAGGTTGGTACGGGAGCACTCTATCGGAACCGTGCTGATCGGCCTTCCCCTGGAATTGAGCGGCGTGGAGGGGATCCAGGCGAAGAAGACGAGGGTCTTCGCGGAAAAGATCCGGACGCGTTTGGGGTTATCGGTCGAAATGTGGGACGAGCGAATGACAACCGTGCAGGCGGAGCGCCACCTGATCGCATCCGGGGTCAGGCGCGATAAGCGGAAAGAGAACCGGGACAGCCTCTCGGCCGTCTTCCTGCTGCAAAGCGCCCTCGATTACAGGAACCGGAAGTAGTCCCCACGTGACCGCGCGGAAATGGAGCATCGCCGCGGCCGCCTTTTTCACGGTCGCCTTCCTCTTTCTCTTCCTCGTATCGGCCCGCCCGCCCCGTGACCAGTGGCGCGTGACAAAGGTATTCATCCCCAAAGGGAGCACCTACCCGGAAATAGAGAAGATACTTGCCGAGAAGGGGGCACTCCGGTACCCTCTCGCTTTCCGGATCCTCGTGATCGGGACGATGAGCGGCACCAAACTCCAGCACGGGGAGTACGCCCTGCCTGCTCCCCCTTCCGCGATCGAGTTGTGGAGAAAGCTCGTGAGCGGCGACGTGGCCAAATATCAGGTGACCATCCCCGGAGGGTCCACCCTCTCGGATATCGCAGAGACTCTTGGGACCCTGGATCTTGCGAACCCGTCCGAGTTCCTCACAGCTGCCGTTTCGCCCTCCCTGACCAGCCGGATGGGAATCCCGGGAAATACCCTGGAGGGGTACCTGTTCCCGGACACGTACATCATGGTGAAGGACATGACCCCTGAGGAAATCCTCGGCGTCATGGTGCGGCGGTTCCGCAGGAAGTTCACCCCCGAAATGGAGAGCAAGGCGGAGGAGGACGGGTTCACGCTGCACCAGATCGTGACGATCGCGTCGATTATCGAGAAGGAAGCCGGTCTTGACCAGGAAAAGCCTCTCGTTTCGGAGGTCATCCGGAAGCGGCTTTCCATCAAGATGCCCCTTCAGATGGATCCGACGGTCATCTACGGACTAAAGAAGTTCGGAGGGAATCTCACCAGGAAGGACCTTCGGACGCCCAATCCGTACAACACCTATCGGAACCGGGGTCTTCCGCCGGGCCCCATATGCAACCCCGGGCTGTCCTCCCTCATCGCCGCGGTCGGACCCGCGGATACCGACTACCTGTACTTCGTGTCCCGCAACGACGGGTCTCACCAGTTTTCCCGCACTCTTCAGGAACACAACCGGGCCGTGGCGATCTACCAAAAGGGGGAAAATATGACCATGGGACAAAACGAAAAGACGGATGGGGAAATCGAAGCCGGAGCGAAGGTCTCTACTCCTCTGCCTCGGCCATAGGGACCTTCTTGGCCGCCTCCTCGGGTTCCTCCCGGGTGTACTTCTCCTCGCGCTCGATCGCTTCCTTGCACTCCACGCAATACTTGGCGAACGGAACGACCTTGAGGCGCGCCCGGGGAATCTTGACGCCGCATTCCTCGCAGAGTCCGTACGTGTTCTCCTCGATCCTGTCGAGGGCGTCGTCGATCTGCTTGAGCTTCTGCTTCTCCCGGTCCGTGAGAATCATATCCAGTTCCCGGGTCCGCTCCTCCGAAACGGAATCGAGAATGTCCCCGATGTCCGATACTCCGCTTACGGCCGTCTCCTTGGACCTTCGGGCGATCTCCCGAACGAGTTCTTCCCGCATCTTTAGGAGCATCTCCCTGATCGGTTTCATATCCCTCGAGCCCCCCGCGTCTCCTGAAAAATTACGTTAGTATACTCGGTGTCAAACCGCTGTCAACCCGTTTTGCGAACAGGTCCCATTCCCGCGCGCCCGTCACCCTCGCCCGGCAGAAACGCCCCTGCCCCCGGTATCCCGAAAGGAGCACGTTCCCGTCCACTTCCGGCGCCTGGCCCCGGTGTCGACCGACGACCCGGCCCCGGCCCCGCGTCTCCTCCACCAGGACCTCGATCTCCTCCCCCGCCATCCCCGCATTGCGGGCGGCAAGGATGTCGGCCTGCGCGTCCCGGATCCGCCGCGCCCTCTCCTGCTTCACCGCCTCGCCCACCTGGCGCGCCATCGCATAGGCGGGGGTCCCCTCCTCCCGGGAATAGGGGAACACACCGAGGTAGTCCCACCGGGAGGCGTGAACGAACCGGAGCAGCCGGTCAAACGCCGCGGCGGTCTCTCCCGGGAAACCGACGATCAGGGAGGTCCGCAGGAAGATGCCGGGGACTTGCTCACGCACCCTTTCGAGGAGAGCCCCTATGTCGTCGGGCCCGTATCGGCGATCCATTCTTGATAGGATCTCCGCGTCGATGTGCTGGACGGGGATATCGAGGTACCGGCACACCTTCCCTCCTGCCGCCACCAGTTCGATCAGTTCCTCGTCCAGGCGCCCCGGGTAGAGGTAGAGCAACCTCACCCAGCGGACCCCCCGGACGCCGCAAACGTCACGGACAAGGCGGGGAAGCGCCCTTTTCTCCCCCCGGTCCGCTCCGTAGGAGGTGATGTCCTGGCCGACAAGGTTGATCTCCCTGGCTCCCTGCCGGACCAGCATCCGCACTTCCGCAAGGAGAGAGTCCCGGTCCCGGCTCCGCAAACGCCCCCGGATGGCCGGAATCGTGCAGTAGGCGCATCGGTGGCCGCACCCCTCCAGAATCTTCAGGTATGCCGACGCCCCCCGCGACTCCCGGCGACGGTACCGGTATGCATCCTCGGGCAAGGCCCCCGTTCCCACTACCCTGCGCGGGTGGGTTCCCCCGGCCAGCTGTCTGACCAATCCGGGGAGCGCCGGGATATCTCCGGGCCCTACGAACAGGTCCACCTCCGGCAGTGCTTCCGGCAGTTCGTCCCGGTACCGCTTCGCAAGACACCCGGCCACCACAAGATGCCGGATGTTCCCCCGCTCCTTCTCGCGCGCCAGGGCGAGAATTTCCCCGATCGACTCTTCCTTCGCGTCCCGGATGAACCCGCACGTATTGACGATTCCCACGTCCGCGGTCCCCCGGGAGACGATGCGGCACCCGTCCTCGGCGAGAAGCCCGGACATCACCTCCGCGTCGACGGAATTTTTCGCGCAACCAAGCGTCAGGATGCGCACGTCGATCCCGGCTTTCCCCCTTTTTCTCATCCGTCCACCATTTTGCTCCCGGGCGGTTTCCGGAACCGGAAGAGGTCCGCGGGAAGCGACGGGTCGATCACGACGTCGTCGAGGTACAGGTGGTTCGATCCCCCCAAACGGTCATAAAGGTGAATTTCCCGGATCGTCAGGTCCGCATCGTCCACCACAAGGTCGATTCTCCTCACTTCCGGCGCCTCTTTCCCTTTCGGAAGCAGGCGGATCGCCGTTTTCTCCCGCCCCTTGAGAGGAACAGCCTCCTCCACGCGAAAGTACTGCGTAATGTCGCCTTTTCCGAACAGAAGCAGGAGGGGGACCTTGCCACCGAGCGCCTCCTCGTCGATTGGGCGCCGGAACACCTCGAGGGAACCGGGGGGCCGGAAATAGAAGTACTCCCCGTCGGCCAGGAACAGCTGCTCCCCCGGTACCCGGTAATCCCAGCGCATCCGCAGAGGACGCCGGAAGTAAACCCGGCCGGCGGCCTTTCTCACGATCCCGACGTTCTGCAGCGGCACTTCCTGCCGGAACCGGGCGGACAGGGTTGTGGCATTCTGGTACTTCCGGACAACACGGCGAAAGAGGATCTCGCCTTCCACCGCCCCACCGAAGGCGGCGGAAAGAAACGCCACGATGAAAAGAAAGAGGGCCGCTGGCGCGGCCCGGCACAAGGTGCGCACGGGAGAAAGCTCCTCCTTTCCTTCAGGGAGATGGCGGGTCCCGACCCGCATTTCTCGCCGGGAAACCCGTCGCGCCTCCGGCGATTACTCCCTGTTCGCCACGTAGACTTCCCGCGGCTTTCCGCCCTCGGACGGCCCGACGATTCCCTGCCTCTCCATCTCCTCGATGATGCGGGCAGCCCGGTTGAACCCGATCTGAAGACGCCTCTGGAGCATCGACACCGATGCGCGCCCCGCCCGGACCACCTCCTCGACCGCTTCGTCGAACTTCTCGTCCCGCGAGGGGTCCCGCTCCTCCTCTTCACTGGGCAACGCCGTGATGGAGGGCTCGTACTCGGGCGTCCCCTGCGTCCGAAGATGGGCAACGACGCGCTGGATCTCCCCCTCCCCCACAAAGGGGCCGTGGACCCTGACGATCCCCCCGACCCCGGGCTGGAGAAAGAGCATGTCCCCGAACCCGAGGAGGGTTTCGGATCCCGACTGGTCGAGAATCGTACGGGAGTCGAACTGGGAAGCGACCTTGAAGGAGACGCGCGACGGAAAGTTCGCCTTGATGATGCCGGTCAGGACGTCCACGGAAGGCCGCTGGGTCGCGAAAATGAGGTGGATTCCCGCGGCCCGGGCCATCTGGGTGAGTTGCGTGATGGAATCCTCCACCTCCCGCCTCGATGCGCTTGTCATCATGAGGTCGGCCAGCTCGTCGATGACGATCACGATGTAGGGAAGGCGCGCCATCTCCTCGGCTTCCCCGTCCCGCGCCTTCACCCGGAGGACGGAACGTGACCTCCTGTCGACAAGCTGATTGTAGGCGTCGATGTGCCGGACGCCGTTTTCCATCATTTCCTGGTATCTCCCCCGCATCTCTCCGACGGCCCACTTCAGCACCTGTGCCGCCTCCCGCGGCTGCGTGACGACGGAGTGAAACAGGTGGGGAATGCCGTCGTACAGAGTGAGCTCGAGCATCTTGGGGTCGACGAGAATCAACCGGACGTCCTCGGGGGTGGCCCGGAACAGGATCGAGAGGATCAGGCTGTGCAGGGCGACGCTCTTCCCCGACCCCGTGGCCCCGGCGATCAGAAGATGCGGCATCTTCGAAAGGTCCCGGATGACCGGCTCCCCGAAGATGTCTTTCCCCATGACAAGCGAGAGCATCGCCTCGGAATCCGCGTACGCCTGGCACCCGAGAAGCTCCCGGAGCGAGATGAACGCCCGCTTCTCGTTGGGGATTTCGAACCCCATGACCCCCTTGCCGGGGATATTCGGGACCACGCGGACCGACTCGCACCGCATCGCCAGGGCGAGGTCCCCCGCCATCGCCACGACCCGGTTCGCCTTCACGCCGGGGGCCGGCCGGAACTCGTACGTGGTAACGAGGGGGCCGGTCCGGATCTCGGTGATTTCGCCCTCTATGTCGTGCTCGGAGAGCTTCTCGATGAGCGTGGCCGCGTTCCGCTGCAGGGAGGCCTCGTCCGCACCGTTTCCGTCGTCGGCGGGAGCCTCGAGGAGAGCCAGAGAGGGAAGAACGAATTCCCTCCCCTCGCCCCTCGGGGTGGGGGGAGCCTCGGGAACGGGCGGGGAAGCGACGATTCGGGGAGAGGAGGAGTTGCGGCGCCCTGCGGGGGCGGTTTCCCTCGCCGCCTTCTCCCCGCCCCAATCCTCACGGGATACCATCTTCTCCTTGACGATGGCGCGGACCTGTTCCGTGGTCTTCTTTCGCCGCCACAGCGTGGGAAGGCCACGCAGCGGCAACCCCGTGAACAGCATAAGGGAAAAGAGGAACAGGGCGACGAGGCAGATCAACCCCCCCACCTTGCTCAGCAGCTTCCCGAAGAAGTTGACCCCGAGCAGGTGCCCCACCACCCCCGGAAGGAAGATGTCCGCGCCGAACCACCGGACATGCCCCGTGAAAAAGCTCGCGATCCCGAGCAACGAACAGACGGCGAGCAGTCCACCGGCGGCCCGGCTCCACTTGCCCGCCATCCTCTCCCCGCGAAACGTCCAGTAGGCGAGCGCCAGGCAGAGGATCGGAAACCCCACCGCCCCCAGGCCGAACAGCTGGAGAAGGAGGTCGGATACGATCGCCCCCACTGCCCCTCCCCAGTTTTGGACCACGGCCCCCTTCGAACTCCAGGTGGACAGGGAGGGATCCATCTGGTGAAAGGAAACAAGCGCAACCGTGAGGAAGATCCCCACGGTGAGAAAGAAGATGGCGAGGGCGTCCCTCCGGATTCCGTCTCCCATATTACAGTTCCAGCAGCACGGGTATGATCATCGGTTTCCTGTCGAGGCGCTTATTGAAAAACCGGCGCAGGGCCTTCCGGATGACGGTCTTGATCTCCGCCGCGTCCTTCCTCGCCTCCGGACCCGCCTCCCTCCACGCGGAGATGACGGCCTGCCGCGCGTCCTCCATTATAGTATCGGAAGCGTTTTCGGAAACCACCCCCCTGGTCACGATATCCGGACCGTACACGATGTCCCCCGTGGCCTGGGCGAGGGCCAGCACGACGATGACCAGGCCGTCGTTCGAGAGGTGGAACCGGTCCTTGAGAACTACGCTCTCTACTTCCCCCACCCCTTTCCCGTCCACGAACAGGCGACCCACCGGCACCTCCCCCTCGCGGGTCATCACCCCGTTCGAAAACACGAGGATTTCGCCGTTCCTTACGAACTCCGGGTGGGGAACCTCCAATTCCCGTGCGAGGGCCTTGTGCATCAGAAGGTGCCGGGGTTCGCCGTGAACCGGGATGAAGTACTCCGGGCGGAGGAGACGGACCATGATCCGGAGCTCCTCCCGGCTGGCGTGGCCGGATACGTGGATCTCCGAGATCTTTTCGTACCGGACATCGGCTCCCGCCAGGAAGAGGTGGTTGATCACGTTCGCAATCGCCCGTTCGTTCCCCGGGATGAACTTCGAGGAGAGGATCGTCGTGTCCCCTTCCCGGATCCGGATGTGCTTGTGCTCCCCCAACGCCATCAGCGTGAGGGCGGACCGGGGCTCCCCCTGGCTCCCCGTGGTCAGGACGGCGACCTCGCGCCCGGGCAGGGTCTCGGTTTCCTCCACAGGAAGGAGGATGTTCGGGTGCGGAAGCTTCATGTATCCCAATTCGATAGCCGTCCCCACGTTCCCCACCATGCTCCTTCCGCAGAGCGCCACCCTGCGGCCGTTGCGGGCCGCTGCGTTGATGGCCTCCTGGATCCGGAGGATGTTCGATGCGAACATCGCGACGATGACCCGTCCCGCCGACCCGCCGAAGATTTCCGAGAGGGCCTCGCCGACGAACGCCTCCGGGAGGCTTCGCCCCTCCCGCTCCACGTTCGTGGAGTCGGAGAACAGTGCCGTCACCTTCTCGTGCGAAGCCATCTCCGCCAGCCTTTCCGTGGCGGTAGGGACGCCATCCAGCGGCCGTGTATCGATCTTGAAGTCCCCCGTATGGACGAACACGCCGTCCCGGCATCGCAAAATGAACCCGAACCCCCCCGGGATGCTGTGGCAGACCGGGAATGTCTCCAGATCGAAATCGCCGATACGGAACCGGCCGGCCCGGTCTATGCTCACGAGCCTCGCCACGCCGTCCAGGCCGTGTTCGGCAAGGCGGTTTCGCAGGAGACCGAGCGTCAACGGGGTTCCGTAGACGGGGAGGTCGATCTCCTTCAGCAGAAACGAGACCGCTCCGATGTGGTCCTCGTGCCCATGCGTGAGCAGAAGAGCCCGGAGACGGGGGGAGATCTCCTGGAGACAGCTGAAATCGGGGATGACAAAATCGATTCCCAGCATCGTGTCGTCGGGAAACATAAGGCCCGCATCCACGAGGATGGCGGACTCCCCGTCGTCGAACAACAGGGAGTTGAGCCCGAATTCGCCCAATCCCCCCAGGGGGATGACACGCAGCGGCATTACGGCTTTCCCCTCATGCGAGGACCGCTTCGGAGGACTGATTCCCGCCCTCGCGCCGGGCGGAAAGGATCCGTCTGCGGGTTTCCTCCGCCATTTCCTCCCGGGTCAGGGCACGCCCCCCCCTCTCGGCCACGGCGGGAAGGATCCTTACCACGAGCACGGCGGGCCGGGGGAGGAGCGATCCCCGCGGGAGGGCCGCCTTTCCCCCCCCGAGGAGCACAGGCAACAGCGGGACCCCTTTTTTTTGCGCCAGATAGAACGCTCCGGGCTTGAACTCCCCCACAGCCCCGTCCCGGCTGCGCGTTCCTTCCGGGAAGATTACCACCATCTGTCCCCGGTCGAACCGCTGCGTCGCCTCGCGAACCAGGTGGATGGCGTCCCGCGGGTCCTCCCTGTCGATGAAGAGGTTGCCGGCTTTCCTCATGGCGTGGCCGAAAAGTGGAATCCGGCCGAGTTCCCGCTTCGCGAGAAACCGGACCTCCCGGGGGACGGCGGCGAGTATGAGGGGGATATCCACCAGGCTCTGATGATTCGCCACCAGGATCGCCCCGCCCGACGGCAGATGTTCCAGTCCCCCGACGCGGACCTCCCACCCCCCGATACGGATGAAGTTCTTCCCCCACCACCGCATGACCCCCGAGGGGAATCGGTCCGACCTCGAGAGAAAACCGGCCGCCGAGGCCCCAACGGAGGAAACCACGGTGAGGAACAGGATGGCGGCGGTCCTGAAAACGCCTGGAATCACCAATCCGCTTCCTCCCGGAAACTGTAAAAAGCGCAATTTCCTATTATGACATGGTCCAGCACCGGAATCCCCACGATTCTCCCGGCGGACCGGAGTCGTTGCGTGACCTCCCGGTCCTCCCGGCTGGGGGAGGGGTCTCCGCTTGGATGGTTGTGCACGAGCACGACTGCCGCCGCGCGCTCCGCGACCGCGGAGGCAAATACCTCCCGCGGATGAATGAGGCTCCCGTTCAGGATGCCGACCGAGACGCGATCGCACCCCAGCACGCGGTGCTTGACGTCGAGCAGCACCGCAAGGAACACCTCGACGGGGGAGTCGGCGAGGAGGTATCGATACTTCTCGAAAACATCGGCAGGAGACCTCACCGGTTCGGTCCGCGGGGAAGGAGGGGACAACGCGCGACGGGCGAGCTCGAGAACCGCTTCCCACTTGTCCCGCAGGG
The DNA here is from genome assembly GCA_049688015.1 of Candidatus Deferrimicrobiaceae bacterium. Lineage (GTDB taxonomy): Bacteria > Desulfobacterota > Deferrimicrobia > Deferrimicrobiales > Deferrimicrobiaceae > CSP1-8. The sequence continues at coordinate 6,934 of JBAVJZ010000126.1, read as the reverse complement.
GGCCCTCGACGGATTTCTCTCCCGCGGCGGCCTGTCGCATCCTCTCCCAACACTCCGGAAAGGCGGCGCGGAACAGGGTCGCCTCGTCCACTTCCTCGAACGGGCGCCCGGGGAGGCCCACCCTTCTCCTCATTTTCCCCCCGTTTCCAATGATGCCCGGAAGGCAATTCAAATTCCATTCCAAAAATTCCGGAAAGGTCCGGGAGACTTTGGGCGATAATACCGGTATGGATTCCCGAGAAGCCCTGACGCTTGTCTCCCGCCTGCGTTCCAACATCGAGATCGTCCTCCTGGGCAAGAGCCGGGAGGTGGAACTTGCGCTCGCCTCTTTCCTCGCGGGGGGGCACATCCTGCTCGAAGACATTCCCGGCACCGGGAAGACAACCCTCGCGCGGGCGATTTCGGCCAGCATTTCCGGGACGTTTCGCCGGATTCAGTTTACGAGCGACCTTCTGCCGCAGGATGTGGTGGGAGTCCACATCCTCGATGGGGCCAAAACGGGCTTCACCTTCTCCCCCGGTCCGCTTTTCGCGAATATCGTGCTCGCCGACGAGATCAACCGGAGCAACCCCCGGGCGCAGAGCGCCCTGCTCGAGGCCATGAGCGAGCGGCAGGTATCGGTCGACACGAAGACGTACCCTCTCCCCGATCCGTTCCTCGTCATCGCCACCCAAAACCCGTTCGAACTGCACGGGACGTATCCTCTCCCCGAATCGCAGCTGGACCGGTTCAATCTCAGGCTCCGATTGAACTACCCCGACCGGGAATCGGAACTGCGGCTGATCCGGGAAAATACCCTGGCAGGCACCCGGGACGGCCTCCATCCGGTGATCGTCCCCGAACAGATCCGCCGGATCCGCACCCTGGTGGAACAGGTCACCGTCCGGGATTCGATCGTGGCGTACATATACCGGATCGTGGAGGCCACGCGGCGGCATCCGTCGGTGCGCCTCGGGGCGTCCCCCCGCGGCGCCATAGGCGTCAAGAGCACCTCCCAGGCGCTCGCTTTCCTTTCGGGCAGGGACTTTGTCACCCCCGGAGACGTACGGAAGACCGTAACAGCCGTCCTTTGCCACCGCATATTCCTCGCGGGGGAAGCCCCGGAGACGGAGGCCGGGGAGGCGATCCTATCGGAGATCCTCGAGGCCGTCCCCGCACCCGTATGAGGAACTTCTTCCGGAAGCTCCGCCTGCCGCGGAAGCTCCGGGTAACCTTCCCGGGGAAATGGTTCATCGCGCTCACCATCGGCGTAGGCGCCGCGGCCATCAACACCCGGAACAACCTGCTCTACCTTGCCCTCAGCATGAATCTCAGCCTTATCATCCTCTCCGGCATCCTGTCCGAATGGTGTCTGCGGGGATTGCGTATCCGGGTGGGGCACGCCTCGGAGGCATTCGCCTCCCGGGAATCCCTACTCACCGTCACCTGCTCGGCCGAAGGAAAACGGTTTCCGTCGGTTTCCCTCTCCGTTACCCCCAAGCTTCCCGGAGTCCGGAAACCGGCCTGGTTTCCCGAGATCCCTCCGGGAGGAGCCGATTCGCGGGTCGTTTCGTTCCTGCCCGATCGGCGGGGCCCGATTCCTTCCATCGCCTGCACCGTCTCTACCCGGTTCCCCTTCGCCCTCTTTGAAAAATCCGCCGAAGTGATCCCCCCGGGGAGGGGGCTGATCGTGTACCCGGAGCCGGGCCGGCCGGAAGGGGCATTCTCCCGCGAGGCATTAGGCGACCATGACGGGGGAAAGGCGGCCGGAGGAAACGAGGGGACCTCGATCCGCGGCGTGAGGGCCCACACCCCTTCCGACCCGGTCCGGGACATCCACTGGAAAGTTTCGGCCCGTCTGGGAAAATGGATGGTAAAGGAAAGGGAGGGGGACCCCGTGCGGGCGGTCGATCTCCTGCTGCCGGTCCCTTCCCCCCCCGGGGATTTCGAACGGTTCGTATCGCGGGTCTGCGCCCTCGTCCTTCGTTGCGAACGGGACGGGGTGCCGTACCGCCTCCGGGTCGGCGACCGGGTCGTCGTCGATCCCGCGGAAGGCGGACGGCGAAAGAAGGCGCTTTCGGTCCTCGCGAGAGTCCGGGCGGACGGCTCCCTTCTTCCGGGGAAGGGCGGGGAGGGCGCGTGATGCAGCCGGGGGGACGAGTCCGGATCCCGGGGATCCTCTGGTTCTCGCTGCGCGCCCATTGGGCCTCCGGGCTGCTCCCGCTCGTCTTCCTTACGGATATCTCCCGCCCGGCACTGGCCGCTGCCACGGCGGCGTTTGCCGTCGGCGCGTTCCTGGACTGGACAGGAAACCTCCGGCGGGGGTGGCACCGGGTCGCCTCCCCCCTCCTGGCGGCGGGGGCCCTCGCGACCGTCGCCGATCTCGTCTTCGGAAGCGGCGACCTGCTCGTCTCCGTATCCCTTCTCCTGCTCGGCGTGCAATCGATCAAGTTCCTCCTCCCCAAAACCATCGGGGACGGGTGGCAGTTGTGCGCTATCTCGTTCCTCGAGTTCCTCGCCGCGGCCGCAAGCACAACGGAAATCCAGTTCGCGGGATTCCTTTTCCTGTTCCTGGGACTGTCCGTCGGGGCGATGTGGGCCCTGCAGACCGAAGAATCGGCGGAAGCGGGAGGGGCCGTCCCCCGCGCGCAACCGGGATTCGCCTTTGCGATGCTCCTGCTTTGCGCATTGGCGGGTTTTCTTCTGACGGCGGTGCTGTTCGTGGTCACCCCCCGCATCGGGATCGGGCAGTTCCTGAACCGCCAGGGGAATCGCGGAGGGCTGACCGGCTTCTCCGATGCGATCTCCCTGCGAGACGTCACCTCCGTCAAGGCCGACCGAAGGGTCATCGCCCGGATCGAGTTTCCCGAACTGGCCGCGGGGGTGTCACCTTCCGGCCTCTACCTGCGCGGAGGGACATACGCCCGTTTCGACGGAAGGAAGTGGAGCCGGGTGAAAACGGCGCTTGCCCGGGTTCCGAGAACCGGGCTCCACTATTTCCTCACTCCGCAGCCGGCGATTCCCCTCTCTTCCGCGGAAATCTACCTGGAACCGACGGGCCACTCCGCCCTGTTCGTCTATCCGGGGGCGGTTACGGTCGAGGGGGCCCTGGGGGAGATCCGCACCGATGGCGGGGGAAACTATCAGCTGTCGGCGGGCAAATCCGCGGTCCGCTACCATCTCCATTTCTCCCCGGAAGGGTTGCCGCGGGAGAATCGCCTTTCCGGCCCGGGCGACGAATACCTCGCCCTGCCGCCCGGTGCAAACGAAATCCGGGAGCTCGCCAGACAGGTAACGTCGCAGGGCAAGTCGGACGGGGAACGGGCCGAGCTCGCGAGGCGCTTTTTTCTTGACGGGTTTCGGTACAGCCTGACCGACGTCGCATCCTCGGTCGAGGAGTTCCTGTTCCGGAAACGCCAGGGGTTTTGCGAGCATTATGCCGCCGGCCTGACCCTTCTCCTGCGGGCGGCGGGGATTCCCGCGCGGATCGCGGCGGGATACCTGGGCGGCGAGTGGAGCGATGTCGGGAAATACCTCATCGTCCGCCAGTCCGACGCCCACGCCTGGACGGAAGGCTGGATCGGCGGCAGGTGGGTCACATTGGACGCGACGCCGTCTCTCGGCGAGAGCAACCCGTTTTTCTCCCGGACGGGAAAGATCGGCATGTACATCGACTGGACCATGCAGCAGTGGAACAAGTACGTCGTGAATTACTCGCTGCGGATGCAGGCGCAGGCCGTGTCCGGGGGATGGTTCGCACTGCGGCGGTCGGGAAAACGGATCCGGGGGACGATCAGGAGCATGGGCGGAGCCGATTTCCGGGTGGCCGCGGGCCTCGGCCTGGCCTTGGCGGTGATCCTGTTCGCCTGGCGCGCTCGCGGACGCGTAACTTCCCGGTATCCCCGCAGGCACGGGGAGGGGGAACTCCCTCTCCCCAGACCTTATGCCCGGCTCCTCCGACGTCTGTCGGCCACCCGCCGCCGCAGATCCGCCGGCATTCCCTTCGAGGAATTGCTCCGGGAATCGGCGGAGAGAACCCCCGTTCTCCTCCCCGAGACCGCCCGATTCCTCTCCCTGTACCACCGCGAACGCTTCGGGCCTTGTACCCTCAGTGCGGAGGAGTCTGCCGAGGCAGGCAGGCTCGCGGACTTGCTCCGGCGGAGGCTCTTCCTTTCCGAAACCCGCTAGAACAGGAATTTCCCGGGCACATGGATTGCAAAGCCTGGGAGTTACCGGTTCGGTACCTGCGGGCTCAGGGCACCGGGACCCCGCGGAATGTCAGGGAGGGACGCCCCTTGCTCGTTCGCGTGCTCGCATCCACCATCGCGGGGATCGACGCGGTCCCCGTGGAAGTGGAAACCGATATTTCGAAAGGGCTCCCCTCCTACACTATCGTGGGGCTGCCGGGGGGAGCCGTGCGCGAGAGCGCGGACAGGGTGCGCGCCGCGATCCGCAACTCCGGCCTCCCGTTTCCGGGGCGGAAGATCACCATCAATCTCGCCCCGGCCGACGTGAAAAAGGACGGGGCCCTCCTCGATCTCCCCATCGCCCTCTCCCTCCTCTGCGCGGAAGGAGTCGTCCCGGCGGATTCCCTGGGGAAATTCCTCGTCGGTGGCGAACTCTCTCTCGACGGGACCGTCAAGCCGGTACGAGGGGTCCTCTCGCAGGCGCTTCTCGCCAGACAGAAGCAACTTCCGGGAATCATCGTCCCGTCCGCCAATTTCGGGGAAGCCGGTCTGGTTCCCGGACTCGAGGTCATCCCGGCGGAAACCCTCCGGGACGCCGTGGCGGCCCTTTCGGGCGACCTTCTTCCACCACGGGAAGGCAGACAGTGTCCTCCGCCACGCCCCGTCGATCCCGGCGGGCCGGACCTTGGGGACGTAGTCGGTCAACCGTTGGCGCGAAGGGCGCTGGAGATAGCGGCGGCAGGCGGTCATGCGCTTCTTCTCTCCGGCCCCCCGGGTTGCGGCAAGACGATGCTCGCGGAGCGTATGCCGGGGATCCTGCCCGATTTCGAGGAAGACGAGGCGCTTGAAACGACAAAGATCTACAGCGCCGCGGGGGAAAGCCCCTGGCCACGCCTCATAACGCATCGCCCCTTCCGTACCGCCCATCACTCCGTAACTCCCGCCGGTTTGATCGGGGGTGGCAATCCGCCCCGCCCCGGGGAGATCACCTTTGCGCACGGCGGGGTGCTTTTTCTCGACGAGTTCTCGGAGTTCCGGCGGGAGTCCCGGGAAGCGCTCCGGCAGCCTCTCGAGTCCGGGGAGGTCCGCATCGTGCGGGCGGGGAGCTCCTACCGGTTCCCCTGCCGGTTCCTGCTCCTCGCGGCGACGAACCTGTGTCCGTGCGGAAGCGCGGGGCATCCGAGGCGGATCTGTCGATGCTCTCCCCCCACCCTCCTTCGCTTCTCGCAGAAATTTTCCGGCCCCCTCCTGGACCGTTTCGACCTCTCGGTTACCGTCACACCCCTTTCCGCCGACGACTGGTCCGCATCGTCGGGGGGAGAGGGGTCGGCCGCCGTCCGGCGGCGCGTCACGGAGGCACGGCGCGCGCAGTCCCGACGCTTCGCCAAAATCCCCTTTCGGACGAACGGGACGGCACGCATCCCCTATGCCGAGATGACTTTCTCCTTCCTCCCCGAGGCCCGCACCTTCCTCGCACGCGCGTCGGACAGGATGGGCCTGTCCGGAAGGGGAATCGGAAAAGCGGCCCGCGTGGCCAGGACAATCGCCGACCTGGCGGGAGAAAAGAACGTGTCCCTCCCGCATGTCGCCGAGGCCCTCCAGTACCGTCTTTCCGTTTTTACCCCCCGGGACGGGGAAGGAGCCGAACGTTCCTGAAGGGTGGTGAGTTCCGGGTACGGAAGATATATCCGGGATGCCGATACGGGGGTTACAACCGGTCCGCTATATCCCAGAACACCTTTTCCACGTAATTGCGGAATCCGTGGATGAAGGCGCAACGCCTGTTGAACCGTGCCAGCGACCCGCAAAAGTACAGTCCGGGGACGGAGGACTGCCCCGTGGGAGAGATCACGGGATACCCTCCCTCATCGGTTTGCACATCCCCGCCCTCGATCGGAATCCACGCCGGTCGATACCCCGTGGCGCAGATGATCCAGTCGTATTCCTTCTGCTCACCGCTTTGGAAACTGACCCGTCCGCCCGCCACGCGGACCGCGAAGTCCCCTTCCCGCAGCGTGATGATTCCGAACCGGATGCACTCCTTGAGCGCGCTTTCCGACGATCCCCGGATGTCCTCCAGGTCTCCCGTGTCGCTGAAATAGCGCATCGGCCCGCGGGTGCAGAGCGTGACCCGGGCGGTCCCGGACATCTCGAGAGCGATTTCCGCGGCGGAGTTCCCGCCCCCGATGATCAGGACCCGCCTCTCCCGGTACGCCATGCAATGGATGAAGTCGCAGGAATGGAGAACGAACGGGTTGGAGGCGATTCCGGGGATGTCGGGAAACGCCGGCTCCGACGACGATCCCGTCGCTATCACCAGGAACCGGCAGAACGTTTCTCCGTTCGATGTCTCTACGGAGAATCCCCGGGGGGTGACGGCGGCCCGGACCGCGGCGGTATTCTCGGCGATGCGCAGCATGTTCTCCCGGGCGAAGGCGTCCACGTAGCAGAGAAAATCTTCCCGGCTGGGGAACGGCTTCCGGACGCCGGGGATCGCCCACAGAGGATGCTTCAGCGTCAGGGACGTCCAGTCGGTGCCCGGGACGGAGGGGGACAGCAGGGTCATGCCCGGACGCATCATGCGCCACGACTGTCCCGTCTTTCCCCGCTCGAGAACCTGGTAGTCGATCCCGTGCTCTTCGAGAAGATGCGCCAGGATGAGCCCACCCGGGCCGCCCCCAGCGATGATCACATCTTTCATCGGTCTCCCCTTTCCCCGGGATCCCCATTATATATCATCCTGAGGATGACGATTTCCGTGTTGACAG
>JBAVJZ010000125.1:0-3159 GCA_049688015.1 Candidatus Deferrimicrobiaceae bacterium | reverse complement strand
TTCTTCGGGCTGAACAACGCGCTCATCGGGAGGAACGATCTGGGCCTGGCGACCGTTCTGCCCGACGTACACTTCGCCAAGACCCAGGAGATCGACAACACCACCGGACTCCCGAAGGGCTGCGTCTTCTGCCACAGCGGCGACGAGATGCACGGCGCAGGGGCGCCCGACCCGGCGGGGAGCGGCGACCGGTATGACGTTGCCGGAACGACCAAGTGCGTGGATTGCCACACCGGTGTAACGGGGGTGAACACCCTTCACACCACGGGGCATCTGGCCACCATGGATTGCCAGGTATGCCACGCGCAGCCCTACAAGAACTGCTTCGGTTGCCATACGGACATCGACGTGGGAGGCACCGATCTCCCCTTCTACCGTATTAACGAGGGAGACCCGACGCTCGCCGTCCGGCCGGAAGGGTCTGCGCCGGACGCCCTCATGACCATCCGGGTCGGAAAAAATCCGAGGTGGCTGGGGACAGGGGATATGGCGAACAAAAAGTACGCTGTTCTCCGCCACGTCCCCGTGGACAACGACGTGTTCCAGTACCCCTTGGCCGCATCCCTCGGCGGACTCATTCCCGACATGACGGCACGGCCGACGTGGAAATATGCGACGCCGCACAATATCCAGAGGAACGTAATCGGCACAGCCGTCTATGCCTCGTTCAATGTGTCCGACTGCAACAACTGCCACGCGGCCGCGTATGCCGATCACTGGCTTACCGATCCGGTCGTGGACTCCGAAGGATGGCTGGAGTCCGTTTACGGACCGGATGAGGTAGTTGCAAACGACAACGTGGTACAGGCTGCCGCGCCACCGATGATGGCAACACCCTAGCGTCGGGGGCCTGCAGGAGAAGAGGGAATGTACGGAGCCCGGGGATCGGTTCCCCGGGCTCCGTTTTCGTTTGGATCAATGCTCATTTTTTTAGGCGTGATGATTCTGCCCGGGGCATGTTGCGGCCGCGGCACCCTTGCGGTACGTCAAGTATCCAATTCGCCACCATGGCATCCTGCAACGGTACAGGGTAGGCTCGTTCTTCTTATCGGCCGGCAAACATGGGATATATAATAACTTATCCCCTTGGGCAGAAAATCTTCGGCACGGCATCCTCCTTGCCTTTTTCATTACACGGATGAGAATCGCGATCCCAGAGTGGGATGGATATGTCTCCCCAGTCACCGACGCGGCGGGCAGGCTGCTGTTGGTCGACATGGCATGGGATGGGCAGAAACGATCGAAGACAGTCACACTGACAAAGGGAGACCTCACCCAACGTGCCGCACGCCTGGCGGAACTCCGAATCGAGGTGCTGATCTGCTGCTCCATATCCCATGCGATGGAGGCTGCGGTGTCATCGCGGGGGATACGGGTCGTCCGTCACATCTGCGGGCCGGTCGAGGAGATACTCGGCGCATTTCTCAAGGGAGGCATGATTCCACAAAGCTTGATCATGCCGGGGTGCCAGCGGAGCAACCGGGAATGGGAACCGCCACTCGAATAACAAAACGGAAAATTTCCACGCAGTGAAATTCTTCCCTAAAGGAGGGGACTCCCGATGCAAAAGGCATCTCTCCGTGTTCTGACCTTTCTGTTCATTGGGGCCTCTGCAGCGATCGCGTCTCCCCCGGTGAGTGATAAGACCGAAGAATGCCTGTCCTGCCATGCGGATGTCACCCCGGGGATCGTCGCCGACTGGAAGCGTTCCCTCCATTCCCGGGTGACCCCCGAGGAAGGGTTGAAAAAACCGGCTCTCCAGAGGAGAGTATCGGCGAAGAGCGTACCCGAAACGTTGCTGAATACGGTCGTTGGATGTGCCGAGTGTCACACGCTGAAGCCGGATACCCACAAGGGCACCTTCGACCACAACGGGCATCGCGTACATATCGTTGTCAGCCCCCCGGACTGCTCCACCTGTCATCCCGAGGAGACAATGCAATATTCCCGGAACATCATGTCCCATGCATACGCGAACCTGAACAACAACGCGGTTTACCACGGGCTCGTCGATCAGGTGAACGGCACGTATGCCTTCAGCGACGGAAAGATCGGGCTCATCTCTCCCTCGGATCAGACAAATGCCGACGCCTGCTTCTATTGCCATGGAACCGTGATCGGGGTGTCGGGGATGCGGCAACGTGAGACCGCGATGGGGGAAATGGCGTTTCCCGTTCTTTCGGGGTGGCCGAACCAGGGGGTGGGGCGCATCAATCCCGATGACTCGAAGGGATCCTGCACGTCCTGCCACACCCGGCACCAGTTCTCAATCAAGGTGGCCAGGAATCCCGCCACCTGCTCCGAGTGCCACAAGGGGCCGGACGTGCCCGCCTACCCCGTCTACCTGGTAAGCAAGCACGGGAATATCTATTCCTCTCTCGGAGACACGTGGGACTTTACGAGCGTCCCCTGGAAGATCGGTACGGATTTTACCGCTCCCACCTGTGCCGCCTGTCACGTGAGTCTCCTGATCGCCGGGGAGGGCGACCAACCGGAGATCATCGCCGAACGTTCCCACCAGATGAACGACCGTCATGCCTGGCGGATCTTCGGACCCGTCTATGCCCACCCCCACCCGCTGTCCCCGGACACCACGATGATCCGGAACAAGGCGGGTCTTCCCCTTCCCACCGAGCTCACCGGCGAGCCGGCCTCGTCGTATCTGATCAGTGCCCAGGAAGGGAAAGCCCGGACGGCAAAGATAAAGAAGATCTGTTCCGGCTGCCACGGCGGAAACTGGGTGGAAGGGCATTTCGCCCGCTTCGAGGAAACGATCCGGACCACGAACGAGATGACCCTGGCCGCCACGAACATCCTCCTTGCCGCCTGGGAGAGGGGCGTGGCGAAGGGGCTTGCGCAGAACGACAGCATCTTCAACGAACCGATTGAGAAGATGTGGGTGGAACAGTGGTTATTCTTCGCGAATTCCACCCGCTTTGCCTCCGCGATGGCCGGAGCCGACTACGGGGTTTTCGCGAACGGACGCTGGTACCTCTCCCGGAACATCCGCGACATGAACGAATGGCTCGACCTGGCATGGAAACGGAAGATGAAGAAGGAAAAATAGGAGGCCTGTCCCTGCGGCGAGCCGGATGCCGCAGGTGCTCCGATATATATCCGATTCGCCCGGGACTGCGATTTGCCCCTTGTCCTGAAGGT
>JBAVJZ010000124.1:0-13758 GCA_049688015.1 Candidatus Deferrimicrobiaceae bacterium | reverse complement strand
AAAAGCGGCCGTTCGAGCTCCCCTGGGATTCACCCGACTCTCCCCCCGCGGAAGCGGTAGGCGTCCGCTGCTGCCATCAGGGAACCGCACACGATGGTCATCCCCTTCTTGCCTGCCCATCTCCGGGCGATGGACCAGCCGTCGTCGAAGTTCTTCGCTTCCCGGTACCGGATCCCCTCCTTGCGAAGCGCGGCCGACAGGACGGGCAGCTTCGCTGCCCGGTCCACTTCCATGGGATAGGCGACGACGCCATCCACGACGGAAGCGATCTCCCGGAGGAAGCCGGCAATGTCCTTGTCGACGAGCATGCTCCACAGAGCCACGGTCCTTTCCGTCCTCCCGCCGCTTCTTCTCTTTGCCAATTCCCGAGCAAGGGCCCTTGCGGCAGCCGGGTTGTGGGCGCCATCAACCCAGGCCCCGGTGTTTCGCTTTCCGGGCAGGGGCGCATACCTGCCGGGCCAACTTGCCTCTCCCAAAGCGAGCCGCGCGGCCCGCGCGAAATTTTTCTCTGTCACACCCCGCGACGATGCTACGATCCACGAGGCCGCCAGGGCAAGCAGGGCGTTGTGTCGCTGAAATTCCCCCTGCATACGGACCTTGATCCGCTCGAGGGAAATACCGGGGAGGAGAAAGGATATTCGCCCCTCCGGGCACTCTTCCCAGCGAAGCTCCCGGTCCATTTCCCAGACCCGGCTTCCTTTTTCTTTCGCCACGGAAAGGACGACTTTCCGGGCGGACGGTGAAAGTCTTCCCAGTACCGCGGGGGTGTCTTCCCGCAGGATCCCTGCCTTCTCGGAAGCGATCTTCTTGAGAGATTTGCCGAGCCATTCCGCATGGTCCCGTCCAACGTTCGTGATGATGGACACCACCGGGAGACTGAGATTCGTCGCATCCCATCGCCCTCCTAAGCCCGTCTCCATGACAGCCACGGGCACCTCCCTCTCACGGAACCAGTCGCAAGCGATCCAGGTCATCTCCTCGAAGTAGGATAGGGGCTCCCCGACCCTGTCCGCAACGCATTCGGAAAGCGCAGCGGCCTTCCCTGCCGACCGGGCGAAATCGTCGGAGGGAATTTTCTCTCCCCCCACGCGGATTCGTTCCTCCGGCATGAGAAGGTGGGGGGACGTGTACAGGCCGATGGGTTCGGCCAGCATCCGGCGAAGGACCGCATCCGTGAAACATGCGGTCGATCCCTTCCCGTTCGTCCCGGCGATGTGAACCGTCCGGAAGGCGCGTTCGGGGTGCCCTGTCATTTCGCATGCGGCGAGAATGCGTTCGAGTCCCGGCCGAATCCGTTCCGGACCCCGGGGCCCCCCTGTGTGTCTCATTTCCCGGTGGGGGGCTCCAGAAATCGGAGAATCTGCGTCAGCGTCGGCTTGAGCTTCGTCCGCTCGACGATCATGTCTACCATCCCGTGTTCCAGGAGAAACTCGGCTCGCTGGAACCCCTCCGGAAGCTTCTGCTTGATCGTCTGCTCGATGACGCGTGGTCCGGCAAACCCGATTAGCGCCCCGGGTTCCGATATGATGATGTCTCCGAGCATGGCGAAACTCGCCGCAACTCCCCCCGTGGTGGGGTCGGTCATCACGCTGATAAAGGGGATTTTTGCGTCGGAAAGTCTCGCCAGGGCGGCGCTGGTCTTCGCCATCTGCATCAGGGACAGCGTCCCCTCCTGCATCCTCGCCCCCCCCGACGCGCTGACAATGAGGAACGGGCGCTTCCGTTCCAAAGCGTGCTCCCCCGCTATCGTGATCTTCTCCCCGACCACGCATCCCATGGAACCGCCGAGATACTCGAAGTCGAGCACCCCCAGGACGACCTCGATCCCGTTGATCCGGCCGGTGCCCGTGATCACCGCTTCCTTGCGGCCCGTCTTCTTTTTCGCGTCCTTGAGCCGGTCTGTGTACTTTTTCGTGTCCGTAAAGGAGAGCATGTCAACGGACTCGATGTCCTCCCCGAATTCCTGGAACGTTCCCTCGTCCACGATGGAACGGATCCTTTCCAGTGCCGGAATCCGGAAATGATAGTTGCATTTCGGACACACGTTGAGGTTTCGCTCGACCTCGGGCTTGTAGATGATTTCAAGGCAGGCGGCGCACTTGATCCACACTCCCTCGGGAGTCTTGATCCGCCTTTCCCCTTCGTCCTTCTTCCGGAACAGTCGAATCGCCATCGCTCGGTCACCTCATCGCTTTCTTGAGGGAATGCACGAATCGTCGGAGGGCGTCCGGACCCTTCCGCGAGGTCCCGTGACGCTCCACCATCTTGACGCACGCACTCCCGACCACCGCCGCTTCGGCGTGGGAAACCGCATCCTTCGCCATCGCGGGATGGGATATCCCGAAACCGACCGCGACGGGAAGACGGGTCAGCGCCTTCACCTCCCGCGTCCAGCTCCGGAGTCGTGGGGGCAGCGATTTCCTTGTTCCTGTGATCCCGGTAACCGAAATCAGATACAGGAAACCCGAACCGATCGCGGACGCGTTTCGTATCCGCTCCTCGCCGCTGGTGGGAGAAATGAGGGGTATCCAGTCCAGCCCCGATTTTCTTGCCTGTGGCGCCATTTCCCGGGATTCCTCCGGAGGAAGGTCCACCACCAGGACCCCGTCCGCTCCGGCGGCCCGGGCATCCCGGCAGAATGCCCGGGCCCCGTACTGAAGGAATGGGTTATAGTACCCGAATATCACTACCGGTGTGTCATGTCTCTCCCGGAAGTCGGACAGCAGGGACAGGGCTCGCCCGGGAGTCATGCCCCCCGCGAGGGAGCGCCGGGAAGCCGCCTGGATCGTCGGTCCGTCCGCCATCGGGTCGGAAAACGGGATTCCCAATTCGAGTATGTCCGCTCCCCCCTCGGCCGCGCTGCACAGGTAGGCCAGAGAGGCACGCGGGGCCGGATCCCCGGCAGTAAGGAAGACCACCAGCCCCTTCTCTCCGGATTTTCCGAGGCGGGTGAATGCCTTCTCAATGCGGGACACGCCCGGTCCCCTTCCCCTCCGCGACGATGGCGATGTCCTTGTCCCCCCTCCCGGAAAGATTGATCACGACCGACTGGGTCTTTCGCATTTTCCGCGCGAGGCGGAATCCGTACGCGACCGCGTGGGAGGATTCGAGGGCCGGCAGGATCCCTTCCCACCGCGAGAGCAGGTCGAAACCCTCGAGTGCCTCCCGGTCCGTTACCGCAACATAGACGGCCCGTCCGGTGCTTTTGAGAAACGCATGTTCGGGCCCGACTCCGGGGTAGTCGAGCCCCGCGGATATGGAGTGGGCTTCGCGGATCTGTCCGTTTGTATCCTGCAGAACGAACGATTTGCTGCCGTGCAGCACGCCCGTGCGCCCACGACACAGGGGCGCTCCGTGCCTGTCCGTCGCCAATCCCAGCCCGCCGGCTTCCACCCCGACGAGCTTTACTTTCTTCCGGTCCAGGAACGGGGTAAAAATTCCCATGGCGTTGCTTCCCCCCCCCACACATGCCACGACCGCGGAGGGGAGACCGTTTTCGATCTTCTGGAACTGCCGGAGGCACTCCTTCCCGATCACGGACTGGAAGTCGCGGACCATCATCGGATAGGGGTGAGGCCCCGCGGTGGAACCGATAAGATAATAGGTGGTCCGAACGTTCGTAACCCAGTCCCGTAGCGCCTCGTTCATGGCGTCTTTTAAGGTTTTGCTCCCGGAGCGGACCGGGAAGACCTCCGCGCCGAGAAGCCGCATCCGAAAAACATTCGTTCGCTGGCGGTGGACATCTTCCGAACCCATGTAGACCGCACAGGGAATTCCCATCTTCGCGCACACCGTCGCTGTGGCCACCCCGTGCTGCCCCGCACCCGTCTCCGCGATAATGCGTTTCTTTCCCATCCTCCTGGCGAGAAGTCCCTGCCCGAGCGTGTTGTTGATCTTGTGAGAACCGGTGAAGGCGAGATCCTCCCGTTTCAGGAAGATTTTTGCCCCCTTCCCCTTCTCCGTGAGACGGCGTGCGAAGTAGAGGGGGGTGGGGCGTCCTGCGTATTCCCGGAGCATCGCGTCCCGTTCTTCCCGGAATCGCCTGTCCCGTATCGTCTCCCGGTACGCCTTTTCCAGTTCGATGAGCGCGGTCATCAGCGTTTCCGCAACGTACCGCCCCCCGAATGGGCCGAAATGCCCGTTCCGGTCGGGCCAGCGATTACCCGCCGATTTCCGCAATCCCGAATCCTCCTCTAGCGCGCTCCACGAACGCATTCATTCTTTCCGCGTCCTTCTTTCCGGGCGCCGCCTCGACGCCGGAAGCCACGTCGACCCCGAACGGCCGTGCCGCCCGGATGGCCTCTGCCACGTTCTCCGGAGTCAGTCCCCCGGCAAGCATCCATGGCCGACCCGAACCGGACGAAGCGCCTTTCCCGAACCGGACGAGGGGCCCTCCAGTCGCCCGCCGGAGAGCCTCCCAGTCGAGGGATTTCCCGGTTCCCCCGTACTCCCCGGGTACGGAGGCGTCAAAGAGAAACGCCCGGCACGGGTAGTCCCGAAACGCGTCCAGACCGGACCCGTTCTCCATGTGCACCGCCTTGATCACCGGATACCGGATACGGGCGGCGCTGGCCGCAGGCTCGTGCCCCGACAACTGGACCACCCCGATCCCGAGTTTCCCGCAGATCTGCGCGATCCTCTCCGGGCTCTCATTGACAAACACGGCTACCGCGGTTGCTTGATCCCGTATCGCCTCCACGATCGGGGCGGCAGCGTCCGGGGCGACGTACCGGACTGATTCCCGGAAGAAATTGATCCCCACAGCGTCCGCACCCGCCTCCACGGCCAGAACCGCGTCTCCGGGGGATGTCACCCCGCACATCTTAATCCGGAACATCTTCCTCCCTAGGCCCCCACCTTCGGCAGGTGAGAGAGCGCTTCCCGGATCTTGGTCTCCGGGTGTTCGTGATCAACGAGCTTCCCCGACAGGAAATCGTCGTACGCGGAAAGGTCGAATAAGCCGTGTCCGCTCAGGTTGAACAGGATCGCCTTTTCCTTCCCTTCCTCGTCCGCCCTTTTCGCCTCGACGATCGCCGAATGGATGGCATGCGACGACTCGGGCGCGGGAAGGATCCCTTCTGCCTGTGCGAAGGAAAGCGCGCTCTTGAACACCACCAGCTGGTGGTAGGCCTGCGCCTCGATCAGACCTTCGTGGCAGAGCTGGCTGACCAGGGGAGAATCTCCGTGGTAGCGAAGACCCCCCGCGTGGATCCCCGCCGGAATGAAATCGTGTCCGAGGGTGTACATCTTCACGAGCGGAGTCAGCCGGGCGGTGTCGCCGAAATCATAGGCGTACACTCCCTTTGTCAGTGTCGGGCAGGAAGCCGGTTCCACGGCGATGACGCGCGGATTTTTGCTTCCCGCGATCTTGTCGCGGAGAAACGGGAAACTGATTCCGGCCATGTTGCTACCGCCGCCGCAGCAACCGATCACCACATCCGGATAATCGTTGGCGATCTTCATCTGCTCCACGCACTCCAGGCCGACCACGGTCTGATGAAGGCAGACGTGGTTCAGCACCGAGCCCAGCGAGTAGCTCGTGTCCTCCCGGGTGGCGGCATCCTCCACCGCCTCGCTGATCGCGATTCCGAGAGACCCCGGCGAGTCCGGGTCGGTCGCCAGAATCTGCCTGCCGCACTGCGTATCTTCGCTCGGGGAGGAAACGACCTTGGCGCCGAATACCTCCATCAGCATCCGCCGATACGGCTTCTGATAGTAGCTGACCTTCACCATGTAGACCTTGGACTCGAGCCCGAAGAAGCTGGCCCCGAGAGCAAGCGCGCATCCCCATTGTCCCGCGCCCGTCTCGGTGGCGATGCGCTTCCGTCCGGCCATCTTGTTGTAATAGGCCTGCGGAATGGACGTGTTCGGCTTGTGGCTTCCAGCCGGGCTCACTCCCTCGTATTTGTAATAGATACGCGACCGGGTTCCGATCGCCTTTTCGAGCCTCTTGGCGCGGTACATGGGCGAGGGTCTCCAGAGAGCGTAGATCTTTCGGATCTCGTCGGGGATCGGGATGAACCGCTGCGTCGAGACCTCCTGTTCGATGAGAGCCATCGGGAAAAGAGGAGCAAGGTCGTCCGGCGTGATCGGTTTGCCGGTTCCCGGATGGAGAACCGCGGCCGGGGGATTGGGCATGTCGGCCATGATGTTGTACCACGTCTTCGGAATTTCGGAGTCCTTCAGGACGATCTTGGTTTCCATTCGATACGCTCCTTTTCTGATTCTTTATTGTACACTCCCGATCTAAGCATCCGGATCGTCCCCGCTGCATCCGAGGATCGTACGATCGCTTCTCCCACGAGAAACGCATCCGCCCCCATATCGTAAAATCTCTTCACCTCCGCATGGGAGGAAATGCCGCTTTCGACTACCTTGAGCGCTCCGGACGGCGACAGGGGGATAAGCCGGGCCGCCGTGTCCGGATCGACCCGGAGCGATACGAGGTCCCGGTTGTTGATCCCTACGATCGTCGCGCCGCTGTCGGCGGCAACCCTCATCTCCTCTTCATCGTGAACTTCCACCAGAGGCTCCAGCCCGTACTCCGCGGCCCGGCGGACCATCTCGGCCGTTTTCCTCCCCAAAACCCCCACGATAAGGAGTACGAGGTCGGCACCGTTCACGCGTGATTCGGCCAACATGTACTCGTCCAGCACGAAATCCTTCCGGAGGACGGGCAGGTCGCCGCACGCGGCCCTCGCTTCGGAGAGATCCCGCAACGATCCACCGAAGAAGCGATTTTCGGTCAGCACCGACACCGCGCAGGCCCCCCCCGATACATAGGACCTTGCGATTCCTGCGGCATCGAGGTCCTTCCGGATCCAGCCCCGGGACGGAGAGGCCCTTTTGATCTCCGCGATGATGCCTGGCCCCTCACGCAGGAAATTCCGTATGTCCCGTCGGCTTTGGTCTGCTCGCGCATTGTCTGCGATCTCCGGGAACGGCACGGCGGCCTTCCTCTCCGCCAGTTCCTCCCGGACGGCGGACACGATCCGGGAGAGGTGTTGCGCCATCGAGGTCAAACCGATTCCCCGGTTCCCAGGATCCCCAGGAACTTCCGGAGCCGGTCCATCGCGGCGCCCGAGTCGATCGATCGCTTGGCCAGGGCAATGCCTTCCCGCACATCGTCGGCTTTCCCCCCCGCAACGATGGCGAATCCCGCGTTGACGAGTACCGCATCCCGGGGAACGCCGGGCTTCCCGGACAGAACCTCCCTGAGGATCCGGGCATTCGTCGCCGCGTCGCCCCCCTTGATTCCCTGGGATGAGGCGCATTCGAACCCTACCGACCGCGGGTCGAACAGATACCTTCTGACCTCCCCTTCCCGGACTTCCCACACAATCGTCGGAGCGGAAAGGGTCACCTCGTCCATGCCGTCGGTCCCGTGTACGACGAAGGACCGCCGTTGCCCGAGTTGCGCCAGCACCCGGGCATAAGGCTCACCCAGATCTTCGCTGTACACCCCGACGACCTGCCGGGTCGCACCGGCAGGGTTGCTCAGTGGGCCCAGAATGTTGAAGATCGTCCGGATCCCGATCTCGCGGCGGGGTCCGATCGCGTACTTCATGGCCGCATGAAACTTCGGTGCGAACATGAACGTGATACCGGCCTCGTCCAGCGCCCGCTGGACGTCCGTAAACGATGCCTGGATGTTCATGCCCAGGCTTTCGAGGACATCGGCACTTCCGGAACGGCTGGTGACCGACCTGTTCCCGTGCTTGGCGACGCGAATCCCCGCGCCTGCAGCCACGAAGGCCACCGTCGTAGAAATGTTGAATGTGCCGGACCGATCCCCTCCCGTGCCGCACGTGTCAAGAAGCGGTTCATTCGCAGGGCCGGAGATTTTCGCTGCTTTCTGCCGCATCACCAGGGCCGCCGCCGTGATTTCCTCCGTCGTCTCCCCTTTCATCGCCAGACAGGAAAGGAACGAGGAAATCTGTGCGGGGGTCGCCTCGCCTCCCATGATCATGTTCATTGCGTCCCGCATCTCGTCCGGAGTCAGGTTCTTCCCCGACGCCACCTGCGAGATCGCTTCGCGCATGTTGCCGAGGCAGATACGAACCGGCTGACGCGGGTTGATGAGCGAGAGGAAATTCTCGAGAATCCTCATGCCGTACCGGGTAAGGATCGATTCGGGGTGGAACTGTACTCCGTAAACGGGCCGGGAAACGTGTCGGATTCCCATCACCTCGCCGTCCTCCGCCTCGGCGCACACCTCGAGCACAGAGGGCAGAGATTCCCGCTCCAGGGCAAGCGAATGGTACCGCGTCGCCGTCATCGGGTTTTCGATCATGGAAAAGATTCCCTTCCCGTTGTGCAAAATCTGCGAGGTCTTTCCGTGCATCAGAGTACTGGCGTGCACGACCCTTCCCCCGAATGCCTTCCCGACGCATTGGTGCCCGAGGCACACGCCCAGTATGGGTATCCGGTCCGAAAACGCGAGGATCGCCTCGAGGGATATGCCTGCGCTTTCCGGGCCACCCGGGCCGGGGGAGATGACAAGGCCGTCGGGCGAAAGACGGACCAGCTCCTTCACCGAAACGGCGTCGTTGCGGTACACCTTCACTTCCGCTCCGAGTTCGCACAGGTACTGGACGAGGTTGTAGGTGAAGGAATCGTAGTTGTCGATAACTGCGATCACCGGTTCTTCTCCGCCCGGTCGTTCGCCCCCGCCGCCCGGAAGAGAATCCGGGCCTTGTTGTGGATCTCCTCCCACTCTTTCTCCGGGTCCGAATCGGCGACGATCCCCGCCCCCGCCTGGATCATCGCCTCTTCGCCTTTCATAACGATCGTACGGATCGTGATGCAGAAGTCCATGCTCCCCTGCAGGTCGAAATACCCCACCGACCCCGCATAGATCCCCCGCCGGAACGGTTCGAGCTCCTCGATGATCTCCATCGCGCGGACTTTCGGAGCCCCCGTGACCGTCCCCGCAGGGAAGGCCGCGCGGAGAACGTCGAATGCGGTCATCCCCTCGCGCAGTCTTCCGATGACGTTGGAGACGATGTGCATCACGTGCGAATATCTTTCCACCACCATCTGCTCGTCCACCACGACCGTCCCCCACTGCGACACCCGGCCGACGTCGTTCCTCCCCAGATCAAGGAGCATCACGTGCTCGGCAAGTTCCTTCGGGTCGGAGAGGAGTTCCGCCTCCATGCGGCGGTCTTCCTCTGTCGTCGTTCCCCTGGGGCGCGTGCCGGCGATGGGACGAAGCTGCACGAGATCCTCCTCCAGCCGGACCAGGATCTCCGGAGAAGACCCCACCAGTGCGAGGTCGCCGAATTTCAGCAGGAACATGTAGGGGGAAGGGTTCTGGGAACGCAGTACGCGGTACACCTCCGAAGGGGAGCGTCTCGTCCGGACCCGCGAGCGGTTGGAAAGTACCGTCTGTATGATCTCCCCGTCACGGATGTACTCCTTCGCTTTCCGGACGGACGCAAGGAAGATCTCCCGTGGAACCTCGAAGACAGGCGGTGCCGCTTCGCCTGAGTTATCGGGAATATCGGTCCACCGGAGAGGGCCCTGGAGGATATCCTTTACCTCCTCGATAGCATGAATGCACCGCCGGTATTCCTCGGATTCGGACCGTGAGTCCCCGCCCTGTCCGTGCACCACGATCCGTATCGTGTGCTTCACGTTGTCGAATATCACGAGTCGCGAGGGGAAGAGAAAGAATGCGTCGGGAGTTCCTTCGTCGGGATGGGTGTCCGGGATCCTCTCGATGTTCCGGATGTAGTCATATCCGATGAACCCTACGGCGCCCCCCGAGAGCCTCGGGAGCCCTTCCGCCTGGACGTACCGTATTCCTGCAAGAATTCCTTCCAGTTCTCTCATCGGGTCCCCGGCCACCGTGCGGGTTTCGGACTTTCCGCCCCTGGTTATCGTCACCGTGGTCCGGTCGATGCGGAACCGGATGTACGGGTCGAAGCCGATGAAGGAATACCGGGCCCATTTCTCCCCACCCTCGACGCTTTCCAGGAGAAAATGGTCGTCCGGGTACCGGGCAGCGATTTTCAGGTATGCCGACACCGGAGTTTCCAGATCCGCGTGGAACTCCTGCCAGACGGGGATGACCGCCCCGGGTCCGGCCTGCGCAAGGAAGACCCCCTCTGGAGGTTGCGTCTTCATCGTCGCTTCATCTCCGGACCAGGAAAGGATTCACCTTCCACTCGGACTTGAGCTTCCGGATCGCGCGGTTTGCCGCCTCCCGGTCCGGATACGGACCGACGACCACCTTGTGGTAGCCTCCCCCCAGTCTTATTTCCACCTGGAATCCGCTTTTTTCCAGCCGCTTCCGGAATGCCTCGGCCGCAGCCCTGTCGCGGAACGCGGCCACCTGCACCATCAACGTTCCTTTTGGGGCGGTCTTCGCTGCAGTGGTCTGCGCGGGATCCTTTTTCAGCGGGGTGGGGCGGGCAAGGAGGATGGGATCGGGATCCTTCTTTGCCAGAGTCTCACGGAAGGTGAGGCTTTTTTCGGTCTCGTTCAGGTGTTCGCCGGCACTGGGCGGGGGCACGGGAGGAACCTTTCCCGCCTCTTCGGAAAATACTCCCAGATCCTTGCGGATCTCCGATTCGGCTTCCTTGCCGATTACGATCGTCCCCTCCTGCTTGTTCGCCTCGATCCTGCGCTGCTCCGCATTCTTCTCCACGATCCGTCCGACCTGGAGTCCGAGGACGAATGCCACGGCCAGCAGTACGATCGCCCCGACCACAAAGAAGGCGAACTGGAATCTTTCCCCTTCAGAACTGCGAAACCCCCGTTTCTTGTTGTAGAGATATCTCACATTCGCTCCGGCGCCGAGACACCGATCAGCGAGAGGCCGGTGGCGACGACGTTCCGGACCGCTGTCGCGAGAGCCAGCCTCCCCTGGGTGCGTTCGGCAGTTTCTCCGAGAAATCGGTGGTTGTGGTAAAACGCATGGAATTCGCGTGCCAGATCAAGCAGGTAGAAGGGGATCCGGTGCGGTTCCCTTGCCCGGGCGGATTCCGAGACGACATCGGGAAATCGCGCCACCTTCTTCATCAGGTTCGTTTCCGCCGGCAAGGAAAGGACGGACAAGGACGGCGTTCCCGACAGAACGATTCCCTGCCCGGCAGCCTCCCGGAAGATGCTGCAGATTCTTGCGTGCACATACTGTATGTAATACACGGGGTTTTCACTCGACTGCGTCTTGGCCAGGGTGAGGTCGAATTCAAGGTGAGAATGGAAACTTCGAAGCAGGAAGAAGAAGCGCGCCGCGTCGACCCCAACTTCATCCATAACTTCACGTAATGTCGTAAACTTCCCCGTTCGTGTGGACATTTGAACAATCTTTCCATCCCGGATCAGGGATACGAACTGTACGAGCAGGATCTCGAGCCGGCTGTCGTCTACTCCCAGCCCCTTGAGCGCCGCCGAGATCCTGGGAGCATACCCGTGGTGATCGGCTCCCCAAATGTCGACCACCCTCGAGAAATCCTGACGGAATTTCGCGCGATGGTAGGCGAGGTCGGAGGCGAAATAGGTAGTACGACCATCCGCGCGCACGAGTACGCGGTCCTTCTCGTCCCCGTGCGATTCACTCTTGAAGTACACCGCCCCCTCCGCCTCGTACAGTTGACCTCGTTCGCGCAATGCGCCGACTACCTCGTCGACGGCGCCGCTTTCATGCAGGCTCCTTTCCCGGAACCAGCGATCGAAATGCACATGAAACGCCTCGAGGTCTTTCCGTATTCCGTCGAGTATACGGTCGCAGGCGACGATACGGAAAACGGGGAACGCCTCCTCCTCCGCGACTGCCAGGTACCGGTCTCCCACCTCTTCGCGAAACTCCCGGGCGAGTTCGACCAGGTACTCCCCCTGGTACCCGTCCTCCGGCAGCGTCGCCTCTTTCCCGAATAGCTGCAGATACCGGACGTAGAGGGATTTCCCCAGGTTGTCGATCTGGTTCCCGACATCGTTCACGTAATATTCGGTGGTTACCTCGTAACCGGTAAAGGTCAGGATTCTCGCCAGCGCATCCCCTACGACCGCTCCCCGGCCGTGCCCCACATGGAGAGGGCCGGTAGGATTCGCCGAGACGAATTCAAGGAGCACCGATTCCCCTTTACCCGGCGAAGCTGCTCCGAACCGTTCTCCCTTTTCCAGCGCGGTGGCCAGGACCTCCCGCCATGCGTCATCGGAAAGGACAATATTGATAAACCCGGGACCTGCCACGGAGAGATCCCGGAACCACCCTTTTCCGTCTTCCTTCCGAATGGAATCGAGGAGATCCATCGCGACGTCCCTGGGTTTTTTCTTGAGATGCGCACCCAGTTGCAGGGCGGCGTTCGTGGCGAAATCCCCGTGCCCTTCCTGCTTCGGAATCTCCACCGAAACGGGGAACTCCCCCGGAACCCCCCACTCTTCCAATTTCCGTTTTATTCCTGACTGGATGAGGCATTCGGTAATTCTGCGGACGTCCAACAGACTCCCCAAAAATGCAAAAATGACTTTAAAGGTAATACGTTATAGCCAGGAGAGAGGGAAGTCAACGACTAACGCGTGATCTGCACGGAGCAGGAGAAAGAGGCGACCTTTGCCCCCCGTTTCGCCGGCGTCTGTTTTCCGTCCGGTGCCATATAAAAAAACACCCCGCCTCAAAGACGGGGGTTGCGAGGGATTTACGGGAAAATCTACTGTTCGGGGGGTGTCACTGCGTGCAGACGACCTCCGCCGCCTGAAGTCCTTTCGGAGTTTCCATAATGGTGTACTCGACCGGCTGGCCCTCCCGGAGCGTCCTGTACCCGTCCATTCGTATCGCCGAGTAATGGACGAATACATCCTTTTCTCCCTCCTGTTCGATGAACCCGTACCCCTTCGTCTCGTTGAACCACTTTACCGTCCCGGTGCGCCTCATCGACTACCGCCTCCCCTGTGGTTCGGTTTGCCTTTGAAATACCACAGGGGGAAATGGGCTGTCAATAAACATCGTCGAATATACGAATGTCAGGACGGCTCCCGGTACAATGTCGTGCGATTTCTCCCCTCCTGTTTCGAACGGTACAGGGCTTCGTCGGCGTGTGCCAGAAGCTCCCGGATTTCCCTGCCGTCTGACGGGTAGCAAGCGATCCCCATGGAGGCGGTTACCCCGACTTCCTTGCCACCGAAATCGAACCTCGTCTGCTCGATGACGAGCCGCAGCCGCTCCGCCACCTGGATCGCCTTGTCCCGGTCCGCGTGATGGAGGTATATGACGAACTCCTCTCCCCCGTATCTCGCAGCCATATCCGCTTTCCGTATCGTTTTCTGTATGATTTTCGAGATCTTCCTGAGGACATCGTCACCGGCCGGATGTCCGTATGTGTCGTTTACGCGCTTGAAATGATCGATGTCGGCCATGATCACTGCGCATGCGTACCGGGTATCGAGCCTCGACAGGACATTCGTCAGCCGCTGCCGGAACGTCTTCTGGTTCAGGAGACCCGTCAGCCCGTCGCTCGTGGCCCGTTCTTCCAGCGTCTCGATCTGAAGTGCATGGGATATCCCCATGCGCATGATCGTGAGGACATCCCTCACCATTTCCGCGTCCCCCTTGTGATAGCTGCGATTCTCCCGGGAGGTGCACACGAGGATTCCGCGAAACCCCCCCGCACCATCTACGGGAACGAGCAGGAAGGCATCCTCGTCTTCCCTCGCCCACTTCCCGGGAAGAATAGGGTGTTTCCCAGGAGACGTCCTGATGCCGGAGAAAATCCTGTGCACGTTGTTTTTCAGCACCCACTCGGCATAGGT
>JBAVJZ010000123.1:0-4009 GCA_049688015.1 Candidatus Deferrimicrobiaceae bacterium | reverse complement strand
TACGCTCAGCTTGTATTCGCTCTTGTAGGCCGCCGGAGCCGGGGCCGGCAGGAGCATCGCCAGGGAAAGAGACACCACAAGTGCAAACAGCAGGCATGGAAAGCCGCGTTTCATGACATTCCCCCGTCATCTGGATTTGTGATGAACTATTTCTACGGGGAGGGCGGAGAAAAGTAAAACGGGGCTTCCTCTCAACCCGGTTTCCACTCCCTATGACGGCGGGCATTGGATGGGATTTTACTCGATGGCCGGTCGAAGGAGGTGGGCGAGGGGGAGCGTGGCGAGGATCACCGCAGCCAGGATCGCCAGCGTCGCCGGGACGCCGGTAGTATCGGAAAGGAGGCCGAAGAGCGGCGGCGCCAGCGCGCCCGTGCCGATGCCGATGGTGTAGAAAAGGCCGTAGACGCGCGAGCGCCGCTCCGGCCCCACCAGCTCGGCGACGGTGCCGTACAGCACGGAAGAGGTTCCGTTGAGTGCGATGCCCAGGATGGGCAGGAGGAACAGCGACGGTGTCACGGGGAGGGCCAGGAGCAGCAGAATGCCGAACCCCGTGGCGGCCTCGGTGACGAGGACCGTCCGGATGATTCCCCACTGCTCGGCCAGGAACCCGCAGACGAACTTCCCCGTGGCCCCGCCTGCAAAGGTCAACCCCAACGCCAGTCCCATCAGGTCCATACCCGCGCCCTTGCAGAGCAGGAGGAACGGCATGTAGGTGAGAAAAACGGTTCGCGACCCGTTGTCGATGGCGTGGATCGTGGAGAGCAGAGAGAAGCCCCGCGTGTTCCGGATTCCCCACCTGTTGCCAGTGCGGTCGGCGGCCGAAATTTCATGGAAACCCGCGGGGCCGCCCACCAGCGATGCCAAGAGGAAGAAGATGCCGACAGCGGCGGCCAGGACGACCACCCCGATGCCCTGTGCAGTCCAGCGCCAACCCGCCCACGCCGTGACAAAGGCCACGCAGGCCGGCCAGGTCACCTTGCCCAGATCCCCCGAGAAGTTGTACGTCCCGATGGCCACGCGGCGGCGCCCCGCCTCGTAGGCACGGGAAACCAGCGACGACGATAACGGATGCTGGGTGCTGGATCCCAGGCCGCCGATCATCAGAAACACGAGGAGCGGAACGAAACCTCCCGCGGTGCCGACGCAGAAAAAACCGACGGCCGTGAGGAAGGTTCCTGCGGCCAGGATGCGCGGTTCGCCCCAGCGATCCGCCAGGTACCCCGCCGGGACCTGGAACAGTGCGAGCGCGCCGGAGTATCCGGTGCGCAGCAGGCCTACCTGTGCGAAAGAGAGGGAGAAATCACGTGCCCACACGGGGAAGAGAACGTACAGGAGATCGGAACATCCGTCGTGCAGGAAGTGGATGACGCAGCTTGCGGCGAGCGTGGCACGGGCACGCTGCGGGATCATGACGGCGATTCTTTCAATCGCTTTTCGAACTGTCAAGCCCGGAACGGGTGAAGCTGCGGTTTTCGCGGATTTTCCGGTTCCGCGCCATGGGGGGAAAAGAATGGACGAAGTCGGAACAGCATGCAAAACCCGCGCGGGTTCGACCCCCCCCCACCTTATGCATAAACGCCGTAGCCCGTAATCGTTGCACGATTGGTTCCGAAGGGGATTGCCATGCCCTCCAAATCGATCGCGTCGCCGGGCCGCCTGCTACTTGGAAGGCGGAGGCATGGCTACCGTCATGCCATGGCGCCGGAATACGTCCGTCATCCTTTCCCGGTCGGGTGGGCCTCCGGCGGCCGACCCGATCACGTCCGCTGCTTCGCGAAAGTAAGCGGGGCCCATGATCGCAGGGCTGATGACGGCGAGCTGCTTCGAATCCGCGGTGCCGAAGTTGTCGAAACGGTGTGCCGCGCCTCGGGGGATGCACAAGGCCTGTCCGGGTCCGACCTCGATCGGCGTGCCGTCGACCGTCCAGGTGAGGACGCCCTCGATGCCGTAGAGGATCTCCTCGTAGGCATCGTTCTTGTGGGGCGGTGCCGCCAGCTTCTGCCCGGCGGGGACGAGAACCTCGAACACCGACACGCTTCCGTTGGAATCATCGCCCGTAAGGAGGAACCGGATGTCCAGCGGACCGATCCTGATGGTTTCTTCCGATGGATTGACTCTGTTTGCGCCCTGTTGCATTTCTTCCTCCTCGTTCCGAATAGTCAGTCGAATCGCCGGTCGGCTTCTCTTGCCAAACGCTAGTTCCCCTTACGAGTTGGATGAGTCGGCGATTCCGGAGTTCCCTCTTCGGAAAAATTCCCGCGATTCACGGGAATACGGTCACAAAAAGGGCTTCGCTTTTTCGTATTCGTGGCGCGTGCGGCAAAGGAGTGGCCCGTCGGCCTTCCTTCTGCACGGTATTGCTTCCATGGCACCGATATCCGTGAAGCAAAATCCATATGCGTGCAATCTTATAGAGAACCATTCCGCGGGAGGTGCAGGGAAATGACAAAGCCCATGCCCGTCGTCTTCTTCGGACACGGAAACCCGATGAACGCATTGCAGGACAACACCTATACGCGAGGGTGGGCCGCGATTGGAAGGGAGGTCCCGCGACCCAAGTCCATACTTTCCATATCCGCCCACTGGTACATTTCCGGGAGTTCGGTGACGGCGATGACGGCTCCCCGAACGATCCACGATTTCGGCGGCTTCCCGCCGGAGCTGTACCGGATCGATTACCCAGCCCCCGGGGATCCTGCCCTTGCGGACCGTGTCCGGGGACTGCTTGCGCCGGTGTCCGTCGAACCGGACGGGGACCGGGGCCTGGACCACGGGACATGGACGGTACTCCGCCACGTCTTCCCCGGGGCCGACATCCCGGTGGTGCAGCTTGCGATCGACAAGCGGCAGCCGGCGAAATTCCACTTCGAAGTCGGGAAAAGGCTTGCCCCGTTGCGTGACGAAGGGGTTTTCGTCATCGGGAGCGGAAACCTCGTGCACAATCTGCACGCCTACGCGTGGGGGCGGCATGCGGTGGAACCCTACGACTGGGCCGTGCGGTTCGAAGACAGAGTACGCAACTTTCTGCTCGAGGGAAACGACAGCCCATTGGTAAGTTACGAGACGCTGGGGCGCGACGCGGCGCTTTCCATTCCCACGCCCGACCACTACTTGCCTCTGCTTTACGTGATCGCACTCCGGAGGGAAGGCGACCCTGTCGGATTTCCCGTCGAGGGTGTCGACGGCGGTTCGGTATCCATGCTCGCGGTTCGGCTCGGGTAAGAACAGGCGATCGAATGAGGTTCTTTTTAAGGGATACGTGTTGTATGTTCATCTGCAGGCCGGATGGAACACGCACCGTGGGGATGGCGATGTGTATCGGAGGGCAAGGTCACGATGCAAACATTTGACGGTTTCGCCGAACATTACGATGACTGGTTCCAAACCGGGCTGGGGAAGTATGTCCTGCATTACGAAAAGGAACTTGTCCTGAAGCTTGCAGCGCCGAAGCCCGGAGACAAGGTCCTGGACATCGGTATCGGGACCGGTATTTTCGCCCTGGAACTGATGAAATATACGACGGATATTACCGGGATCGATGTGTCGGAAAAAATGCTCGATATCGCGAGATCCAAGGGATTGACCAATGTCTCTGTCGGTAATGCCGTTTCCCTCGACTTTCCGGATGAGAGTTTCGACCTCGTCATATCCATAACCGCGCTGGAGTTCATAAAGGAATACGAAAAGGCGATATCGGAAATGGTGAGGGTATGTAAAAAGGGGGGCCGGGTCGTGGTAGGCACGCTCGGTTCGGGATCGTTATGGGCACTAAAGAGAAACAGGGCGGCGCGTAAAGACGCCGGCTCGGTATTCCGGGATGCAAGGTTTTATTCCTTCGGGGAACTGAAACACGTGGCGGAAAAGTTCGGATACAAAACCGTTGTTAAAGGCGCAATATTTTCGTTGCCGTTCGACAACGCGTTCTGCGTATTCACCGGAAGGCTGATAGAAAAGATATGCCAGTTCCTCTTCCCTTCCAGGGGGGCTTTTCTGGCCTTCCGGATAGAGA
>JBAVJZ010000122.1:0-5209 GCA_049688015.1 Candidatus Deferrimicrobiaceae bacterium | reverse complement strand
GCGCCGGATGGCGCGGGCGGCGCGGCGGCGGGGGGAGGCGCTGCCGCAGGATAGTATCCCGGGGGCGGCGCGTAGGCCCTTGCCACCTTCACCCCGAACACCTTCTCCGAGATGTCCGCGGCAAGGTCCCCCAGACGCAGGATGATCTGGTCCTCCGTGGCGGCCGCCGCGAAAAAGGCGTCTGCCATCTGCCCCGTGGTCAGGTCGGTTACGGTCACGTCGATGCTGTACCCTTCCCCGAGCTTGGCAACCGACCCCTTTAGCAATAGCGGCAGGCCGGCTCGTTTCGCGGCATCCTCGGCAGACCCCTCCCCGGGGGGAAGCACCAGCACCTCCGCGCCCGTCATCGCCATCAGGCGTGAGGAGATAAGCCTGGGCAGGATGTCGACCGTCTGCCGGATATCTTCGTGGGATCCCAGGATGGTAAAGGGGGCAATGGCGATGCGACGGGGATAGTCCGCAGCCGTTGCCGCCGAAGAAACCGTCAACAATACGAGAACCGCGAGAACGGAACGGGACCGAAAGGCGATTTTCCCCACTCTCCACTCCATATCCGGGCAAATCTACCAGACACCGCGGGAAAGTCAAACAAAACAATGAGAGAGCCCGCCACCGTCGGCAGTTCGCTGTAACCGGGGACCGGGACGATGCGGGCGACTCCTCGGACGACTTTGTCGGGAACGCTCCTCTCCCCCATCCCGAAGATGATTCAGGAGTGTCCCCGGTCAATTCCGGAGAGCGCTTGCACGAGCTTTCCCTGGATTCCCCCGAAGCCCCCGTTCGACATGATGAGGATCAGGTCCCCGGAGCGCGCTCCCGCGGATAGGTGCTCCACGATCCGGTCGACCTCCTCGATATACAAGGCTTTTCTGCCGCCCTTACACAGGATGGCAACCACTTCCTCCGGATCCAGCCGTTCGTCGGGAGGAAATTTCTCCGCGCCGAACACGCCCGCGAGGATTACCGCGTCGGCGCCCGAGAGCGCCTCGGCGAACTCCTTCTGGAAGACCTTTCTCCTGCTCGTGTTGGACCGAGGCTCGAACACCGCGGTCACGGGACGGCCCGGATGCCGCGCCCGGATGGCCCGGATCGTCTCCCGGACGGCCGTCGGATGGTGGGCAAAATCGTCGACCACGAGGATCCCGCCGAACTCTCCCACCGTCTCCTGCCGCCTCCGCACCCCGGTAAACCCCGCGAACGCCTCCGCGACCCGGTCCGCCGGGTATCCCAGGCGATAAAGAGCCAGGGCCGCGGCCGCCGCGTTGCCCGCGTTGTGCCGGCCCGGGAGCCGCTGCCGGAACTCGTGCCCCTCCTCCCCCCGCTCCAGGCGAAACCGGGAGAACTCCCCTTCATCCGACCGGAGGGTCACCCGCCACGCCATCTTCATGGATATCGTGGGGCCGGTCGAGACACCGTAAAACCAGACCGGGCACCGCGCCTCCTCCGCGATCTCGACCACGTCCGGGTAGTCGGCGGAGGCGATCAGAAGCCCGTCCGGGGGGATGATTCCCACCAGCTTCCGGAACGACTCCTTGAGGTGGGCAAGGTCCCGGTAGATGTCGGCGTGGTCGAACTCGATGCTGGTGAGCAAGCCGATGCGGGGGCGGTAGTGGAGGAACTTCGGCCCCTTGTCAAAGTACGCCGTGTCGTATTCGTCACCCTCGATCACGAAAAAAGGCCCCCCGCCCACCCGGTAGCTCACCGGGAAATTTCTCGGGACTCCGCCCACGAGGAAAGAAGGGTCCGCCCCCAGGGAGAAGAGGGACCAGGCAAGAAGCGACGTGGTGGTCGTCTTTCCGTGGGTCCCCGCCACCACGATCGGCTCTTTGCCCTCGAGGAAGTAGTCCGCCACCGCCTGCGGCATCGAGAGCGTGGGAAGTCCCCGGCGAACCGCTTCCCTGGCCTCCGGGTTGTCCCGCGTGACGGCGTTTCCCACGACGACGAGATCGGTATCCACCGGGATGTTGCCGGGCGCGTACGGCGTGCGGAGCCGGATGCCGAGCGCCTCCAGTTGCGTGCTCATGGGGGGATAGACGTTGGCGTCGGACCCGGTCACGCGGAACCCCTTTTCCTTCAGCATCCCGGCAAGCGACGCCATTCCCACGCCGCACGCCGCGATCAGATGTATGCTCTTCATCCCTTTTGCAACGCCTCCATGACCGCGTCGTGGATCGCCGGCCTAAGCGTTTTCAGCCGCGGGTTATCCTGCCCGTAATACACCCGGTTGGTCAGAAAGGCCACCGTGATCTCCCGGGACAGGTCGATCCAGAGGGAGCATCCCGCGTATCCCAGGTGGCCGATCGACCCCGCCGGGAAGTGACGCCCGGCCTGCGACCCGCCCGCCTCCCCGGAAGTCGGGGTATCCCACCCCGGGGTAAAGGGGCATCCCGGGGGCGTTTCGACTTTCGCCGTCATCTCCCTTGCCGACCGCCGGTTGAGCACCCTTCCCTCTCCCCGACGTGCCCGGAGGATTTCCCGTGCGAAGAGGAAAAGGTCGTGCGCAGTGGAAAACACCCCCGCGTGTCCTGCGACCCCCCCCATCGCCGCCGCGTTCTCGTCGTCGACATCCCCTACCTTCTCCCTGCCCCGTTCCTCCGAATGCCCGGTAGACACCAGCCTCCCCGTCTCGCATTCGGAAAGCGCAAGGAGAGGCAGGTAGCCGGTGTCGTGCATCCCCAGAGGGGCGGCGAGCTCCCGCCGAAGCAGGCGGTCGAGCGTCGTGAAGGACGCCGCCTCGATCACCCGCCCCATGAGGAGGAAATCGAGGTCGCTGTACACGCATGCGGTCCCCGGCGGGGACTCCAGAGAAAGGGACAGGACGGCATCCACGATCCGGTCGTGGCCCTCCGCCACTCCCCACATTTTTCTCCCTTCCCTCTTCTCGGTCTCCCGCAATTCTCGGTAGAGAGGCCGGTATGCCGGCAGGCCGGAGGTGTGGGACAGAAGGTGGCGGAACGTGATCTCCGGAAACCCCGGGTCGATCGAGCGCACCGGGAGGACCTCGGAGATCTTCCCTTCCGGCGAAAGCATCCCCTGCTGGACGAGGAGGTAGAACAGCGAGGCGACCAGCGGCTTGGTCACGGAGGCGACGTCGAATATCGAGGAGAGGCCGGCCTCCCCCGCCGCGTCGTGGAGGAGAATCTCCTCTCCCCGGGCCACCAGGATAACGGCGGCCTGGTACGCCCTCTCCCCGACGCCTCGCCGGACCAGTGCAAGCGCGTCGCCGAAACGTTCCGTGTCGCCCCGGACCTCCCGGGTCACGTCGCCGCCACCGGGGACTCGAGCAGGAACATCCGCCCGCGCACGTCGATCCTCGCCCGCACGCCGAAGGGCAGCGGGTAGTTCGGACGGGTGTGGCCGGCGGGGAACCCGTACCAGACGGGGACGGACAGACGTGTGCCGACGGATGCGAAGACCCTCCGGATCCCTTCCTCCTCCCCGCGTTTCGCCGGGGTGATCTTCGCCACCACGATGCCACCGATCTTCCGCAGGCGGCCGGACTGGACCCACTGCGTCAGCATCCGGTCGATCCGGTAGGACGGCTCGCGGACGTCCTCCAGAAACAGGAGCGCCCCGCGGAAATCGGGCTCATACGGCGTACCGAGGAGTGCGGTGAGCACGGAGAGGCACCCGCCGGTGAGAATCCCCTCCGCGGCGCCTCCGCGCAACCTCTCGCACGGCAGACCCCAGGGCTCCCGCGGGCTTATGTGCCCCCCCACGAGCCGGACAAAAGCCTCGAGCGCGTTCCGGTCGGGCCTTCCCGCCAGGTCCGCCGTCGCGGCCATCGGGCCGTGGATGGCGGCCAGGCGAAGCCGGGTGGAGACGTACGCGAGGACCGCCGTGACGTCGCTGTACCCGATCAGGAGCCTTGGATGCGCCGCGGCCCGCCTCCAGTCGATGAGCGGAAGGAGCCGGGCCGTGCCGTACCCCCCTCGTGCCGCCATGACGGCCCGCGCCCCCGGAAGGGCGAGCGCCCACTCCATCTGCGCCGCCCGGTGCCTGTCGTTCCCGGCAAGGTATCCCTCCCTCTGAAGCAGTCCCGCCGCGGTCTCGGGAACAAACCCCGCAGACGAGAGGCGGGCAAGCCCCCGGGCGAGCCTTCCCCGGTCCACGGGGCCCCCGGGAGCAACGATCGCGATTACGTCCCCTTTTCGAAGCGGCCTGGGCAGGATCCTGCGCATTCTTCCCCCCACGGAAATGTGCACCCGTATCATCATATGACGAACCCCGGGACAAACAACAGCGCGAAGACGTACGCGGCAGGTCGCACGCAGGCGGGGGCAGGCCTGCCCCCCCTTCCGCAGGCGGCGAACGAAAACCGGAGGAAGACGATGTGCATTCCGTCCATGGTCCGCCGGGCCTTCCATGCGGGGAAATCGACGGCAAAAGGCATCACGTTCCCGATATAATGGACGGGAAGCAGCCGGTTTTCCGGGGGAACCCCGATATTGCCCGCAACACCATGGGACATAACGCTCGAAGCCCTCGAGTGGAGAAAAGTCGTGGCCCGCCTCTGCCAGCACGCCTCTTCCGACCCGGGAAGGGACAGGTGCGCCGGCCTTTTGCCCGGGACGGACCTCGACGCCATCCGGATCTCCCTCGAGGAGAATCGGGACGGCCGCCGGATGCTGATCGACGAGGGACCGCTGCCCCTCGAGGGACTCAAGGAGATCCTTCCCCCGGTGGAGAAGGCGGAAAAGGGGGCGCCGCTCTCGCCCTTTGAACTGCTCCTTGTCGGGCAGACAGCCGGGACCGGGGAGCGCATCCGCAGGTTCTTCGAGGATCGCCGCGGGAAGTATCCGCGCCTGGCGCACCATGCCAAGGGGATTCCTCCCTTGCGCGACCTGGCCGACGAGATCGATTTGAAAATCGACATTTCCGGGAATGTCCTCGACCGCGCGTCCCCGTCCCTGGGGGCCTTGCGCCGCCAGCTGCAGCAGCTGAGAAACCGCCTCCAGAAGACGGCCGAGGAGATCATCGGGTCACCGCGGTTTGGCCGCCACATACAGGAGGCGTATGCCACCCTTCGCTCGGGGCGGCTCGTGATCCCCTTCAAGGTCGCCGCCAAGGGACTTTTCCCCGGCATCGTGCACGACACGTCGCAGAGCGGTCAGACCGTCTTCTTCGAACCGGAGGAGCTCGTCTATCTGAACAACGAAGTCAAGATGGCCGAGATCGAGGTGGAGCGGGAGATCGCCCGGATCCTGGC
>JBAVJZ010000121.1:0-8418 GCA_049688015.1 Candidatus Deferrimicrobiaceae bacterium | reverse complement strand
GGCTCCTGGGGGCTGATCCTCCACGGGAACCACGAGATCCACGGGTACATCGCGGCAAGCCTGGCGGCGTTCCCGGACAGGGGCGACCTTCTCGACCTCTTCGCGCAGAGCGGTTTCGCCCTTGTCCTGGCGAAGCGGTTCTTCCTGGGGATCACGGAACTTCTCGTTTTTCGGCGCGCAGGACCGTAAGACGCGAACCAACCGGCCAACCTGCCCGCATATCGGCCGTGGTCAGTGTTCGTCCGGCCCCGGCATCCGGCGGGAGCCGATCTGGACGGGAGGAGCGTAGGCTCCGTTTCTACTTGATCTTGAGCTTCTCCCGTTCCTCGTGGACCTGCTCCGAGGTGAGTTTTTTTCCCCGCAGAGCCTTGACCTCGGCGGCGGTGATCTCCTTGTGGCCCTTGGGCAGCAGCTTGTCATTTCCCCAGCTGGACAGGACGTAATTCAGCACTGCTGCGATCTCTTCGTCTTTCAGCTGGTCCCCGAGAGCGGGCATCACGCCGTTGTACTTCTTCCCCTCGACCTCGATCTCGCCCTTGAGACCGAACAGGACCACCTGGATGGGAAAGGATCGCTTGGCAGCGACAAGATTCCCCGCGTGCCCCGCGAGTGGCGGAAAGACGCCCGCGATGCCCCCCCCGGTCGACTGATGGCAAGCGAAGCACCGTTGATAGACGGCGGCGCCGTCCGCCTTGGCCAGGGCCGGGGCGGCCAGGGCAAGAGACAACACCAGAACTGCCAGAAGAGTCCATGGTTTGCGCATGAATGCCTCCCGAAACCCGCCCGGGACGATGCGGGGATGATAATCGAACGATACGCCTTGCGAACGGTGAAGGCAAGGATGCTGTTTTCCCGGTATAAAGCTCTCCGTGCCGCCGGCGGGGAGCTCCTCCGCCACGGAGATGCAATAGTAGCGATTCCGAAATTTTCCTGTGGTAATTTTAAAATGGGCCGGTCGGAATTCCATGCCTGTCGTGAAACCAAACAAGGCCGGAGCACGGGAAGAGAGATGAGCAGCCAAGACGGGCACAATGACGAGATGCAGATCGACCGCGCCATCGCTCATTCCTTTTTCTGGGATGACGCGCGGGACATCCTGCTGATACTGAGCAAAGACGGCAGAATCATCGACGGCAACAAGAAGGCCGTCGAGTCCTATGGCTACGACAAGGACGAGTTGCTCTCCCTGCGCATTCATGATCTGCGGGACACGGCCACCGTTTCCCTGGTGGACGAGCAGATGACCGTGGCGGCCCGCGAAGGAGCCCTTTTCGAGACCGTGCACCGCCGACGGGACGGGAGCACTTTTCCCGTGGAGGTGAGTTGCCGCGGGGCGACTATCGGGAAGAAAATGGTCCTCCTGAGCATCGTCCGGGAAATCACCGCCCGCAAGGAAACGGAACAGCTCATGGCCGAGGCCCTCGAGTTCAACCAGAAGATCATCGAGTCGTCGCCCCTCGCCATCCTGACCTACGATGATTCCGGGCAGTGCATTTCCTGCAACGAGGCGGCCCAAGCGATCATCGGAGCCTCCCGGGAGAAGATCATCGGGCAGAACTTCCGCACGATCGAACCGTTTCGGAGGACCGGGGTGGCGGACCTCGCCGAGGAAGCGCTGGCCACCGGGACAGAGCGGCGGATCGAGTTCCACACCGTGAGTTCCTTCGGGAAGGAAGTCTGGCTTGACGCCCTCCTCGTTCCTTTCACAACACGCGGCAAACTCCACATGCTCCTGATCTGCGCCGACATGACGAAGCGCCGGAAGGCGGAGGAGGCCCTGCGGACCAGCACCGAAACCCTGAAGGCGCTGATCCAGGCATCGCCGCTCGCCATCGTGGCTTTCAACGCCTCGGGAATCATCCAGTTGTGGACCCCCGCCGCCGAGCGAATGTTCGGGTGGACCGCGAAGGAAGTTATCGGCAAATTCCATCCGATCGTCCCCGAGGAGAAGAAGGAGGAGTTCCGGGCCATCCGGGATGCCGCGATGCAGGGGAAGACGTTCACGGGAATGGAACTTCGGCGCCGTCGGAAGGACGGCACGTTCATCGACATCAGCG
Source organism: Candidatus Deferrimicrobiaceae bacterium (assembly GCA_049688015.1). Lineage (GTDB taxonomy): Bacteria > Desulfobacterota > Deferrimicrobia > Deferrimicrobiales > Deferrimicrobiaceae > CSP1-8. Next base: position 6,361 of record JBAVJZ010000121.1, on the reverse strand, counting down.
TTTCCACCTCTTCGCTGCGCGATGCCGACGGGCGCATCACCGGCATCATGTCCATCATCGACGACATCACCGATCGAAAGAAATCCGAGGAGGCCCTCCTTCGCCTCGCGACGGCGGTGGAGCAATCCGCCGAGATCATCATGATCACCGGCGTCGACGGCGGCATCCATTACGTAAACCCCGCCTTCGAGCGCATCACCGGCTACCACCGTGACGAGATTCTCGGGAAGAACCCCCGGATACTGAAGAGCGGCAGCCAGGATCCCTCCTTCTACGACGAGTTGTGGAAAACCCTGACAAGAGGCGACGTCTGGTCGGGTGTTTTCCAGAACCTGCGGAAAGACGGGACTCTTTACGAGGAGGAGGCGGTCATCTCCCCCGTGCGGGACGGAAGCGGGGAGGTGATCAATTACGTGGCGGTCAAGCGGGACGTGACGAAGGAGCGGCGGGTGGAGGAACAGCTTCGTCAGGCGCAGAAGATGGAAGCGGTCGGCAGATTGGCAGGGGGTATCGCCCATGATTTCAATAACTTGCTGACGGCAATTACCGGGTATAGCGGTCTATTGCTGCTGCATCTCCCCAAGGGCGAAGCGGCGCACAGGGAGGTGGTCGAGATCCGGAAGGCGAGCGACCGGGCCACAGCGCTCACGCGCCAGCTTTTGGCGTTCAGCCGTCGGCAGGTCCTCCAGCCGAAGGTGCTGGACCTGAACCAGGTGGTGGCGAACATGGAGAAGATGCTTCACCGCCTGATCGGCGAGGACGTCGAGCTGGTAACCACCCTTGCGAGCAACTTGGGGCATGTGAAGGCCGACCCGGGCCAGATCGAGCAGGTCATCGTGAATCTGGCCGTCAACTCGCGGGACGCGATGCCGAAAGGGGGGGAACTCATCCTCGAGACGGCGAACGTGGAACTCGACGAAAACTATGCCACACGGCACGAGCCCGCCCAGCCCGGCTACTACGTGATGCTTGCGGTCACCGACTCGGGATGCGGCATGGACGAGGTGACAATGTCCCGCCTCTTCGAGCCGTTTTTTACGACAAAGGAAGTGGGGAAGGGAACGGGACTCGGGCTGGCGACCGTCTACGGGATCGTGAAGCAGAGCGGCGGGTACATCCGGGCGTACAGCGAGGTGGGGCACGGAACGACGTTCAAGGTCTATCTGCCGAGGGAGGAGATGGTTGCCGAACCTGTGGAGAAGGAAGATATCCCTCTGTACCCATCCGAGGGGGAGGAAACCGTCCTCGTGGTCGAGGACGAGCGGATTGTGCGGGAGTTGGTCCGGGAGATCCTCTCCTGGCAGGGGTACGAAGTGTTGGTGGCGAGCCGGGGGGCGGAGGCCCTCGAGGTGAGCGAACGGCAGAAGGGGCCGATCCACCTCCTGATCACCGACGTCGTGATGCCCGGGATGACCGGCCCCGAACTGGCGCGGCGCCTGACCGCCCGTCGGCCTGCAACGAAGGTTCTCTTTATGTCCGGATACACGGACGACGCCATCCTGCACCACGGGGTTCTCGAGCCCGGCACGGAATTTCTCCAGAAGCCCTTCACGGCGGAGTCCCTGGGTGCCAAGGTTCGCCACATGCTCGACGCATCCCGGAGCGGGAAGGCATAAGCGGCGCGACTGCCTCGTGTCGTCGGTCAGAACTCCTTGAGCGCCGCGATCAGTTCGAGGATTGCCTTTTTCCCGTCTCCGAACAGCATGACCGTGTTGTCGGCGGCGAACAGGGGATTGGGGATCCCGGCAAACCCGGGGCTCAAGGAGCGTTTGATCACAACGACCGTGCGCGCCTTGTCCACGTCCAGAATGGGCATCCCGGCGATCGGGCTGGTCGGATCGGTGCGCGCCAGCGGATTCACCACGTCGTTGGCCCCGATCACGAGGGCGACGTCCGTCTGGGAGAATCCGGAGTTGGCCTCGTCCATCTCCTTGACCTTGTCGTACGGGATGTTCGCCTCCGCCAGCAGCACGTTCATGTGTCCCGGCATCCGCCCTGCCACGGGGTGGATCGCGAACTCCACCTCGCACCCCCGAGATTCGAGAAGGTTGGCCAGGTCGCGCACGGCGTGCTGCGCCTGGGAGACGGCCATCCCGTACCCGGGGACGATTACCGCCCGCCGCGCCGTGTCGAACAACATCGCTACCTCCTCGGGCGAGGCCGACTTGACCTTCCCCTCGTAGAACTCCTCTCCCGGGGCAGGTCCCGTTCCCACCGTGCCCCCGATGCCGAACAGGACGTTTCCCAGCGACCGGTTCATCGCCCTGCACATGATGCGGGTGAGGATGATCCCGGACGCACCGACGAGCGAGCCGGCGATGATCAGGACATTGTTGTCCAGGACGAACCCCGTGGCTGCACCCGCGAGCCCCGAATAGGAGTTCAGCAGTGCGATCACGACGGGCATGTCCGCCCCTCCGATGGGGATCACGAGGAATACCCCCAGGATGGAGGCGACTCCCACAACCGACACGTAGTTTGCGGGGTCATCGGGGTGCACCAGCAGCAATCCTGCCAGGAACGCGCAGACGATCCCGATGGCGGCGTTGATCGAGTGCTGGCCCTTGAATACCATGGCCTGTTCGGAGATGAGCCCCTGAAGCTTTCCGAAGGCGACGAGGCTTCCCCAGAAGGTGATCGAGCCGATGATTCCGCTTGCTCCGACGGCCACCAGGAACCGGTCGGAACGGAGCTCGCCCAACGCGATCGCCTCCAGAAAGCTTGCGCCCGCCACCAGCACGGAAGCGCCGCCGCCGAACCCGTTGAAGAGGGCGACCATCTGGGGCATGGCCGTCATCGGCACCTTCACGGCGAAGGCCGCGCCGATGGCCGACCCGACCAGAAGGCCCGCGGCAATGATCTCGAAGCTTACGATCTGGCGGTCCAGAAGCGTTACCGTCACGGCGAGGAGCATCCCCAGCGCTCCGTAAAGATTGCCCCTTACCGCGGTCCGCGGGTGTGAAAGCCCCTTCAGACAGAAAACGAACAGGGCCGACGCGGCAAGATAGGAGAGGTCGATAAGGGCGCTGCTCACCGGTCCTCCTTCTTCCGGAACATCCCTAGCATCCGGTGGGTGACGAGGAATCCCCCCACGACATTGACGGTGGCGAAGACCACCGCGACAAAACCCAGAACGGTCGTGAGCAGGGTATGCTGGTGGCCGGCCGACAGCAATGCGCCGACCAGGGTAATGCCGGAGATGGCGTTTGATCCGGACATGAGCGGCGTGTGAAGCGTCGGCGGCACCTTGGTGATCACCTCGAAACCTACGAAGATGGCGAGGACGAAGATCGTAAGGCTTGTGATCAATCCCTCCATCAGGCGCTCCTTTCCGGGGAAGTGGTCTCGTCGACGGGCAGCCCCAGGGCGGCCCTGACACGCGTGTGGACCACGTCCCCTCCGCTGGCGACGAGCGTCTCCCGGGTGATCTCGTCGGAAACGTCCTGCGCGAACTTCCCCTCTTTCCCGACGTGCAGCAGGAACGCGGCGACGTTTTTGGCGTACATCTGGCTGGCGTGGTACGGCACGGTCGAGGGCAGGTTCGCGGGCCCCAGGATCGTAACTCCATGCACGGTGACGGTCTCGCCCGCGCGCGTCCCTTCGCAGTTTCCCCCCTGTTCGGCCGCAAGGTCCACGATCACCGACCCGGACCCCATGCCGGCCACCATTTCCCCGGTGATCAGCAGGGGGGCTTTCTTGCCGGGGACCTGGGCCGTGGTGATTACCACGTCGCTCGCGGCAACGACACGGGTCATCGTCTCCCTCTGCCTGCGGTAGAACTGCTCGTCCTGCTCTTTGGCGTATCCTCCCTCTCCCTCGGCGCCATCTGCGGGAAGCGGGAGTTCCACGAATTTCGCTCCCAGGCTTTCCACCTGCTCCTTCACTGCGGCGCGAACGTCGTATGCCTCCACGACGGCCCCCAGCCGCCTCGCCGTGGCGATCGCGGTGAGCCCCGCCACGCCCGCCCCGACAATGAAAATGCGGGCGGGGGAGACGGTCCCCGCGGCCGTCATGAGAAGCGGGAACATCCGGGGCAGTTCCGCTGCCGCGAGCAGCACCGCCTTGTACCCGGCCACGGTGGACATCGACGAGAGAACGTCCATCGACTGCGCCCGGGTGATCCGCGGCAGGAGCTCGAGGGAGAACAGGGTAATGCCGAGGCGGGCCGCCTCCCGGATCGATTCCGGGGCCCCGAGAGGATTGCAGAGACCGATCACGACCTGGCCTGCGCGAAACAGATCGTTGTCGGCCCGGCTTGCCACAGGATTGGCGCCGAAGGCATGTACATGGAGAATGACATCCGCGCCGCCGAACAGTTCGGCTCGCGAAGCCACGATTTCCGCTCCCTTTTCCCCATAGGCGGAATCCGGGTACCCCGCGGGGGTCCCGGCGCCCGATTCCAGCAGGATCCGGATTCCCGTTTTGCCGAGCGAGGGGAGCACGCCCGGCACGAGAGCGACGCGCCGCTCCCCGGGGAACGTTTCTTTGGGAACACCCACGATCAAGGAAACACCACCCCGGTCGAGAATTTACCCGTGCGAAGGGTTTGTGCGCCGCATTCAGTGCGACTATACCGTATGATGCAGAAAAGCGGGAAAAAGGGTTCCCCGGGGGGCGATTTTCCCGGATAATCTAATATTTGCCGGTAAAGAGCAATTTGTGGCGAGTTGCCGGGAGAAGGGGGAGGATGAAGGGGGATGCGCGCCGGCGGGAGAAAAGCGGGGGATCCCCGGAAGATCCGCGTCACGGCGGGCCTGCAGAAGCACGCCGAGGGGTCGGTGCTCTACGAATTGGGAGAGACGAAGGTGGTATGCGCCGCGTCGGTCGAAGACCGCGTCCCGCCGTTTCTCCGGGGAACGGGTAAGGGCTGGGTGACCGCCGAGTATGCGATGCTGCCGCGGGCGACGAACACGAGGACCCAGCGGGAAGGGCGTGGCGGGAAAGTCCAGGGCCGAACGCAGGAGATCCAGCGGCTGATCGGCAGGTCGCTTCGCGCCGTCGTGGACCAGGTCGCCCTGGGCGAGAGAACGATCACCATCGATTGCGACGTTCTCCAGGCGGATGGCGGAACCCGCACCGCGTCGATCAACGGGGCCTGGATCGCCCTGTGGCAGGCATGCTCCCGGATGGTCGACAGCGGGGTGATCCCGGGAAATCCCGTCCGGGAACCGGTGGCGGCGGTCAGCGTGGGGTTGTTCGGGAGCCGCACCCTGGTCGATCTCGACTACGCGGAAGATTCGAATGCCCAGGTCGACATGAACATCGTCATGACCGGGAGCGGGAATCTGATCGAGATCCAGGGGACGGCCGAAGGAGCGCCGTTCACGCGGGAGCAGATGGACCGTATGCTCGAGGCGGCGGTGCGTGCGGGGAAACGGATCCTTAAGATCCAGAAGCAGTGGAAGGGGGGTGGCCGTTGAAGCTGCTGATTGCTACCCGGAACCGGGGGAAGGCAACGGAGATCCGGGCGTTGCTCGGGCTGGGGCTGCAGAAAAACGTCGAGGTCCTGACGTTGCCCGACCTGCCGACCGGGAGGGAGCCGCGCGAGATGGGGAAGACCTTCGCGGAGAACGCGAAGATCAAGGCGTTCCATTACGCGAAAGAGAACAATGTCCTGTGCATCGCGGACGATTCCGGCCTTGCGGTGGAGGCATTGGGCGGCCGGCCGGGCGTACGGTCGGCCCGCTACGCAGGGGAAGGAGCGACCGACGAGAAGAACATCGCGTTGCTACTCGAAGAGCTGAATCTCCGTCCCAAGCCATGGAACGCCGCGTTTCTCTGCGTGGCCGCGGCGGCCCTCCCCGGCCGGATGATCGCCGAGGCGACCGGCCGGGTGGACGGGGAAATCGTATCCGCCCCGCGCGGGGACAACGGCTTCGGGTACGACCCGGTCTTCCGGGTCAAGGGCTCCTCGAAGACGATGGCGGAGCACACCACCGAGGAGAAGAACAGGATCAGCCACCGGGGGCAGGCGGTGCGGCACATCGTCGAGGAGCTGAAGAAAAGCGGGGTCTTCGGGTAGGGGTATAGATTTACCGAGTCGGGACGTAGCGCAGTCTGGTAGCGCACTTGCCTTGGGAGCAAGGGGTCGCCGGTTCAAGTCCGGCCGTCCCGACCAGTTTTTCCAGGGAGTTGCCTGTCTCTCGGATAGTTCAGTTCCTGCAATGTTTACCATAACCTTACCAAGTCCGTCCTTGTTTATCCCGTCGATGCTCTATCGCTTCGAAGTGTCACGTCGAGCCCGAATACTTCGGATCGCCGATACCGCTACCTCCCCCAGATGAGGGGAGTCCGCTAGAGACTCGAGCAACGCTACGGTCCCTTCGGTACCTACTCGCCCAAGTGTTTCGATCACAAAGTG
>JBAVJZ010000120.1:0-4393 GCA_049688015.1 Candidatus Deferrimicrobiaceae bacterium | reverse complement strand
CCTTTCGCCGGGAGGTCGTTCCCGATGCGCCGCCTTGTTTTCTTCCTTCCCGTTGCGATCCTTGTCCTCCTGCTCTGCTCCCTGCCGTCATGGGCGGGGTCCGAACACCCCGGACCGATCCGGATCGGTGTTCTTGCGCCCCTTTCCGGGCCGTTCGCCTCGGGGGGATCGGCGTTTCTCCAGGCGGTCACGCTGGCCGCCGAGCAGGCCAATGCCGCTGGCGGAGTCCTGGGACGGCACGTCGATCTCGTCGTGGCGGACACGCAGGGGCGGGTGGACATCGCCCGGTCCGAGGCGCTGCGACTCACCTCCCGGGAGAAGGTCTTCGCCCTCATCGGCGCCTACCTGTCTGAGGAAACCGTCGGCGTCATCGAGGTGGCCGCGGCGAGCCGGTCGGTGCTCATCGTTCCCGTGGCGGCAACCGCCGAGATCACCGACCTCGTCCGCCGAAAGTACGAACGGTATCGATACGTCTTCCGTGTCGGGTATTCGATCCCGCAGTGGGCGGGGATGATGGCCGATTTTCTCGGGGAGCTCAGGATAGAACGCTATGCCTTCGTCGGAGCGGGAATCCGGTGGAACCGCGAGCTGGGAAAGGAATTGAGGACGGCCCTCGCCCGCAAGGGAATCGTCCCCGTCTACGAAACCTTCTACAGCCCGAGAACCCCCGCGTTCGAGCCGGTCGCCGTGGCCGTGATGGCCAGATCCCCGGAGATCCTCGTGCTCGGCGACCCCGGGGGGAACGCCGCGGAGTTCGTGAAGCGGGTGCGGGAGGGCGGAGCGACCTTCCCCATTCTCTCCGTGGGGGGAGCGCTCGGAGACGCCCGGGTGGCGGCTACCCTCCCCCTCTCCGGTCCGCTCTATGTGCAGGCGGCCGCCTGGAAAGGAACCTCGGCGGCGGCGACCCGGTACGCGGAGGCGTTCGAGCGGCGATACGGCTATCCCCCGGTGGGATACAGCGACACCCTGCCGTTCGACGCCGCGACGCTTTTGTTCTCCGCGATCCGTGCCGCGGGGCGGGCGGATTCGGACTCCGTCGTCACGGCCCTGGAGAACGGGGCGTTCCCGGCGATTGCGGGGACCTACCGGTTCGACGCTTCCCACCAGGCGATCTGGGGGACCCCGGAACTGCACGGAGTCGTGATCCGGTGGGAAACGGGGGGAGCACGGATCGCCTACCCCGATTCGCAGGCGAGGTAACGTCCGCCGGCCCGCACCCATCGCGGTCGCCACAGGAGGGTTTCGATGAACCCCTTCGCGCAAGTCCTGCTTGACGGCATTTTCACGGGGTCGACCTATGCCCTGATGGCGGCGGGACTCGCGCTCATCCTGGGGGTGGTGAAAGTGGTTAACCTGTCCCACGGGGCCTTCTTTTCCCTGGGTGCCTACGTGGCGTACATCCTGTCCGCAAACGGGGTGTCCCATCCGGCGACGGCAGTCGTGTTGTCCTGCATCATCGCCTTCGCCTTCGGGGTCTTCCTCGGGAAGAGTTTCATCAACCCCGTCCGGTTCCACCCCTTCTCCGTGGCCGTCGGGACTCTGGGGTTCGCCATCCTGTTCGAACAGGCCGCGCAGATGCTCTGGGGCCCGCACCCGGCCTCGATAGAGGCCGGTGCTCCCTGGGCGACCGTATCCGGCATTGTTGTTCGCCGCTGGGGGGTAGTTTCCGTCGTGGCTTCCGCCGGGATCCTGGCCGCCCTCGCCCTCCTCCTTTCCTCCCGATGGGGGCTTCCCCTGAAACTCATCGCCGAGGATGAGGAGATCGCCAGATCAGTAGGTAGGGTTGTGGAGAAACTCCGGTATCTCACCTTCGGGTTCGCCTCGGCCGCGGCGGCCGCCGCCGGTGCCCTGCTGGCCCCCGCAACCTCGATCACACCCACCATGGGGAGAGTCCCTCTCATCCTCTCCCTCATCGTGGTGATCGCGTCAGGGATGGAGAATGTCCTGGCCATCTTCCTCGTGGCCGTAGGCCTCGGTCTGCTGTCGAACATAAGCGCCTACCTCCTCGCGCCCCAGTGGTCGTACGTCAGCCTGCTCACGGTGATCTGTCTGCTCCTTCTTCTGCGCCCGGAAGGACTGTTCGGCACGGTTCCCGGGAGAGATTACTGATCCGGAGGCGGGAGTGCCCCCTTTGCCGCGGAAAATGACCGGTGCGCTGGCCCTCGGATCGGGCCTGCTCCTCTTTCTGCCTCTTGCGGGGCTCGACCCGTTCCTCCTCGACGTCCTGACCTCCGGCTTCTTCCTGGCCTGCTACGTCGGTTCCTGGGACATCGTCGGAGGAGTGGCCGGGCAGATTTCCCTTGGGCACGCGCTCTTTTTCGGGACCGCTACCTACTCCTGCGCGCTGCTCACAAGCCTTGCCGGATGGCCCTTCGCCGCCGCCGGGGGCGCGGCCCTTCTTCTCTCCACGGGAGTTGCCGCCATCGTCGGAGCGATGTCCGCCCGCCTCAAGGGACCTTTCATTGCGCTTCTCACGCTCGCCCTGGGGGAGATCGCCCACGAGATCATGCTCGGGCAGACCTTTTTCAGTCCCCGGGGCACGTACTCCTGGGGGGGCGAGGGGGGAGTCCCCGTGACTCTTCCCTGGGAGGCCCTATCCCCGTGGGCGATGTACTACGGCGCTCTTCTGTTCCTGTTTCTGTCCACCTGGGGCATGACGGCACTGGCGCGCTCGAAGGAGGGGCTGATCTGGACGGCAATATCGGGAAGCGAGCTTACCGCCCGTGCCTCGGGCGTGGACGTCGCACGCCACAAATGGCGCGCTTTCCTGGTGGCGGGCTTCTTCGCGGGGGCGGCCGGCGTAGGGTTTGCCGCGCACGTGGGACGCGCGACCACGTCCGACTTTTCCCTGGAGCTCTCGTTCCAGGCGGCCACCTTTGCCGCCATCGGGGGGAGAGGGACCATCGTGGGGCCGGTGCTCGCGGCGCTATTTCTGCACGCCCTGTTCCTGGGGGCGGGGATCGCTCCAGCCGCGAGAGTCATCCTGTACGCCCTGGCCCTTCTCCTCGTCCTGCGATTCTTCCCCGCGGGAGTGGCCGGAACCTTGCGGGAGAGGCTCCGTGCGCGGAAAATGGTATCGGGAGGGGCGGTGCTGTGAGCGAACTGCTGCTCGCGGAGCGTATCGACAAGTCGTTCGGGCGTACGCCGGTCCTCCGGGGGGTCACGATCTCGGTGAGCAAGACGGAGGCGGTCGGGCTGTTCGGTCCCAACGGCGCCGGGAAGACGATGCTGGCCAACGTCCTCTCCGGCCTGGTCCCCCCCGATCGGGGGAGGGTCCTCTTCGAAGGAAGCGACATCACCCGGCAGCCGATGGACGCGAGGTTCCGGGCAGGGCTTGCCAGGACCTTCCAGATCCCCTGCCCGTTCCCTGGGTTGACCGTCGTGGAGTCGGTCCGCCTGGCGTTGATATGCGGGGAACCGAAGCGGGGGGGGAAGGAGGGCATGCCCCGGGACATCGAGGGGGAAGTCGAGTCGGTTCTCCTCCGGACGGGGCTGTTCGCCCAGCGGTTCTGGCCGGCCGCCAAGCTGTCCCAGGGATGCCTGCGACGGCTCGAGTTCGCCCGCGCGATCTCGTGCCGGCCGAAGCTTGTCCTGCTCGACGAACTCTTCTCCGGGCTCTCCGTGAAGGACGATTCGGAGCTTGCGGAACTCCTTCGGTCCCTCCGCGAGGACGACGGGATCTCGTTTCTTCTCATCTCGCACAATCCGACCCTTCTTGCGGAGATGTGCGACCGCGTCGTGGCGGTCGAGGACGGCCGGGTCACCTGGGAGGGCAGGTCTGCGGACCTGCCCGGGTTCCTTGCCATGGCCACCGGCCACGCTCACGGGCGGCAGGAAATCTTCGGCCGGAAACGACCGTGCACCTGAAAGTAAAGGGACTATCCGTACGGTTCGGCCAGGTACGAGCCCTGCAGAGCGTTTCCCTTGCGGCCCGGCCAGGAGAAGTCGTGGCGATCTTCGGGGCAAACGGCTCCGGCAAGACCACGTTCCTGAAGGCAGTTGCGGGACTGGTGCCGATATTCTCCGGCCGGATCACCTATCACGGGGAGGATATTACCGCCCTTCCCGCCCATGAACGGGTGGCCCGGGGGGTGCACTACGTTTTCGACCGTGCCCGCGTCGCTCTCCGGATGAACGTCCGGGAGAACCTGGACGTCGGAGGGTACTTGAGGAAGCCGGCGGAGACGGGAGAAGCCCGGGAAAGGGTGTACGACCTGTTCCCGGTGCTCGGGGAGAAGGCGCAAAGCCCTGCGGGGATCCTCTCCGGCGGAGAACGGCAGATGCTGGTCATCGGACGCGCACTGATGGGGAACCCTTCGCTCCTTCTGCTCGACGAACCGTTCCTCGGACTCTCCCTCGCGGTCCGGGAAAGGATACTCTCGGTCATCGACGG
>JBAVJZ010000119.1:0-2534 GCA_049688015.1 Candidatus Deferrimicrobiaceae bacterium | reverse complement strand
GGCCGGGGCCGAGGCTCACCCGGGGGAAGGCGGTGGGTGCCACCATGTATTCGGTCATGTGCTCGACCAGCTCGATGAAGTAGTCCCGGGAGAAGAAGGTGGACATCGCTTTGACCACCCTCCCGACGAGCGATACGGCAAAGTACGTGTTCACCTGCATCCGCTCGTCCGGCCCCGCTATTCTCCTTGCCTTCAGCCAGATTCTCGTCCGCTCGGTCTGTCGCTGCTCCTCCGACGGGAGGAGAAAGGGGTATGCGAGGAAGGTCTTTCCGGCAAGCATCCCGGGGATGGGCGTTTTCGGTCCGGAGCCGAGGCTCGCCAGGATTTTTTCCGACAAGGACCGCCTCCTCGTGGACTACCTGATGGACGAAGTGATTTCACACCAGCCGAGCGAAGTACGCGATTTTCTGTCCGTCACGGCGATGCTGGACCGGTTCTGCGCGCCGCTGTGCGATATGCTGCTTGCGGATGAGGGGAAAGGGGAGTACAGAAGGGGCCTGCTCACCCGCCTTGAGCGGCAGAACCTTTTCCTGATCCCGCTGGACCGGGAGCGCCACTGGTATCGCTACCATCATCTGTTCCGCAACTTCCTGGAGCAACACCTTGCACAGCGAATGCCCCGGGACCGTGCAGTCCGTCTCAAGCGTCTCGCCGGGAAATGATTCGCCGGCCAGGGGATGGTGCAGGAGGCGATCAAGCAGTACCTCTCCGCGGGTGATGTGGACGAGGCCACGAAGTTGGCCGTGTTGCATCTGCATGGCGCCATCGACGAGGATCTCTCGCGCCGGAGCCTGGGGCGTTTGCTGGGCCTGTTCCCCCCGGAGGCGGAGAGAATGCGGCCAGGCCTGTTGGTAGGAGATGCGTATGTCAAGTTGTCCAGGTGGGAACTCCCTGCCGTCATGCAGTTGTTGGATCGGGGAGAGGCGCTATTGCGGGGCAGCCCGGATGGGGCTCTCCCGAAGAACCGCCGGCACCTAGATCCTTGGCTTTACCGGCAAGCAGATCCGCTCTTTTAAGGTTGAGCACCAGGAACTTGTGGGGCAGTCGGTTCAAGATCTCTTCCGGATATATCCGCGTGCCGCCGGTCTAATGGTCGTGCGGGGGGATGAGGTGATTTCGGCCAAAGACAACCCCTCGCTGCAGATGGGTGATGTGATCGGCGTCATGGGAAAATACTCCGACCTGATGCAGCGTCGAGATCGGGGGGATCCCCAGGGGGCGACGTCCCTAATCGTCGAAATCACCCACGGCGCCCTTGTCGCTGCCCAGGGTCTTCGCCCTCTCGACGATTTTCGCATCGGTCCACTCCGCCGGGTCCTCGATCCGGCCCATCTTGGGTCCGAGGTCGAAGGAACCCGACGCAAGGATCGCCTCGACGGCCAGAGGCGCAGTGTCCTTCGCGTTGAAAACCTGGGTCATCATCTTGTAGGCGAAATTCTCGACCCCCCGGCACATCCGCTTTCGGATCTCCGCGGGCAGGGCAAGGAGTCGGTTCTCGAACGGAAGGTTCAGGTTCTTGTAGTCACCCTTCTTCCACCCCTTCCCGTCGGCGTGGGCGACCATCTCGGTCCACAGTTCCTCGGTCATCCCTTCCCCCTGCCGCTTGTTGAAGCGTCCCTCGGCGTCGAGCTGCGCGTTGCCGTAGTCATTGACCTCGAGGCCCCACGAGATCATCTGCAGGGCGGTGGCTACGTTCGCCTTCGTGGTGTGGGTGCGGTTCGCGATCTCACAGAGCCGTTCGGAGCTGTTCCCGGAGGTCCCATGCTGGGCGCCGCTCATCTGGAATGGAACGAGAGCCTCGTGGATGTCGCCGGTCAGCGCCACCTGGATGCCGGCGTCGGACGCTTCGATCCCGTGGGTGGTCCCGTTGTTCAGGGCAATCCAGTCGGGGAAGATGCTGCGGGCGTTTAGGCCGCGGACGAGGAACAGCGCCTCCCCGACTGTCGAGAGCCCGGAAGTGCCCTTGATCTCGCCGACCTCGGTCTCCAGCCCGGCCCACTTCGGGATGAATGGGTTGATGGCAATGCTTGCAAGGAGGTTCCTGTCGTCAGGCTGGTGGGAGGCGTCGATGGCGATCGAGGTGATGCCCGCCTCGAACATGGTGGGGATCTCCACCATCGCTTCCGCCAAGTCCTTGTCGTTTTTGATCCCGTAATGGTCAGCGTGAATGGCGACGGGCACGGTGATCCCCATCTCGTTGCAGAGAGCGTCGACGATTCGAGCCATATTCCAGTAGTTGACGGCGCAGTACGCCTTCTGGCCCCCTTCCGACTTGGCGATTTCGATGATCACGGGGGCATTGGCTCTCTGGGCGGCTTTCAGCGCCCCCCGGATGACGAAGTAGTTGCGCCCGTTGGCGGCCATGGCGATGGCCTTCCCCCTTGCCCGCATCGCCCGGTCGACGACCTTTCCGCTTACGATCAGCGCCCTCGAGGTCGGGAACAGTGCCTTGATGTTGGGGGGGCGGCCCAACTGAAGGGCTTTCCCGAAATCCGCCGCATACGTCATGGGAGGTCTCCTTGTGAACGGGTTGA
>JBAVJZ010000118.1:0-15311 GCA_049688015.1 Candidatus Deferrimicrobiaceae bacterium | reverse complement strand
CGCATGCACCGGAATTACGTCCGGGCGGTTTCGGTCCTGGTTCCCGGTTCCGGTGGGCTTTGGTCCGGGAAGGAGATCGTGACGACGGTCTACGTCGTTTTGCTCAGCCTGTCTCTGGCGGGCTTGTCTTCCTCCCTCGGCGCCCGGGAGGGGGGCGATATCATTTCCGAGCTCCAGTCGATCGTCGCGCACTGGGCCGTATTTACCACGGCGGTTCTTTGGGCGGCCGGAGCGGTATGGGGGATCCGGTCGTTCGGGAGAATGCAGCGGAGCGTCGGAATTACCGGAGAAAAGAGGTAAAGGCATGAAGGGAAAGATATCGGATTTCAGCATCCCGGAAATCTTCCAGCTGGTGGCAAGCCAGGGGAAGAGCGGCGCGCTCACGATTCGCGGAGACGAGAGGGAGACGGTATTTCTCTTTGCGGACGGCATGATCGTCGACGTGCAACCCGACCGGCATCGGGCACGGCACGCCCTGCTCGGGAACATGCTGGTGGCGGCGGGCTACCTGACCGCCCAGGAACTTCCCCGCATTCTCGCCCAGCAGGACCGGGAGAGAAAGAAGATCGGTGAGATTCTGGTGGAGAGGGGGAAGATCTCCCGGGAAAAACTTGCCAAATATCTTTATCTTCAGGTCAAGGACAGCATCTACTATTCGCTGCGAATCAAGGAAGGCGAGTACCAGTTCGAAGTGTTCGCCGTTCGTCCCCCCGCGTGGATGGCCTCTTCCCTGCGAGCGGACGTATTGCTCATGGAAGGGATGCAGTTTCTTGACGAATATCCTCAATTGCGCGAGAAATTTCCGTCGGGAAAATTCCAGGTAGCCCGGAAACGGGGAGTGCGGATCGACCCGTTGGCCCTGCCCGAGGAGGAAAGGATGGTCTGGAACGTGGTCGAATATTCCCCCGACCCGTACCGTGTGTTCCGGAAGGCTTGCATCACCTGGTACGAGGGGCTTCGGGCCTTGTGGGGGCTCTGGGACAGGGGGCTGGTGGAAATCTCCGGACTGGAAGAGGAGAGTCCCGACGCGGGGGACGTGATCCTTCAGAGCATGTCCCGGAAATACGCAATAGGCTGCGGGCGGGCGGTAATATGGACGTTAACGGCTGTCGTGGCGGGTTCCTGGGTGTACACGGTTCTCCTGTCTCCCTCGGTTACCCGCGTCCTGGCCGGTTGGGCGAATTTCCTGCGGTAGGGAAGGACAGGAGGACCGATGGAACCGGAAATCCCGGAAAAGCACACGGTACGCTTCGACGATCCGGCGGTGCTTGCGAACCTGTTCGGCAGCCACGACGATCACCTGAAAATCGTGGAACAGGCTTTTGGGGTCACGATCCTCCCGAAGGGCAACGTGGTGACCGTGACCGGCGACCCGCTCCAGGTGGAGCTGTCGGAAAAGGTCCTGACGGGGTTGTACCGGGTTCTCCGCAAGGGAATCCCCATCACGTCCAACGATGTTGTGGCCGCGGTCAAGATCGTCCGATCGGACCGGAACGCGGAGGTCGCGAGCATATTCGAGGACGTGGTGTTCAAGTCCTCCCGCAACAAGGTCATCACACCCAAAAGTGTTGCGCAGAAGAAATATCTCGACGCCATCCGCGATTTCGACATCGTTTTCGGCGTCGGTCCTGCCGGGACGGGCAAGACTTTCCTCGCCATGACGATGGCGGTGGGGTTCCTGATGCGAAAGGAGGTCAAACGGATCATCCTAGCGCGCCCGGCGGTCGAGGCGGGGGAGAAACTCGGGTTCCTCCCGGGCGACATGGCCGAGAAGGTCAACCCCTATTTGCGGCCCCTGCACGACGCACTGTACTCGATGCTCGAGTATGAGCAGGCGGGCAGGATGATGGAGAGGGGAGTCATCGAGGTTGCTCCGCTGGCGTTCATGCGGGGAAGGACGCTCAACGACTCCTTCGTGATCCTCGACGAGGCGCAGAACACCACGTCCGAGCAGATGAAGATGTTTCTGACGCGGATCGGATTCGGCTCCAAGGCTGTGATCACGGGGGATATCACCCAGACGGACCTTCCCTCGGGTCGCATCTCCGGGCTGAAAGAGTCGCTCTCTCTTCTGAGAGGGGTGGAGGGGATAGAGTTCTGCTGGTTTACCGAGATCGATGTGGTCAGGCATCCCATCGTCCAGGAAATCATCAAGGCCTATGAGCGATACGAAAAGCGGAACCAGGAATAACAAGACTCCCGGTCCCGCGGGACACCCGGGGGGGCCGGATCCGGTGCCCCGGGCAGCCACCCGGCACAGGATCAGCATCCGGCAGGAGGTGCGGCCTGCCCCTTTCAACGGGGATCTTCTCCGTCGACTCGTCCGCAGGGCCTTAACGGTCCTGGCGGTGGAGGGGGCGGACCTTCGCATCCTGGTAGTGGAAGACGCGGAAATGGAGCGGTGCAACCGGATGTTCTTCGGGCGCGCGGGGACGACGACCGTGATCTCCTTTCCCGAGGACGATACGGAAGGGGCGCCCCCCTCCCGGATCGCGGGGGACATTCTTCTTTCCGCGCGGGCCTGCCTATACCGTACAAAGAGCTGGCCATGCTCGGGGGAGGAGAAGGTCTTTTACTTTATCGTCCATGGCATGCTCCACCTTCTCGGACACGATCACGAAAAGGGGAAAACGGGAGCCGCCCGAATGCGCAGGGAGGAAGTCCGGGTGTACCGCTCCTGCCTGAAAGAGGGGAGAAGCCCCATTTGAAAGGTGTCTTTACGGCAGAGAACGACGGGGATTTCTCTGCCTTGAAAAGTTCCGTGCGGACGACAGTTTTGCTTGGCACGGCATTTTCCGTCCTGTATGCGGCGGGAATGCCGGGTTATGACGTTCCGGGACTTCCCTTCGTGTGCCTCGTTCCACTCCTTATCCTGTCCACGACATCCGCCAACGCCCGGCAGGCCGCGCGAAGAGGGTTCTTCGCGGGCACCCTTGCGCATCTTCTCCTCTTCTACTGGATCGCCTATACGGTGGCCGTGCAGGGAAACCTGGGATGGCTTCTGGGGAGCGTTGCCGCCCTGCTGGTATCGGCCTATCTCGGCGTCTACGTCTCTCTCGCGGCGATGATCGCCCACCGTCTCCGGCGACGGTTCGGGATCGCAGGATTGTGGGGGTTCCCCGCGGCATGGGTGTGCGTCGAATACGGGAAGTCCGTCCTGTTCACGGGGTTTCCCTGGATGCTTCTCGGCTATGGGCTCTCCGGTCAATACCTGCTGCGGCAGGCGGCCGACCTGGCCGGGGTTTTCGGACTGGGATTTCTCCTGGCAACCGTGAACGTGTGTCTGTACATGGCTGGCGCAGGAATTGCTCATGGAAACAGGAGGGGCGCACTCTTTTCCATCACCGGGGCGACTGCCGTCGTCGGCATTCTCTTCGCATACGGCGCCGCGAAAACGCCGTCGGACCGGAGCGGACACCCCGGCCCAGCCGTCCGGGTGGGAATCGCACAGGGGGGAATCGACCAGTCGGTCAAGTGGGATCCCGATCACCAGAAGAGTACGCTCGATATCTACGGAACGCTGACCCGGGAGGCGGCGGAGAAGGGAGCGGAGGTCGTCGTATGGCCGGAGACGGCTGCCCCGTTCTTCTACGGATGGGAACCGGAAATGAGCGCCGTGGTGGATGCGGTGGCGTATGAGAACCATGTTCCGATCATCTTCGGTGCCCCCTGGTTCGACCCGTCTGAAGGGGGGAAATACTACAACAGCGTGTTCCTTCTCGGGAAAAGGGGGATCGCGGAGGGGCGGTACGACAAGAGACACCTCGTTCCGTTCGGGGAATATATCCCCCTCCGGAGCATCCTCTTCTTCCTCCGGAAGTTGACGGCGGGAGAGGAGGACTTCTCCGCGGGGAAGGACCCGGCGCTGTTCGTCGTCCTGGGGGAACCCGTCGGGGCGTCCGTCTGTTACGAGGCGGTCTTCCCGGGGATCCTCCGGGAAAGCGTCCGCGAGGGCGCGAGGTGGCTGGTGAACGTCACCAACGATTCCTGGTTCGGGGACACGGTCGCTCCGTACCAGCATCTCGCCATGGCAAGGATGAGGTCCGTGGAACTGCGAAGACCGATGGTGCGGGCGGCGAACGCAGGGATCAGCGCCGTCATAGACGAACGGGGAGAGGTGGTGGCGGAACTGGGGCTCTCCCGCAGGGGGGTCCTCATGGGATCGATCCATCCGCGCGGGGGAGAGACGCTATATGCAAAAACGGGTGATTTATTCGCAAAATCTTGTACTATAATAACTTTTTTACTATTGATGATTCCCGGGAGAGGAACCCATGGCCGTAGGAATTCTGGCAGATAAAACTGCCTCGATGGCATCCCGCTTCGACGATCTTCGGGGCTATCTTTGAGGTAGAACGCAAACAGGCACGCCTGGCCGAACTCGAGGCGGCAACGTCGAAGGAAGGGTTGTGGGATTCCCCCGAGAAGGCGGAATCGCTGCTGAAAGAGTGCAAGGCGCTGGAGACGGTCCTGACGAAATGGGCCGACATCGCGAAATCCCTGGACGATCTCCGCGCGTACCTCGAGCTTTACGACGAGACGCAGGATCCTTCCCTCGCCGCCGAGATCGAGCAGGAAACCGATTCCCTTTCGGTACGCCTCGACGAAATGGAGATGGAACGGATGCTCGGGGGGGAGAACGACGACAGGAACGCCATCGTAACGATTCACGCCGGCGCCGGAGGAACGGAATCCCAGGACTGGGCGGAAATGCTTCTCCGGATGTACACCCATTTTGTCGACAGGAACGGGTTCGACGCCGAGGTCATCGAGCGACAGCCGGGGGAAGACGCGGGGATCAAGAGCGTAACATTGCTCGTGTCGGGGATTCATCCGTACGGCTACCTGAAAGCGGAAAGCGGTGTACACCGGCTCGTGCGAATATCCCCGTTCGATGCAAACAAGAGACGGCACACGTCGTTTGCGTCCGTTTTCGTATCGCCCGAAATCGACGACGACGTGCAGATCCAGATCAACGAGTCGGACCTGAGAATCGACACTCTTCGCTCGAGCGGGGCCGGGGGCCAGCACGTCAACAAGGTCGAGTCCGCGGTCCGGATCACCCACGAGCCGACCGGGGTTACGGTGCTCTGCCAACAGGAACGGTCGCAGCACAAGAACCGCGCGATGGCGATGAAGATCCTCCGCTCGAAACTGTACGAGCTCGAAATGCGCCAACGGGCGGAAAAGGCAGCGGAGGCGCACAAATCGAAAAAGGACATCGCCTGGGGATCCCAGATCCGGTCCTACGTCCTCGCCCCCTACCGCATGGTGAAGGACCACCGGACCGGGCACGAAACAGGAAACGTGGACGCCGTCCTGGACGGCGATATCATCGCATTCATCCGGAAATATCTTCTTGCGGCGGGTGCGCAGGGCGAGCAGCGCTCCGCGTAACCGGAATTCGCGCGACAGCGCGCCGGGAAGGGACGGCAGGTCCCCGGGAATCCGGCGAAAAAGCAACGGAGGAGGCCCGCGTGACGGAAGAATGGAACGACCTCGTCAGGGAACGGATGCGGAAAGCGGACGAGGTCCGGCGGCGGGGCAGGAATCCTTATACGAATGACCAGCAGGTGGGCGGGACGACGGCAGACGCCATTCGTGCCGCGGAAGGCAAAGATCTGGCGAAAGAGGAGATCCGGGTCGACATCGCCGGGCGGGTCGTTGCCGAGCGGAACTTCGGGAAAGCGGCGTTCCTTGTGATCGCCGACCGGGCGGGAAAGCTGCAGGTGTACCTGAAGCGGGACAGGATCGGTGAGGAAGAATACACCCTGTTCCGGGAAACGATGGACATCGGGGACATCGTCTGGGTCGAAGGGCCTCTTTTTCTTACGCGCACGGGAGAGCTGACCATACAGGCGGAGTGCCTCCGTCTCCTTACCAAGTCTTTGAGGCCCCTTCCCGAAAAGTGGCACGGTCTCTCGGACGTGGAAACTCGCTACCGGCAGAGGTACGTCGACCTGATCGTGAACGAAGGGGTGCGGGATCTCTTCCGGCGCCGGAGCCAGATCATCTCGTTTCTCCGGAATTTTCTGGTATCGCGGGATTTCCTCGAGGTGGAGACCCCGATGATGCAGCCGATTGCGGGGGGAGCGGCCGCCCGCCCGTTCGTCACGCACCACAATGCCCTGGACATGGAACTGTTCCTGCGGATCGCCCCCGAGCTGTATCTCAAGCGTCTCCTCGTGGGGGGGGTTGAGCGTGTTTTCGAAATCAACCGGAACTTCCGGAACGAGGGGATTTCCACGCAGCACAACCCGGAGTTCACGATGCTCGAGTTCTACCAGGCGTATGCGACATACGAAGATTTCATGGGACTGACGGAGGAAATGCTGTCTTCCCTCGCGCTTTCCCTCTTCGGCAGGACGACCGTGACCGTGCAGGGGGAGACGATCGACTTCGCCCCCCCCTGGGAAAGGATGACGGTCGCCGGAGCGGTTGCAAGATACGGGAACGTGGCGGAGGAACGGCTTTCCAACCCGGCCTTCCTCGGGGAGATGGCCCGGGGACTGGGGCTTCCCGTGGAAGAGAATATTCCCGCGGGCGCGCTTCTGGCCTCCCTCTACGAGGAGGTGGCCGAGCCGAAGATAAAAGGGCCCGCCTTCGTCACGGAGTACCCCATCGAGGTGTCGCCCCTGTCCCGTGCGTCCGACTCCCGCCCCGGGGTCGTGGACCGGTTCGAGCTGATCGTCAGGGGGAGGGAGATCGCCAATGCGTTTTCGGAGCTGAACGACCCCCGGGAGCAGAGGCGACGGTTCGAGGAGCAGCGAAAGGCCCGTGAAAGAGGGGATGAGGAGGCGCACGCGATGGACGAGGACTTCCTTCGCGCACTCGAATACGGGATGCCCCCGGCGGCGGGCGAGGGAATCGGGATCGACCGCCTGGTGATGCTTTTCACCGATTCTCCTTCCATCCGGGAGGTCATCCTGTTCCCGCTGCTCCGGAAGGAAGGGTAGCGCAGGGTGACCCTTCCGGTCGAATACTTCATCGGCCTGAAATACCTCCTGGCCAAACGGAAGCAGACCTTCATCTCCATCATCACCGTGATCTCGGTTTCGGGCGTGGCGATCGGGGTGATGGCCCTCATCATCGTCCTTGCCGTGATGAACGGTTTCGAGAGAGAGGTGAAAGACCGGATACTCGGAGCCACTGCGCACGTACACGTGACCAGCCTGGAGGGAAGTATCCCGGACCCCTTTGCTCTCACCCGGCGGGTCGACGCGATGGACGGAGTCGTCGCGGCGAGCCCGTACCTGTTCTCCCAGGTGATGATCTCCTCGGGCACCGCGTCCACGGGGGCAATCCTGCGGGGCGTGGACATTCCCACCATCGGGAAGGTGACGCGGCTTCCCCGGGACATACGGAAAGGGAAGCTTGAGGATCTCGCGAAAAAGATGCCTTCGGGTCTGCCGGGGATCATCCTCGGGAAGGAGCTTGCCGCCAACCTGGATGTTTCGCCGGGAGACCTCGTGGAGATCCTGGTACCCGGGGGAAACATCACCCCGATGGGATCGTTCCCGGGCATCGCACGCTTCGGGGTGGCGGGTCTTTCCGAATCGGGCATGTACGAGTACGACTCCTCCTTCGCCTACGTGTCCCTGGAAGAGGCGGGCAGGCTCATGGGGATGGAAGGGCGGGCTACCGGGCTCGAAGTCAAGGTCGACGACATCTACCAGGCGGGACGGATCGCGACCCGAATCCGGGAGGCGCTCGGTTATCCTTACTGGTCGAAGGACTGGATGCAGAGCAACCGGAACCTGTTCTCGGCGTTGAAGCTGGAGAAGGTGGTCATGTTCATCATCCTCGTCCTGATCGTGATGGTCGCCGCATTCAACATAATCAGCACGCTCATCATGGTCGTCATGGACAAGACCAGGGACATTGCCGTTCTCATGACGTTGGGCGCAACGCGCAAGATGGTCCGCAAGATCTTCGCACTCGAGGGACTCCTGATCGGACTGGCCGGAACCGTCGCGGGATCGATCCTGGGTACGCTTCTGTGCTATCTCCTTCGCCGGTATCAGTTCATCCGGCTGCCGAGCGACGTGTACTACATTTCCACCCTGCCGGTGGATCTATCCCCGGGGATCCTGATCCTCGTCGGAGCAAGCTCGATCCTGATCTGTTTTCTCGCTACCCTGTACCCGTCGAGGCAGGCCTCCCTTATCGATCCCGCGGAGGCGATCCGGTATGAATAGCACCGGGTTTCTCCGCGTCGAGAATCTTCGCAAGGAGTTCCCGAAAAGGGGCGGTGCAATCGAGGTCCTGAAGGGGATCTCCTTCACACTCGACCGGGGAGAGATGCTCGGCGTGGTCGGGGTATCGGGTGTCGGCAAGACAACCCTTCTACAGATCGTGGGAACCCTCGACCGGGCGACCTCGGGAAGCGTGCTCTACGATGGGCGGGACGTGACGTCTTTGCCCGAGGGGAAACTTGCTGAATTCCGGAACCGGACCGTGGGTTTCGTTTTCCAGTTCCATCACCTGCTGCCCGAGTTTGATGCACGGGAGAACGTGATGCTTCCCTGCCTGATCGCCGGGATGACCCGAGAAGAGGCCGGGAAGAGGGCGGAGGACCTCCTTTCCGAAGTCGGGCTTTCCGACCGGACTACCCACCGCATAGGGGAGCTATCCGGGGGGGAACTGCAGAGAGTTGCCATCTGCCGGGCGTTGGCAATGGGTCCGGAAATCCTCCTGGCCGACGAACCCACCGGAAACCTGGACAAGGAAACCGCAGGAGGCGTTGCCGAACTTCTCGGGGAGTTGAACCGGCGCAGGGGGCTCTCCCTGGTGGTCGTCACCCACAACGAGGAGTTGGCCGGGAAAATGCACCGGGTTCTGAAGATCGACGACGGGGTGATCGTTCGGTGACCGACCTGCGGGTGACGGCTTTGGGTGTCGCGGTCCTTCTGGCGATCTCGGCGGTCTTTCTCCAGCGCGCCAGTGCAGCCGGCTTTCCCATTCTGGGAATCCGGGTGGAAGGGGCGAACCGGGTCGGGCCCGACACGATTCTTCGTGTCATGGAATCCCGCGTGGGAGGGGAGTTCGATCCCGCGAAGATCCGGGCAGACGTGAAGGCGATCTATCGCATGGGGTATTTCTCCGACGTGAAAATCGACGCGGAAAATGAACCCGGCGGTCTTCGGCTCGTTGTGCTCGTTGTCGAGAAGCCGATCGTCTCTTCGATCGTAATCGAGGGGAACAAGGAAGTGGATACTTCCGACCTCAAGGAGGCGCTCACCATCAAGGAGCGCAGCCTCTTCCAGGAGGACAAAGTCAAGGAATCGGCGCGCAAATTGGTGGAAGTCTGCCAGAACAGGGGATATTACGACGCGACCGTCGTTCCCTCCGTACAGGAGGAGGCGGACGGCTCCATCCGTGTCTCCTTCCGCGTGTCGGAAGGGGAAAAACTCACGATCGAGAAGATCCGTATCACCGGGAACCAGTTTATGGAGGAGAAGAATATCCTTAAGCAGATGGAAACGAAAACGAAAGGTTTTTTTTCGTTCATCACCGACTCGGGGACCTTCAAGAAGGATGTTCTCGAGAATGATGTCCGGCGGATCGAGGCGCTGTATCAGGACAACGGGTTCATGGACTCCAAGGTCTCCGATCCCGAGATCGGAAGGGGGCCGAAGGGACTGGTGGTGACGATCCACGTGTTCGAGGGGCGGCAGTACCGCGTGGGTAAGGTCCGCTTCTCCGGGGAATCCGGTCTGTCCGAGGAGGGGCAACGAAAGGCCGTGAAGCTCAAGGAAGGCGACGTGTTCAGCCGGGAGACTCTTCTCTCGGACATCCTTTCCCTGACCACGGCCATGAACGACAAGGGGTACGCACTCGCGATCGTCTCCCCCCTTGTGGAGAAGCGGAAGGAATATCCCCTGGCCGACGTGATGTACAAGGCGGAGAAGGGGGACAAGTTCCGCTTCGGGAAGGTGGAGGTGGTCGGAAACACCAAGACGCTCGACAGAGTGATCCGGCGCAATCTCGACGTGGCCGACGGTATGACGTACACTGCTACCGGGCTAAAAAAAAGCAAGGAAAACCTCACCCGCCTCTCCTATTTCAAGGACGTCAAGATCAGCACAGAGCCCTCGAAGGTGCCTAGGGAAATGGACGTCAAGGTCGAGGTGCAGGAGGGGCCGACCGGAACCCTGTCGGGAGGATTGGGGTTCAGCACCATCGACAAGGTCTTCGGAGTGGTCCAGTTGACCGAGAACAACCTCCTTGGAAGGGGATGGAAAGCCTCCCTCAACTCCCAGTTCGGGTCCCGGAGGACGTTGTTCAGCCTGGACTTCCGGGATCCCTACTTTCTCGATTCCGACTTCAGCCTGCTTCTGAGCGCCTACAAATTGAAGACGAATTACACCGATTTCGAGCGGAAGTCCACCGGTGGGAAGGTCGGCTTCGGGTATTCGTTAAACCGGGACACAACCGCCAGCCTGTCCTTTCGGCTCGACGAAGTGGAGATCCTCGACCGCGAGGATGCCGTCTCCCCGATCCTGCAGGAAGAGTTTGCCATGGGGAAGCAGCAGACTCGGAGCGTCACGCTCAACCTGACGAAGAACACCACGGACAAGTATATCGACCCTTCGCGGGGAACCGTACAATCCGTGACGGTGGAATACGCAGGGGAACCCCTGGGCGGCGACTCGGACTTCGTGAAATACTTCCTGAACACGAAGGCGTTTTTCCCCGTCACAAAAACGAACATCATTTCCGGGAACTTTCTGTGGGGGCACACGATCAGTACGGTGGGAGGGACGGTCCCGCTCTACGAACGGTTCTTCCTGGGGGGACCTTACAACATCCGGGGCTACAAAGCCCGGACCATATCCCCGGTAGATCCGAATACCGATGAAGAGATCGGCGGAAACAAGGAACTGGTGGTGAACGTGGAATACATTTTCCCCATCTTCGGAGAGTTCGGGTTGAAGGGGGTCTTTTTTTTCGACATGGGCAATACCTGGGGACAGGGGCAGTGGCCGTGGGATATGAAGCCGTGGGACGGACCTCCCATCCGGTATGCTGCAGGGATGGGCATTCGCTGGTACTCCCCGATGGGGCCCCTGCGGATCGAATGGGGGTGGCCCCTGAATCCCGAACCGGGCGAAGAGAAGCTCGTGATGGAGTTCACGATCGGAACGGCATTTTAACCAGGAGGTACGACGATGCAAAAGAGGTATAAAGGAATCATCGCGGCGATGGTTGCGGCGGTCATTCTGGCCGCGGGGCCGGCAATTGCGCAGGGGCTCAAGATAGCCGTGATCGACGTCAACAAGGTCCTGAACGAGTCCGAAGCCGGAAAGATCGCGAGAAAGAAGATGGAGGACCGGTACGAGGAGCTGAAGAAAAAGGTCGATGCGTTGACCGAGGAAGCGAAAAAGATGAAGGAGGAGATCGACAAGCAGAAGATCCTCCTGGGCAAGGAGAAACTGAAAGCCAAAGAACAGGCCCTCGCCACGAAGGTCGCGGAACTACGCAAGGTCTCCCAGGATTCGGAGAACGAGATGCAGCGCCGCCAGCGGGACTTGACCCGCGATGTCCTCAAGATCGTAGAGGGGCAGGTGGACAAGATCGTGCAGGAAGAGAAGATCGACCTCCTGCTCGAGAGAAGCAGCGGGGTCGTACACTTCGACCCTTCGCTGGATATCACCGCCAAGGTTCTGGCACTGGTGAACAAGGAGAAGCCTGGTGGGAAATGAGTTCCGCCTTTCCGACCTTGCGGCCCGGATCGGTGCGGAGGTCGTCGGGGGGGGGGATGCCGTGGTTTCCGGCATCGCCCCGATCGAGGAGGCGGGGCCGGGGCATGTGACATTTCTCGCTAACCCGAAGTACCTGGGCTTCGCCAGGGATTCGAACGCCTCGGCGATCATCGCGAGGGAACCCGTTCCCGAGTCGCGGGCGGCGTTCCTTGTTTCCGACAACCCGTACCATGCCTTCGCTTGCGCCATCGAGGCGTTCCATCCTCCGGTGCGTCCTGTCCCCGGCATATCGGACAGGGCAGTCGTCGACCCGTCCTCCCGCCTCGGGACAGACGTAACCGTATCGTCTTTCGTTGCCATCGGGGAAGGCGCCGAGGTGGGTGACCGCACCGTCCTGTTTCCCGGCGTCTGCGTGGGGGAAATGGTGCGCATCGGGCCGGACTGCATTGTGTATCCCAACGTCGTGCTGTACCACAGCGTCAAGGTGGGGGCCCGCGTGATCCTTCACGCGGGGTGCGTCATCGGAAGCGACGGATTTGGATTCGCCCCGACGGCCGATGGGTTCCGGAAGATCCCCCAGGTGGGAACCGTCGAGATCGAGGACGACGTGGAGATCGGGGCGAACACCACCATCGACAGGGCGACGCTGGGCGTCACCCGGGTCTGTCGGGGGGCAAAACTGGACAACCTCATCCAGGTTGGGCATAACGTGGTTATCGGCAGCGGCACGGCAATCGCTGCGCAGGCCGGAATCTCCGGGAGCACGCGGATCGGCAGCCGCGTCATGATCGGCGGACAGGCGGGGCTCGCCGGCCACCTCGAAGTGGATGACGGCACGATGCTGGGGGCGAAGTGCGGTGTTCCCGATTCCCTGCGCGCCTCGGTCTCCCGGGTATGGTCCGGAATACCGGCGATGCCGCATCCCACCTGGCTCCGGATGGCGATCCTGCTGCCCAAGTTGCCGGAGCTTTTCCGCCGCGTGAAACGGCTCGAGGAAGGTAAAAAAACGAGGAGGGGGAAGTGACATGTTCAATGCGCAGGAAATCATGAGATTGCTGCCGCACAGGTACCCTTTCCTGCTACTGGACCGGGTCGTGGAAATAGAGCCGGGCCGGCGTATTGTCGGACTCAAGAACGTCACGATCAACGAACCCTTCTTCACGGGGCACTTCCCCGGCTACCCCATCATGCCCGGAGTGCTCATCATCGAGGCATTGGCGCAGGTGGGAGGATTCCTTGCCCTCAAGGCGATGGGGAGCGAGGAGAAAATCGCCTACTTTGCCGGCATCGACAATTGCAAATTTCGCCGGCCTGTCATGCCGGGGGACCAGCTCCGGCTCGAGTGTACGGTCATCGCCCACAAGGGCCCGGTCTGGAAGATGCACGGGCAGGCGACCGTGGACGGCGTCCTTGCCGCAAAGGCCGACCTTACGGCCTCCCTGGGGGATCAGCAGTGGGAGAAAGGAAACGAAGGGGCGCTGCGATGATTCATCCTACGGCGATCATCGATCCCGGCGCCACCCTCGGGGAAAGCGTGGATGTGGGAGCATACGCCATTGTCGGGCCACAGGTAACGTTGGGGGACGGGTGCCGGATCGGTGCGCACGCGATCGTCGAATCCCACGCCAGGATCGGGGGCGGAACCCGCATTTTCTCCTTCGCTTCGGTAGGCGCCCCGCCCCAGGATCTCAAGTTCCGGGGGGAGGAGACCTGGGTGGAAATCGGCGAGGGGTGCACCATCCGGGAGTACGTCACGGTGAACCGGGGAACCGTCACCGGCGGGGGTACGACCCGGGTCGGAAACGGTGTGCTCCTCATGGCCTATTGCCACGTCGCGCACGATTGCCACGTCCGCGACAGGGTGATCATGGCCAACGCGGCGACGCTGGGCGGGCATGTCGATGTCGGCGAGGGTGCGATCATCGGCGGCCTTGTCGGAGTCCACCAGTTCGTTCGTATCGGCTCGTATGCGATCATCGGGGCGCTTTCCGGAATTCCTCTCGACATCCCGCCCTACGTGACGGCGGTCGTGGCGCGCGGGAAGAAGGGGAGCGGATTGTTCGGACTGAACCTCATCGGCTTGAAAAGGAACCGGTTTTCGGAGCAGACGATCGCGGAACTCAAAAAAGCGTACCGGATCCTGTTCCGTTCGGGTCTGCCTATGCGGGAGGCGCTCACGCGGGCGGAGACGGAGACGGAATCTCTCCCCGAGGTCCGGAATCTCCTCGAATTCGTCAGGTCCAGCAAGCGAGGGGTGCAAAGGTAGCGCATGCTCCGCGCGGGCGTCATTGGTGTCGGGTACCTCGGAAGACTGCACGCCCAGAAGATCGCGTCGTTAAACGATGTCGTGTTCTCCGGGGTCTGCGACGCTGATCGGGAGAGGGGGAAGGCGGTCGCGGAGGAGTTCGGAACCTCCTTTTTCGAGAATACCCGGAATCTTCTGCGGGAAGTCGACGCGGTATCCATCGCGGTGCCCACGACCGCCCATTTCCGGGTGGCCCGGGAAGCGATACGGGCAGGGGTTCACGTCCTCCTCGAGAAGCCGATCGCGGCGTCCGTCCGTGAGGGGCGGACTCTGGTGCGGGAGGCCGCCGGGCGGGGCCTCGTATTCCAGATCGGGCATCTGGAGCGATTCAACTCCGCGGTTATCTCCGCAACCTCCGTATTGAAGGAGCCCCGGTTCATCGAGTGCCACAGACTCGGCATGTTCGGGGGACGGGGCACGGACGTGGACGTGGTCCTCGACCTGATGATCCACGACATCGATCTCCTCCTCTCCTTCGTGCGGTCGCCCGTGGCCCGGATCAGTGCCGTCGGGGTGCCGGTTATCTCCTCCAACGTCGACATCGCGAACGCCCGGCTCACCTTTGCCAACGGATGCGTGGCCAACGTGACGGCAAGCCGGGTGTCAATGCGAAAGCAGCGCAAGATCCGGATCTTCCAGGAAGATGCCTATGTGTCGATGGACTTCGTCGAGAACCAGATCCAGATCTACCGGCGGATCTTTCCGACAGGGCCGGGGGGTCTGCCGGAAATCACCGGCGAAGTGCTTGAAACGGAAAAGGGAGATGCCCTGCGGGACGAGATCCGGTCCTTCGTCGATTGTGCCCGGACCGGAGGCGCGCCTCACGTTTCCGGGGAGGACGGGCTAGCGGCGCTGGAGGTTGCCTTCCGTATCCTTCGGAAGATGAGACGTCGTTGAAGCCGCCGGCCAAGACCCTGTTCATCCTCTGCGGGGAACCCTCGGGGGAGACGTACGCGGTGCGCGTCGCCCGCGCGTTCCGCAAGCGATTTCCCGCGGCCCCGATGGAGGGGATCGGCGGCGCCCGTCTGGCGGGCGAAGGGGTGCGCCTCCTGCAAGATTACGGGGAGATCTCCGTAGTCGGGATGACCGAAGTGATACGCCACCTTCCGGCGATCACCCGTGCGCTGCGCAGGGCGGTTCGCAGGGTGAAGAGCCCCGACGTAGGAGCGCTCCTCCTCGTCGATTTCCCCGAGTTCAATTTCCGGGTAGGAAAAAAAGCGAATGCCGGCGGGATCCCCGTGGTCTACTACATCCCTCCGCAGCTCTGGGCGTGGAGGGCGGGGCGGGCCGAGGAACTGGGC
>JBAVJZ010000117.1:0-8665 GCA_049688015.1 Candidatus Deferrimicrobiaceae bacterium | reverse complement strand
GTAATGCCGCTAAAATCTCTTATCGGTCAAAGGGATACCGATCTTCAGGAAGCAGAAGACCTTCGGGGTGGGGGCCCGAAGGTAAACCATAAAGGTCCAACGCCTCCTGGAATACTTGGATGTCACCTGCCTTGTCAGCGTACATTTGTTCCGTAGTCAAGTGCTATATCCGGCTTCTGTTAAGGGCGCATCCGAATGGATAGTCCTTGTGGGAAAGATGGTCAGTGGAGAAAACAGCATTTTGCATCAACGCGGGTCAAGAAACCGTATTGCCTATCCCCGGCAACTTCGGCATACGGAACTTCCTCCGGTAATCACCGGGGGTCAGCCTCGTGACTCTCCTGAAAAGCCGCCGGAAGAAAGCAGGATCCTCGTATCCGACGGCCCAGCTGATTTCGTCAATCGGATGAATCGTCCGTTCCAGGCGACGCTTCGCCTCCTCGATGCGCAGGTTCTGGATGTAGGCGATCGGGGAATACCCTGTCGCCTTCTGGAATCGCCGCTTGAACGTCCGCTCGGGCAATCCTGACAGTTTCACCATCTCCTCGACCGGACTTGCAACGGTTAGGTTGCCCTTGAGCCATTGTTGGAGTTTGAGCACGGCGGCGTCCCCGTGATCGACCGGCGGTGCAAAGGCTATATAGGGAGCCTGGCCGTCGACATGCCACTGCAGCAACATGAACTTGCGGATCGCCTGCGCGGCCGTTGGGCCGACATGCCGCGCAACTAGATACAGCACAAGGTCATGCCAGGAGGCAGACGCACCAGACATGACAATCTCCTTACGCCTGCCGGTTGCGATGAGAACCTCCTCGAGACGCAACTTGACCTTCGGGAAGTTGCGCCGGAATGTCGGTGCATACGCCCAATGGATCGTGGCTTCCCGCCCGTCGAGCAGCCCGGTCTCTGCGAGAATCAGCACACCCGAGCACGCCGAGCAGAGCGATGCTCCCCCCGCGTGCATGGCAGACAGCCATTCGACCGTTTTCGGATAGCGGCCGGGTATCCACTCGCTGCCTTCGGCCAGCATCGACGGCAGGATGACGATGTCCGTGTGCTTGATCTCGTTGATCGACCGGTGGGCGGTAAGGGGCAACCCGCTTGCCGTCATAATGGGCGTTCGATCCGGCGCCACGATCTCCGCCCGGAAAGGCGCTGAGATGGGTACGGCATCGTCGAACGTTCCCAGGAGCGAGAAAACGTTAAACACGTCGTAAAGACCGCTGAGCGTCGAGAACATCGCATCCGGGATCGCTAGAAGACTGACGTGAATTTGTCCCTCATCCGTCGATATACCCTCTTTTCGTGGCATAAATGACCCCCTTTTGGCCAGTCTAGCTCTTACGAGGCCTGATGACAACCGTTACCATCTACGTAAATAGTCGACAACCCCATGACAGGAGGTGGCGAAATGCAGATCGATGAAAGAAAATTAAAAGAGTTTGTCGGGCGCGCGGTGAGCGATCTCGCAGCCGGATATGGAGGCGTGATGGTCAGCCTGGGGCGGAAGCTGGGGCTGTACAAGGCGCTGGCCCATAACGGCCCGCTCAATTCCTGGGAGGTCGCCAAACGTGCCGGGTGTGCAGAGCGGTATGTGCGCGAATGGTTAAACAGCCAGGCCGCAGGCGGATATGTCGTATACCACCCGTCCAGCGAGACCTACGAGCTCACGCCGGAGCAGGCGAAGGTCCTTGCCGATGAGGACAGCCCCTTCTACATCCCGCCGGCGTGGGATGTTCCTTCCTCGATGTGGTTCGACGAGGAGAAGGCAATCGCCACATTTCGAACCGGCAAGGGCGTTCCCTGGGGCGAACACAACGAGCGTCTCTACCAGGGAGTCGCCGCGTTCTACAACAACGCATACCGTGCCCAACTTGTGCAGAACTGGCTGCCCGCGCTGAATGGCGTCGTAGAGAAGCTTACGACCGGCGCCACGGTCGCCGACGTCGGTTGCGGGCACGGTCTTTCGACAGTCATTATGGCTGAGGCTTTTCCGAACTCGAACTTCCATGGCTTCGACACCCACGAAGAATCGGTTAAGGCAGCCAGGGAAAACGCGCACAAGGCAGGCGTGGACAACCGCACTCGTTTTGAGGTAGCAGGCGCGAAAAACTACCCGGTGGATGGGTACGACCTGGTTACCTTCTTCGACTGCCTGCACGACATGGGAGACCCTGTGGGGGCGGCGCAGCACGCCAGAAACGCTCTCACCGACGACGGCACAGTGATGCTGGTGGAACCGTTCGCCCACGACCGCGTGGAGAACAACTTAAACCCGGTGGGTCGCCTGTACTACGCAGCATCCACCACGCTTTGCCTGGCCCACTCGCTGTCAGAGGATGGCGGAACCGCTCTCGGTGCTCAGGCCGGTGAGGGACGACTTGCGACGGTCTTTTACCAGGCGGGCTTCAAACACTTCCGCCGGGCCACGGAAACGCCGTTCAACCTGGTCCTCGAGGCTCGACCATGAGGATACCTAGGTGAAACAAGTTCCTACGGGGTCACCACACCACGGTGACCCCGTACCTTGTTCTTTCGAGGTTATTTCTTCCGAACAACATTGCCATGGTTCCGAAGTGGGCGGCTGAACCCCCATGGATCTTTCCCGCCCCGGATATTTCGTGGGAACAGCAAAGACACAAGCCCGGTGTTAGTTGGTTAATGCCCGTGGCATCCGGTTGATATCGTTGGTTTTCCCTGGACGTGTTAGGAGACCAACCTTCGGGGTGGGCCAACAACGGTCAGTTTTGCCTCCACCTCCAATTTCTACGAACGATTTCGTGCGTGCGGTGGTGGTTTTGACCGGTAGGCGTAGACCGCTTCATCCGGGACCCTCGGCGCAAGGCGGGGTGAACCTCTAATCGAATGGAGGGCGAAGAGATGAGTCACAGGGACGAGGAAAGTATTTTCGCTGGGGCGGGATCTTTCCTCAAGGGGGCCCTGGTGATCGCCAGGGAGGGAATGTACGACGGGGATAGCGATTTCGGTGTTATGAATATCGTTATGAGTGGTTGACCTCGGTGTAGACACGAAAAGAAGGGGAATCGCATCTCTGCGATTCCCCTTCGGTTTTTTGGTAGCGGGGACTGGATTTGAACCAGTGACCTTCGGGTTATGAGCCCGACGAGCTACCTGACTGCTCCACCCCGCGCCACAAAAAATTCATTAGACACCCTTAGCGTGCGGGCGTCAAGTTTTAAAACGGAAAAACCGATTAGTTTGCCGGTTTTTTCCTGTCCGGGGACGGGGTCCGCTTTCGTTTCCCCGGCCTGGGCCCTCCCGGAGATCCCGGTCCTTTTGGCACTCCTTTCGGAGAGCGCTTCCACTCCGGTTTCGGTTGCCGCGGCCCCTTGCGCTCCCTGTGGGTCGCGGCGATTGCGGTCCTTTTCGGTTTCGGCGCACGCGCCGCCTCCCGCTCTTTCTGCTCGACGTAGGCGATCAGGCTGCGCACTTCCTTCCCCGTCAGGTAGCGCCAATCCCCCGGTTCCAGGTTTACCAGCTCCATCGGGCCGATCGCCACCCTGCGAAGTTTCATCACCCGGTGACCGATCGATTCGAACATCTTGCGGACCTGGTGGTGCCGCCCCTCGGCGATCCGGATCGAGATCCACGCCTTCCCGTCCCGCGACTCCAGAAAGTTGACCTTCGCGGGGTTGGTCATCACGCCGTCGATCGGCAGACCCCGTCGCAGGACGCCCAGCTTACCCTGCGTAGGAATACCGTTCACCTTGGCGATGTAGGTCTTCTCGATGCCGAACTTGGGGTGGGTGAGCCGGTAGGCGAAATCGCCGTCGTTGGTGAACAGGAGGAGCCCCGTGGTGTGGTAGTCGAGCCGCCCCACGGGAAAGACGCGCGAGGACAGCTCACCGACAAGCGAACCGGCGGTCTTCCTCCCCTCCTTGTCCTTCATCGTGGTGACGACGCTGTCGGGCTTGTACGCCACCAGGTAGATCTTTTCCTCCGGTACGACGAGGATGAGATTGCCGTCGATGCGTACTTCGCAACGGGAGGGGTCCAGTAGGGTCCCCGGGTCGAGAACCGGCTTTTTTCCTACGGTCACTCTCCCCATGCGGATCATATCGTCCGCGGTGCGGCGGGAGACCCCGGCGGCGCGGGAAAGATAGCGGTTCAGCCTGTCCGTGAGCATGCCGATCCCTCTACCGGTTAATCTTCCGTCTGGTCATCCCCCTCGTCGTTTCCCACCTTCGGCAGGTCGGAACGAGAGGTAATCAGCGGCTCGGCGGGGTCGGAGGAAAAGTGCTCCCCCGAGGAGGCAAACTTGGAAAATCCCTTGCCGGCAGGTGTCAGGGGCTTGATTTCGGTATCGTCCGCCTCCGTCCTCGATGCGGCGTCGACCAGCACGTCGTTGGAGACGCCTTCCGGCAGAACGCTCGGGGTAGCCATGAAGAGGTCTCCGTGCCCGGTCTCTTCCAGCCCGGCCGCGAGCTCTTCCCCGTCCCCGGCCTGACCGCCGAATGCCGCGAAGAGCTGCGGCGCACCAGGGGCAAGGGGCACCGGCGTGCCCGTCTTGGCCGCGAGGAAGTCCTCGATGTCATGCATGGAGGGGAGCTCGGAGAGGCTCCCGAGCGAGAAGACCTCGAGAAACTCGCGTGTCGTTCCGAAAAGGAACGGCCGGCCCGGCACGTCCTTTTTCCCCACCACCTTGACCAGCCGACGTTCCATGAGGGTTTTTAGCGAGGCGGCGCAGTCCACGCCCCGTACCTGCTCGATTTCCTGGCGGGTCACCGGCTGGCGGTAGGCGACCACAGCGAGCGTCTCCAGGGAAGGCCGGGAAAACCGTTGCGGTTTCGTCTCGAAGAGCTTGCGGACGAACTCCTGGTTGGCGGGGTTCGTGCGGAGCTGGAGGCCCTTTGCCACCTCCTCGACGAGGATCCCCGACCCGGTCGCCGAATACTTCGATTGCACGGCCTGGACCACCTCGCGCACCTCCTGTTTCGAGAGACCGCCGAGGAGCTGGCCGATCCTGTCGAACGGAAGCGGCTGCGAGGAAACGAGCAGAAGGGATTCCAGGACGGATACCGACCGGGAGATGTCCCTTTGTTCAGGCATCTCCGGGCTGTCCGGTGCCTCCTCACCCCGCGTCGGAGTATTCGGGTCCTGTTCCATCTTCCCCTTCCCGGACGGCGGGCACGATGGTGATCAGCCCCATCGGAGTCGCCTGGTAGGCCTTCACCGTCCTCATCCGGATCAGTTCCAGTATGCCAAGAAAGAACGCGAGAATCTCGTTCCTCGTCGTGAATTCCAGAAGAAGCTGGTCGAACCGGATCGCCCCCTCCTCTTTCAGCCGGTCGAGAAGAAAGGCGATGGCGTCTGCCATGGAGAGCCGGTCCACGAAGATATCGACCCCCTCCCCCTTCGGCATCTTCTCCAGGACGTCCTTGAAAGCGGAGATCAGGTCGGCAAGCGACAGTTCGGTGATTGCCATCTCCCCTTCGAGGGGTTCCTCGCCCAGGAAATCCCGGACGAATACGTCGCGCCCCAGAAGCGGACGATCGGCCAGACGCGCCGCAGCCTCCTTGATCCGCTCGTACTCCACCAGCCGGCGGGAGAGCTCGGCGCGCATCGCCTCCGGGTCCTCCTCCGGCTCCAGTTCGTCCTCGTGCCGGGGGAGCAGCGACCGCGACTTGATGTACAGAAGCGTCGCCGCCATTACCAGGAACTCCCCCGCAATGTCCAGGTTGAGCGCCTTCATCACGTCGATGTAGACAAGATACTGCTCCGTGATCTTCGCGATAGGGATGTCGTAGACGTCGAGGCGGTTCTCCCGGACAAGATGAAGCAGGAGATCAAGCGGCCCTTCGAAGACCTCGAGCTGGAGCCGGATCCCCGGGACCTGGCCGTTCGCCGGGGAGGACTCGTCTCCCGTCCCGCCTGCGCCGGCAACCCGCGTTTTATCGTTTCCGTTATAGTCCGACAGCTTCACGCACCTCTTTCATCTTCCTCGCCGCCACCTCACGCGCCCGCTCCGTTCCTTCCGTAAGGAGATCCCGCACCGCGACGCCGCTGTCCACGATCTGCTTCCTGCGCTCACGGACGGGCCCCAATACCGTCTCCATGTTCTCGTTCATCCATTTCTTGCACTCAATGCAGCCGATCCCGGCGGTGCGGCACCCCACATCGACCTTCCCGATCGTCTCCGGCGGGGAGAAGATCTTGTGGTAGGAGAAAACGTTGCAGATTTCCGGATTCCCGGGGTCGGTTCGCCTGACGCGCGCCGGATCGGTCACCATCGGCTTTACCTTCCTCCAGACTTCCTCGGCAGTATCGGACAAAAGGATCGCGTTGCCGTACGACTTGCTCATTTTCCGGTTGTCGGTCCCCATCAGCTTGGGAGTCTCGGTGAGGAACGCCTCCGGGATGGCGAACACCTCCTTGTAGAGGAAATTGAACCTCCGGGCGATCTCGCGCGTCAGTTCCAGGTGCGGGACCTGGTCTACCCCTACGGGCACGAGCGCCGCGTCGTACATGAGGATGTCCGCCGCCTGCAGGACGGGGTACCCCAAAAATCCGTAGGTGTGCAGATCGCGGGAGGCCTGCTCCCGCAACTGCTCCTTGTATGTGGGGTTGCGCTCCAGCCACGACAACGGGGTAATCATGGAGAGCAGAAGGTGCAGCTCGGCGTGCTCCGGCACATGGCTCTGGATGAAGATCGTCGACCGTTTCGGGTCGATCCCCGACGCCAACCAGTCGATGATCATATCGTCGATGCTCTCGCCGATGATCTCCGTGCGCTCGTACTCGGTCGTGAGCGCATGCCAGTCGGCGACGAAGTAGAAGCAGTCGTTCTCCTGCTGGAGGTTCTTCCAGTTCACGAGCACACCGAGATAGTGCCCGAGGTGCAACTTACCGCTCGGCCGCATGCCGCTTAGTACCCGCTTGCGCACGAAAAATCCCCCTTTACGGTAATCTACCCAGAAAGATGGAGAAAAGCAGGTTCATCACAGGATAGATGATTCCCCGGATTATACCAAACGGGTCGAACATGAACAGGGCGATGACGATGAAAATCCCGTACCGCTCCACCGAGGCAAGCGCCTGGGAGGGACCGTAGGGAAGCAGTCCCACCGCGATCCTCCCCCCGTCCAGGGGGGGGATGGGGATCAGATTGAATATCGCCAGGAGCACGTTCCACTTGATCGACGCCACGCACATCAGCGACACGGGGATCAAGACCATCTGGAGGGAACCGTCCGGCTGGGCCGACAGCCCATGGTAGAACGCTTTCTGGATGGCGAAGGGGTCGAAGAACCCGATCAATCGGAAGATCACACCCGAGACCGCGGCCAGCACCAGGTTCGTTACCACCCCTGCGGAGGCGACGTAGATCGGATCGCGCTTCTGGTCCCTGAGGAGCCGGAAGTTCACCGGGACCGGCTTGGCCCATCCGAACAGGAACGGGCTCCGGGTGAGGATGAGGAACCCGGGCAACAGGATCGTCCCTATCGGGTCGATGTGCGCCAGAGGGTTGAGCGTTACCCGGCCGAGCATCTTCGCGGTCGGGTCCCCTTTTTTAAATGCCACATACCCGTGCGCCGCCTCGTGAAAGGTGATGGCGATCACTAGCGGAAGCGCCTCGACGGATAGCTTGTGCAGAAACGAAGCAAAATCGTGCAACGGGAAACCTCTCTCCTCCTAAAAAGTGTATCTTACCAGATCGGGCGTTCGAACGGGGTGCCTTCGGCCGATTGCGGGGAAGTCACGGCTTGGGGAATCGCATGAGTACGAACGACATCTCGTCGGCCTTCGTAAGGAGTTCCCCCACGAATTTTCGTTCGAGGATCTCGTCCATGACCTGCTTGTAAAGGGGACCGGGCGGATATCCCAGTTCCTTGAGGTCCTTCCCCGTAAGAAGCGGCCGCACGTACTTGAGCTGGGTGAAATAGAGAGAGATATATCTTTTAATATCGTTATGTTTCGCCTTTGCCATAAGGTAAAGGATTACCTCATTCGGCAGCGGGTTCAGACAGTCGTAGATAAACTTCCTCGAGACGACCCGGGCGGACAGAAGCCTGTGTGTGATGCCGGGTGCCTCGTTCTTGGCGAAGCGGATCATGCCCCGAAGCTTCCGCCCCAAACCTGATTCATCGGCGAATTGTTTCGCCTCCTCGGGGGACAGGGGATTCAAAAGTGACAGGAACAGGACCGCCCACCGTTCCACCTTCTCCTCCAGGAAGAGAAGGGAAAACCACACGAGGATCTCGGAGGTGTCCTCCAGCAGGGCGATCTGGTCCTTGTCGAGGGTAATCTTCGGGTGGAGGGAGGGGCCGATGCCGAAGGTGGCAAGCCGCTTCAGGATCCCGATGGGCTCCTCTTCCTTGAGGATCAGCTCCACCTCGCTGCACAGCCGGGGCTTGGGCAGCCGCGCGATCATGTCGAGCCGGACCGCATTGCGGATGAGATTCTGGGTGTGCCGGCCGATCGCGAAGCCGAAGCGCCGCTCGAATCTCGTGGCGCGAAGAATCCGGGAGGGGTCCTCGATGAAGGACAGGGAGTGGAGGATGCGCAGCACCCTTTCCTTGATGTCGCGCTGGCCCCCGAAGAAATCGATCATCTCGCCGAACCCGCCAGGGTTCAGCCGCACGGCCAGTGTGTTGATCGTGAAGTCCCGCCGGTACAGGTCCAGCTTCAGGCTGCTGTACTCGAC
>JBAVJZ010000116.1:0-7791 GCA_049688015.1 Candidatus Deferrimicrobiaceae bacterium | reverse complement strand
AAACCATGGAGCGAGTCCTTTTTTTCATCGACCGCTTGAGCCAATGGACGGGAAAGGCCTTCGCCTGGTGTATCCTGATTCTTGCCTTCGGCACCAGTTACGAGGTGTTCGTCCGCTACGTGCTGCGGAATCCCACCTCGTGGGCTTTCGACCTGAGCTACATCATGTACGGAACCATGTTCATGATGGCGGGTGCCTATGCCCTCTCCCAAAAGGCCCATGTGCGCGGCGACTTCGTCTATCGGCTCTGGCCCCCGCGCGTACAGGCGGCGATCGAGCTGGTGCTGTACATCGTCTTTTTCTTCCCCGGAATCCTGGCCCTGGTCTACGCCGGGATCGTCTACGCGAACGAATCCTGGCACTACATGCCCTATGGAATCACCGGACCGCGGGGGGAGGTGAGCATCAACAGTCCCGCGGGGGTGCCGGTCTCTCCCCTGAAAACCATTCTTCCCCTGGCCGCGTTTTTGCTGGTGCTGCAGGGGATCGCGGAAACCATCCGCTGCATCCAGTGCCTGCGGACCGGGGAGTGGCCGCAGCGCCTGAAGGATGTGGAGGAACTGGAAGTAGAGCTCATCCGGAAACACAAGGAGGAAATGGAAGCCCAGATGCGGAAAGAGGAAGAGGAACGGGAAGCGCAAAAAGCCGCTCAGCATGACGGCGAGGGAAATGAGGGCCCGAAATGACCGATCCCCAGGTCGCCATGCTGATGATGGGATCGTTCATCTTCACGATCCTCCTGGGCTTTCCCATCTGCTTCACGCTGGTCGCGATGGGCGTGGGCTTCGGCTATTACGCCTACGCCACACCCGACCAGATGAGCCACATCTTCCAGAACCAGATCTTCGACCTTCTGGTAAACCAGACGTATTCCGTCATGATCAACGACGTGCTGACCGCGGTGCCGCTGTTTCTGTTCATGGGCTACATCATCGAGCGCTCGAACGTCGTGGAGCGGCTGTTTTTCACCTTGAATATCGCGGCCCGCAAGGTGCCCGGCGCCATGGCCGTGGCGGCGCTGATCACCTGCGCGGTCTTCGCCACCGCCGTCGGCATCGTCGGCGCCGTGGTGACGCTGATGGGTCTCCTGGCCTTCCCGGCCCTGCTGAAAGCCGGCTACGACGAGACGCTGTCCGCCGGCGTCATCTGTGCCGGCGGCTGTCTCGGCATCATGATCCCGCCGAGCATCCTGCTGATCGTGTACGGGGCGATCTCCGGCGTCTCCGTGGTGCGGCTGTACGCCGCGGCATTCCTCCCCGGATTCCTGCTGGCCAGCTTCTATATCGTCTACGTGGTCACGCGGGTAATCCTCAACCCCAAACTGGCCCCGAAGCCGCCGAAGGAGGAGTGGGATATCCCGCGAAGGGAGCTGTGGATCAGGCTGGTGACCGGCGTCTTGCCGCTGGCCGTCCTGATCCTGGCGGTGCTCGGGTCCATCGTCTTCGGGCTGGCGACGCCTTCGGAGGCTGCTGCGGTGGGCGCGGTCGGCGCCATCGCTCTTGCCGCGGCCTATCGCGAACTCTCGTGGGAACGCCTGAAGCAATCGGTCTACCTGACGACGAAAACCTCGGCCATGGTGTGCTGGCTGTTCGTCGGCTCCTGGACCTTCTCCTCGGTGTTTTCCTACCTCGGCGGCCACGAGATGATCAGGGAGTTCGTGCAGCACCTGCATATTTCGCCCATCCTGTTCCTGATCTTGACGCAGTTCATCATCTTCCTTCTGGGATGGCCGCTGGAATGGAGCGAGATCATCATCATCTTCGTGCCGATCTTTCTGCCGCTGCTGGACCACTTCAAGGTCGACCCGCTCTTCTTCGGGATCCTCGTGGCGCTCAACCTGCAGACCTCGTTCCTGACGCCGCCGATGGCGATGTCGTGCTATTACCTCAAGGGGATCGCGCCGCCGCACATCCAGCTGACGACGATCTTCAAGGGGGCGTTGCCGTTCCTGGCGATGGTCCTGCTCTGCATGGTCGTCGTCTACGTTTTCCCGGTCATCGTAACGTAATTTCCAGACGTCGTGTACGGCGTTATCAAGTAAGGACGAGCGACCCCCATGTCCCGTCTGAAAACCGAGATGGATCCGACTCTCCTCAGCGCCGTCGAGGCGTCGGAGGCGATATGCGCCGGCCGGATCACCTCCGAAGAGCTGGTGAGCGCCTGCCTCGATCGCATCGCGGCGCAGGAGGACCGGATCGGCGCCTGGGCCCACCTGGACCCAGGCCATGCCCTTACCCGGGCGCGCGAAGCGGACCTGGCGCGGCGTGAAGGCAGGGCTCTCGGCCCGCTCCACGGCGTGCCGGTGGGGGTCAAGGATATCTTCGACACGAAGGACATGCCGACCGAGGATGGCACGGTCCTGCACGCCGGCCGCCAGCCGAAGGACGATGCCACCGCGGTCGCCCTGCTCCGCGAGGCGGGGGCGATCATTTTGGGAAAGACCGTCACCACCGAGCTGGCGGTCTTCTCGCCGGGCAAGACCCGCAATCCCCATGACCCCGAGCGCACCCCCGGCGGGTCCTCGAGCGGCTCCGCCGCGGCGGTGGCGGCGTTCATGGCTCCTCTTGCCATCGGTACCCAGTCCAACGGATCCATCATCCGTCCGGCTTCCTACTGCGGGGTCTACGGCTACAAACCGAGCCACGGCCTGATCTCCCGGCATCTTTTGCTCCAGCAGTCGCGCCCCCTGGACCAGGTCGGGGTATTTGCGCGGACCATCGAGGATGCGGCGCTGATCGCGGAGCAGATGATGGCCTACGACGACCGCGATCCCGACACGCAACCGCGGGCGCGTCCCACGCTGCGCAAGACGACGGCCGAAGAGCCCCCGGTCAGCCCGCGCCTGGCCTTCGTCAAGACGCCGGTATGGGACCAGGCCGACGAAGAAACGAAAGAGGCGTTTGCGGAGCTGGTCGCGCACCTAGGGGAGTACGCCAGGGATTTCGAACTTCCAGATATGTTCCAGGACGCGGTCCCTTTGCATCGCACGATCATGGAGGCGGACCTCGCCAGAAGCTTCGAGCAGGAATATGCGCGCGGCGTGGAACGCCTGAGTCCCATCCTGCGGGAGATGATCGAGCGTGGGCAGAAAGTGCTGGCCGTGGATTACAACAACGCGCTTGGCCAGGTACCAGCCTTCCTCCACGAATTCGACAAAGTCTTCGAGTGGCATGACGCCATCATCACGCCCGCCGCCACCGGCGAGGCTCCCGTCGGGCTGGAATCGACGGGAAGTCCTGTCTTCTGCACCCTGTGGACCCTCTGCGGGATGCCCGCGATCACGCTTCCTTTGATGCAGGGTTCCCACGGCATGCCGATGGGTGTACAGCTGGTAGGGGGGAAAGGCGACGACGCGCGGCTTTTGCGAACGGCCCGCTGGCTTGTGAATCTCGTCTGCGATCCACATCCTGCGCGCAAGAAGACTCGGAAGCCGAAGAGGGACAGGAATTGACGAACGGCAATGAGCGGGGGCTGGAAAGGAGGCAGTGGCACCATGTCTAACATCATCACGGGAGCGATCGCGGTGGCAATGGCGGTTGTGTTCTATCTGTATTACGCCATCCGGATAAAATCCATTCCGCTCTGGATCATCATCGTCGCAGCCGTCATCATGCTGGTGTACGACTTTTACGAATCGATAAGGGGAAACAACACTCCACCACCCGGCAAATGACCCCTCCCCGGGCAGGGGAATCGCCCGCCGGCATCCTTTCGCACAACCATCCCGTCGGGAATCGTCCCGCGGCCCAGGGGATCCTTCCGATAACGGAAGTTCTCATGCCACGCGATCGCGGGGTTCCCGCCCGGCGAAGATGGCGTCCAGATTGTCGAGCGCCCGGAACCCCATCGCGTCCCTCGTTTCCTTCGTGGCGCTGGCGATGTGCGGCATCAGGAACACGTTGGGCAACTCCCGGTACTCCGGATGGATGTCCGGTTCGTTCGTGTAGACGTCCAGGCCGGCTGCCATAAGCTTCCCGGACTTCAGCGCCCCGATCAGCGCTTCATCGTCGACCACCGCGCCGCGGCTCGCGTTGATGACGATCGCCCCGTCCGGCAGGAGTGCGATGCGCCTTGCGTTGAGCAACCGGAGGGTTTCCGGGGTGGACACGCAGTGGAGCGTCAGAAAATCGCAATGCGGCATCAACTCTTCGGGAGTCGAATGAAAGATCGCCCCTTTTTCTATCTCCCGCGGCATCTTCCGCACGTCGTGATAGTGAATCTCCATGTCGAATCCCCGGGCTCGCCGGGCGACGACCTGTCCGATCCGCCCGAATCCGAGAATCCCGAGCCGCTTGCCCGTCACCTGGGTGCCCACCATGAAGCGGGGGCTCCAGTCCTTCCACGCACGGGTGCGGACCAGCCGTTCGCCCTCGCTTGCCCTCCTTGCCGCTCCCAGCATGAGCATCATGGTCAGCTCCGCCGTGGCGTCGGACAACACCTCGGGCGTGTTCGTGACGATGATCCCCCTGGCCTTGGCGGCCTGTACGTCCACGTGGTCGTAGCCGACGGAAAAATTCGCAATGGCGCGCACGCGGTCGGGCAACCGGTGGATCACTTCCGCACTGAATTTCTCCGTGTGGCAGGGAAGAATGGCGTCGACGTCCTTCGTCCGTTCGATCAGCTCGTCACCGGAATAGAGAACGTCTTCGGGATTCAGCCGGGCGTCGTAGTCCCGTCGAAGACGCTCCTCGACGGCATCCGGCAACTTGCGGGTAACCAGGATAACGGGTCTCATAATTCCCTCCTCCGCACCTTGTTAATCCTTCCGGATATCATGATTTTTCTCTTCGATCCAGGAAGAAGCATATCGGATTCCCTCCCCTGGAAGGAAATTTCTTTTACCGTATTTATGAACGGAAGCACTTAGCGACAGTGATATTGTGAAATCAACAAGGTCGTGTTACAGAATCGGGTAATTTCGGGGACCACACAACACATTATCCGACACCGATCGGTCTTACGAGATGAGGGGAGAACATGGCTTTTCCCGGTGGGCGTCATTTTCTTCAAATTCCCGGGCCCACGAACGCTCCGGACCGGGTCCTGCGTGCCTTGAGCCGTCCGACGATCGACCATCGCAGTCCCGAATTCTCCCGACTCTCTCTCGAAGTGCTCGATGGTCTCAAGCGCATTTTCCAGACCTCCGGACCGGTCATCGTCTACCCGTCGTCGGGCACCGGCGCCTGGGAGGCCGCACTCGTCAATACGCTCTCCCCGGGGGACAGGATCCTGATGGTGGAGACCGGGCATTTCGCGACATTGTGGCGAAACCTTGCGGTCAAACTCGGCCTGGAGGTCGACTTCCTTCCCGGGGACTGGCGGCACGGCGTCGATGCAACGGTCATCGGGAAAAGTCTCGCGGAAGACGAACAACACGCGATCCGGGCCGTTGCGGTCGTCCACAATGAAACTTCCACTGGCGTTGCCAGCCGGATACACGGGATTCGAGAAGCCGTCGATCGTGCAGGGCATCCCGCTCTGCTGATGGTCGACACGATTTCCTCCCTTGCATCCATCGATTATCGCCATGACGAGTGGGGTGTCGACGTGGCAGTAGGATGCTCCCAAAAGGGGCTGATGCTGCCGCCTGGCCTCGGCCTGAACGCCATCAGCGAAAAGGCCCGGCAGGCATCGAAATCCGCAAGGCTTACGAAATCCTACTGGGCCTGGGAGCCGATCCTTTCGGCCAATCAGTCGGGCTTTTTCCCTTACACCCCTCCCACGAACCTGCTGTACGGCCTACGGGAATCCATCCGGATGCTGGAAGAGGAGGGACTGCAGAACGTCTTTGCCCGCCATGACCGCCACGCCGAGGCGACACGACGGGCCGTGCGGGCATGGGGACTCGAACTCCTCTGTGTCGACCCCGAAGAATACAGCAGTTCCCTTACTGCGGTCCTGATGCCGGAAGGGTACGACGCAGACGATCTCCGTGGAGTGATCCTGAAAAACTTCAACATGTCCCTGGGCACGGGATTGGGAAAGGTCAAGGGGAAGGTGTTCCGCATCGGCCACCTTGGCGATTTCAACGATCTCATGCTCGCCGGAACCCTTTCCGGCGTGGAAATGGGTCTCGCCCTCGCCGGCATCCCCTGTTCGAAAGGAGGCGTGGCGGAAGCCCTCGATTATCTGCAGATCACCCGGAAAGGGAACGTCGGCTACTAGTGCAAGACCCCGACTCGTCGAATGGGAGTACGGCATGAAGGTTCCGGTCAAACCGCTCTTGACGAATCTCTTTCTCGCGGCGGTCGCCTCCGTGGACCCCGCACGCCTCGTCCATGGTGCGCTCCACCGGGACGAGGAAGGGATCTCCTTATCCGGCGGCGGCGCTCGTTCGACCCTCCCGTGGACCTCCGTCGATCGGATTTTTCTCGTAGGCGGCGGAAAGGCCGGTCGCCCCATGACACGGGCAACCGCTTCTGCGCTCGAGGGGAAGGTCGCCGCGGGGGTGATCGCGGTACCGAAGGGAGAGGGAGGGTCCCTGGACTCTGTGCGGCTCATCGAAACGGGGCACCCTCTCCCCGACGAGGGAAGCCGGGAGGCCGCACAGGCGATGCTCAAATTGGTTTCCCGGGCGAGGGGAAGCGACCTGGTGATCGCCCTGATCTCCGGCGGCGGCTCGGCGATGATCTCCGCTCCTCCCGAGGGAGTCTCCTCCTCGGACAAGGAGGCGGTGTTCCGGCTGTTGCTTCGATCGGGAGCGGACATCACCGAGTTCAACACGGTCCGGAAACATCTCTCCCGCGTCAAGGGAGGCCGGATGGCGCAGGCCGCGCATCCCGCCCGGGTATGGGCGCTCATGTTGTCCGACG
The DNA here is from genome assembly GCA_049688015.1 of Candidatus Deferrimicrobiaceae bacterium. Taxonomy (GTDB): domain Bacteria; phylum Desulfobacterota; class Deferrimicrobia; order Deferrimicrobiales; family Deferrimicrobiaceae; genus CSP1-8. The sequence goes on along the minus strand of JBAVJZ010000116.1, from coordinate 979 downwards.
TCCCCGGCGACGACCCTTCCGTCATTGCCTCCGGCCCGTTCTCCCCCGATCCGGCGACCTATGGCGACGCGCGGAAGGTCCTCCTCGAACGAAAGCTGTACGATGCGATTCCAGATGCCGTAAGGGAGCACATCGAGGCGGGGGTTTCAGGGACGATCACGGAAACCCCGAAGCCGGGAGACCCCGCGCTCGAGCGCGTTTCCCTCGCCGTCATCGGCTCGAACCGGGTCGCGATCGATACAGCGGCCGATGCCGCGAAGAACGAGGGAGTGGACACCGTTCGCATCCTTCCTGGATTTCTCCGGGGGGAGGCACGCGAATGCGCACGCGCTTTCGTTGAGGAATTGCGCAAGGCGGAAGCGTCTACTCCCAGGGGCCGATCCGTCGTCCTGATTGCCGGTGGAGAGACGACGGTCACGGTGCGCGGGAAGGGGAAAGGAGGCAGGAACCAGGAGTTCGCCCTCTCCGCCGCCGTCCAGATGGACGGGATGCCGGGGATGGCGGTCCTGTCGGCGGGGACGGACGGCATCGACGGTCCCACGGACGCCGCGGGCGCCTATGCCGACGGGACGACGATCTCCCGCGCCGCCGCGCTCGGACTCTCCCCCCTGGCCCACCTGGACCGGAACGACGCCTATCCCTTCCTGCAGGCGCTGTCGGATCTCATCGTAACCGGTCCGACCGGCACCAACGTCACCGATATCGCCATCGGCATCGCCGTCCGCACTTAGACAATCGTCCCGTTTGGAGCAGGACGGGCCATATCCCTGTTTGGCGCGGCCGTTCAAATACCTTAGGATGGAATGTATTCTTAAAGGACGAACGATTTTTACGGAGTCTTGACGAAATCCTGGGCAAAGGAGCGGGATGATGGCGAAGATGACCGCGATGAACGCAGCCGTGCAGATCCTGGAGAGCGAGGGGGTCAGACACATTTTCGGCATTCCGGGTGCGGGGATCCTGCCCTTCTACCGGTCCC
>JBAVJZ010000115.1:0-14179 GCA_049688015.1 Candidatus Deferrimicrobiaceae bacterium | reverse complement strand
CCTACATCACGGTGGTGTTCTCGATCATCGTCCAGGGGCTGTCGCTGGGAAAGATCGTGAAGCGGATCTACCCTTAGAGCGTGGAGGTGTATATCCTTTTAGGCGGAACCACGGCCTCGCTTGGTGTTACCTGCGCGCATTGTGTATCACCACCTCGACCGAATGATTCCGGCGGTCGTCGACAAGGGGAATCGCCTTGTCGTGTTGCTCGACCCCATCAACGGTTACACTCGTCTCGCCGACCTCGGCAAGTTGTTGCAGAACAACGATTTCGTAGACCGTCTCCCGATACCGGTAGTACACCTTGAACTCCTTCCAGTCCGCGGGTAGGCACGGAGCAAATCGAAGCCGATCCACTTCCAGCCGCAAGCCCAGGAGGGATTCCACGATCAGCCGGTACATCCAACCGGCCGAGCCCGTGTACCACGTCCATCCGCCGCGGCCCTCGTGGGGCGAGAGCGCATAGACGTCGGCCGCGACAACGTACGGTTCCACTTTATAGGTAGCTACCCCTTCCGGAGATCTCGCATGGTTTACCGGGTTGATCATCGCGAACAGTTCCCACGCGCGGCGGTTGTCGCCCAACGCGGCGAACGCCATCGCCGCCCAGATCGCCGCATGAGTATACTGTCCGCCGTTGTCCCTCACGCCCGGGACATACCCTTTGATATAGCCGGGATTCAAATCCGACTTGTCGAACGGCGGTTCCAGGAGTCGGACCAGCGCATGCTCCCGGCGAACGAGGCGCCGATCCAGCGCTTCCATCGCCGTGCGCGAGCGCTCGGCACCGCCCGCCCCGGACAGAACCGACCAGCTTTGCGCAATCGAATCGATCTGGCATTCGGAATTGCTCGCCGACCCAAGCGGCGAGCCATCGTCGAAGTAGGCACGGCGGTACCACTCGCCGTCCCAGCCGTTCTGCTCGATATTCCCGCGGACTATAGCCGCCTCCCTCCGGCAACGTTCGGCGAAGGACAGGTCACCACGCGTGCCGGCAACCTCGGCGAACCGCAGGAGCACTTCATGAAGGAAAAATCCCAGCCAGACGCTTTCGCCTTTCCCGTGTTCGCCCACAAGGTTCATGCCGTCGTTCCAGTCGCCGGAGCCGATGAGCGGCAGGCCATGCTCCCCGGTCCGCAGGCCCCTCAGGATGGCCCGCACACAGTGGTCGTACAAACTGGCCGCTTCTCCCGACCGGCCGGGCATATCGTAATACGAGTCCTCCTCCGTGCTTACCGGGCGGCCTTCGACGAAGTGGATGGGTTCGTCCAACACCCCGATGTCCCCCGTGTTCATCACGTAGCGGCACGTCGCCAGGGGCAGCCAGAGGAAATCGTCCGAACAGTGCGTGCGCACGCCCCGGCCCGAGGGGGGATGCCACCAATGCTGGACATCTCCCTCGGGGAACTGACGGGCCGCGCAGCGGAGCAGGTGCTCGCGCGCGAGGTGCGGCTCGGCGTGGAGGAGTGCCATCGCGTCCTGCAACTGGTCGCGAAAACCGAATGCGCCTCCCGATTGGTAGTATCCGCTCCGCGCCCAAAGACGGCACGCCAGGGTCTGGTACAGGAGCCAGCCGTTGGTCAGGATGTTGAGGGACGGATCGGGGGTTTCCACGTAAACGGCACCGAGGGTGTGATTCCAGTACTGCCACACCGCTTCGAGCGCGCCGCGCGCCGCAGAAGACCCGCGGAAGCGATGCACCAGGTTCCTGGCGTCATCGGCATCTTGCCCTGCGCCCAGCAGAAAGATGATCTCCCGCTCTTCCTTGTCGGCCAGCTCGAAGGGGACCTGGATCGCGGCGCAAGGGTCAAGGGCGGCCCCTGCCTTGCCCGAGAGCTGCGCCCGGGCCATGGCGGCCGGACTCCGAAGCGTGCCGTTTCGTCCCAGGAATTCCACCCGGTCGCCGCTTACGATCCGGGCCGCATCGTCCACATCGAAGAACGCAACCCGGTCGGCGAACTCCGTATTGTAGGAGTTCCGCGCAAAGAGCGCTCCGGTGTCGGGGTTGATTTCCGTGACCACGTGCATGGCCGATTTCGGCCGCAGATCTCCCAGTACCCATTCCACGTATCCCGTGGCGGAGAGCCGGCGGGCTCGGCCGGACTCGTTTCGAACTTTCCACACCGTGAACTTGACCGGCGCGTCCAGAGCGACGTAAACCCACATCTCCGAACGGATTCCGCTCTCCGTGTGCTCGAAGACGGTGTAGCCGAATCCGTGCCGGCTGACGTAAGGTGTCGACCCGCGGCTGGGCAGCGGCGTGGGGGACCAGAAGCGGCCGCTCTCTTCGTCACGGAGATAAAAGGATTCTCCGCTCGAGTCGCTCACGGGGTCGTTGTTCCAGGGAGTGAGGCGAAACTCGTGGGCGTTTTCGCTCCAAGTGTAGGCATGGCCGCTCTCCGAGAGAACGGTTCCGAAGTTCGGGTTTGCCAGCACATTCCCCCACGGTGCAGGCGTTACTTGCCCGTGCACGGTCGTGATCACATATTCGCGCCCGTCCGGCGTGAAACCTCCCAGCCCGTTGAAGAAGATCAGGTCGCGGCGAAGCGACTCGACAGCCGGGGGGACTTCCACGTCCTGGGGTTTGTCCGGCGCGATGCGCGGGACCGGTACTTCCGCAAACCGGCGACGGTGGATCTGGTCCCACAGCGTCCCCCGCTGGTCGGTGAGGATGACGCGGGCGACCGATTGCAGCAGAACGCGGTCTTCGTCCGATATCTGCTCCGCAAGCCTGACGAAGATGCCGCCCGGACGATCGGTCACGTTGGCATCGGTGCCGCCGGGAATCAACCCCATGATCTGGTCGTGGAGCAGTTGCCGGTAACCGGCGTGGTCTTCGTTCCAGATCACCAGATCCACTGCCAGCCCTTTCAATCGCCAGTACGCATGGGCTTGCACGAGCTGTCGGACCAGGTCGATATTCAGCGGATCTCCGATCTTGACAAGCACGATCGGCAAGTCGCCGGAAATGGAATAACCCCACAGGCCGGTTTGCCCGCGGCGGTTTCTGATGAGAATGCTCGCGTCCGCGCGCAGTGAGGAATCGGCATGGATGACGGAGCCGGCAAGGTGTCCAAAGAGTTGCGCGTCGGCTTCCGTGGCATTGAGCTGCTGCAGGAGCACCTGTCCGTGTGTCCACGCCAGGTCGAAGACACGATCCGCGAGTCGCCGGTCCTGGTATTTCCCGACAAGACTCAGGGCGACGTCGCGGGTTTCGCCGACCCCCGAGACGATATCGATCGTGGCCGATTCTCCCGGATCGAGCGTGATCCGCTGACGGATCGCGACAATCGGATCGAGCACGGAGCCCTGGCTGCCCGAGAGCGCGGCAGTTCCCCTCATCGCTTCCGGGTCTGCGACCGTTTTTCCGCGGCCGAGGAACCGCATCCGGTCCGTCTCGTAGGAAACTTCTCCGGTTTCCGCCCCATGGACAACCATCAGGTGAAACATCCAGGGCACCGGCTCCTCGAGGGAGCGAGGCCGGCGGGTGCAGAGGATCGCCTGGCGTCGGGAGAGGATTTCCGTCTGGACAAAGAGGTTGCTGAACGCCGGGTGCAAGGCCTCCGCGGTAGGCGATGCGAGAACGACCTCCGCGTAGCTCGTTACATCGATCCCCCTTTGTTTCCGGGAACGGTTGGTGATGCGGACCCGGCGAAGCTCGATATCATCCTCCGGGGAGACGGCGATCTCCGTATGCGAGTCGAAGCCGTGATCGTGGCGACGGAATTCCGCCCGCGTTTCCGAGAAAATCGCTTCGTACTTCTCCGATGGTCTGCGCGCCGGCTGATAGGCGCTCGACCAGAACTCCCCGCTGGCCACGTCGCGCAGGTAACAGAACGTTCCCCAGCCGTCGCGGGTACCGTCCTCGCGCCAGCGTGTGACCGCGATATCCTTCCAGCGGCTGTACCCTCCGCCTGCGTTCGTGATCATCACGTGGTATCTGCCGTTCGACAACAAATGCACTTCCGGCATCGGGGTGTCCGGACTACGGAAAACGCGGAGCGGCGTCATCAGGCCATCGGGAGCCGTACGATAATCGGAGAGCCCGGCAACGGGCGAATACAATGCCGTGGCCCTGGGAACCCGTTCCTGGAGCAGCAGCGTGGTCGCCTGAAACCGCGGATCCGACTCGAAACGCTCCTGCATCGGACGGTCCAGGAGCAGATAGGCCAGGGACAGGAGGCTCATGCCCTGGTGATGCGCCAGGAAGGCCTGGACCACGGCACTCGATTGTCCGCGTTGTTGACGGGAAGGGGTATAGTCGATGGCTTCATAAAGGCCGTATTTCCCCTCCCCTCCTTCCGCGGCGAGTCGCTGCAGATTCCTGCACGCCTCCTCGGGGGCCACCATCAACGCCAGGGCGGACGCATACGGCGCAACGACCAGATCCTCGGCGAGTCCGCGCTTAAGGCCCAGGCCGGGCACACCGAATGCGCGGTACTGGTAGTTGAGACGAACGTCGACCATGTTGTAGCACGATTCCGAGATTCCCCAGGGTACGCCGCGCTGCTCCCCATACTGAATCTGCCTCGTGACGGCCGCCTTGCAAGTCCGGTCGAGCAGCGTGTTTTCGTACGTCGGCATCACCAGGAGTGGCATGAGGTACTCGAACATCGAACCGCTCCACGACAGGAGGATCGGCTCTCCCCCGGCGGTAGTAAGCAGGCGCCCCAGGGCAAACCAGCTCTCCTGCGTCAGCTGCCCCTGCGCAATCGCCAGGAAACTGCACAATCTCGCTTCCGAAGCCAGCAGGTCGTAGAAACTCGAGTCCCGTCGCCGCTCATCCGCGTTGTATCCGATGGCCAGCAGTTGACGCCCTTTGTCGAACAGGAAATCAACGTCCATACGGGCAAGTTCGGCGGATTGCCGCGCAAGGTGGTCGATTGCCGCAATCCTTTCCCTGGCACACCGGCTTGCCTCCGCGATGTGGTGTCGAAGATCGACAGGCCAGTCGCTCCGTCCCTCGAGCCTTGCCACTTCGCGCAGCGTCGGGATCTGATCGTTTGCGGAAAAACCGTCGAAACCGTCCTTCGCTGCCGGCAGCGGGATCCACGGCGCGAGACACGTCAATTCATCGAGGAGGTCGCGGCATTGCCGGGCAAAGGCCCGGGCCCACCACGTCTGCCGGCTCCCGGAGTCGGCTTCCAGGACGCGGATCACCTTCCCGGCGGATGCCGCCAGCCTGTCCAGGCACAACCGGGCCGCAGAGAGAGTCCCCGGCCGGGAATCCGATGCGGCCGCAAGATCCTTCCGAAGCTCCGCGAGCTGGGCCTTTGCCGCTCCTCCCGCAGCGTCCACGAGGACTCCTAGCGTATCGCGTAGGCCCTCCACCCATCGCGGCCCCAGGATCTTGTGGTCGGGAAGTGCGAGCAGACCCGGCCGCAATGTCAGCAGATGACCCGCAAGGTTCCCGCTGTCCACCGTCGAAACGTAGAGCGGGGACAGCGGTCTCAGGGACTGCGTGTCATACCAGTTGTAGAAGTGGCCCCGGTGCCGTTCCAGGGATTCCATCGTACGGAATGCTTTCGCCGTGCGCTCGATGAGTTGTCCGGCCGGAAGGTAGCCGAAGTCGTACGCGGACAGATTCGCGAGCAGCGCGAGCCCCATGTTGGTCGGCGACGTGCGGTGCGCAACCGCAGCGAGGCGATACTCCTGGTAGTTGTCCGGAGGCAGCCAATGGTCCTCCGGGCCGACGAAGGTCTCGAAGAACGCCCAGGTCTTTCGGGAAAGCTTCCGTAGAAAGAGGGCCTGGTCGGCCGAGAGCCGGGGCGACCGGGGGACGAGCGGCCGGCTGATCCACCAGGCGACCGCGGGGGAGGAAAACCAGAGTGCCAATATGGGCCCGGCCACGGCCAGCGCAACCGGCCTCGAAAACGCCATCCAGATCGCCGCGGCAGAGGCGATCACGGGAGCGATCCACATGGACCGGCAAGAGGCCGCGAGGTCCGCGCGGCGATTGCGGTCCGGATTGCCCGACGGATTCCACTCCAGAAGCCGTTTTCGCGTGATCAGCACCCGCCAGGCCGTGCGCACCATCGCATCCAGGCTGAAAAACGCCTCGAAGGGCAGGCATACGAACGTAAATCCCGCCTGGGTGAAGTGCCGGCCGGCCGAGCGCAATGCGGCGGCGAGATGCTGTCTCAGCAGCACGCCGTCCGGCTTCCGCAACAGTTCCAGAACCGAGGCGAACAACGGTGGAATCAGCAGGATTCCGATCACCGCAAGGGTCCATAGCCACAGCGGCGACAAGACCATCCAGCCCAGCAGCAACATCAGCGTCAACGCCGAAGGCACGAGGCTGCGTCGGAGATTATCGAAGATCTTCCATTGGGACAGTATCGAAAGCGGATTTTTCTGCCGGATCTTGCCGGGGCCGGGAACGCGCGACACCAACCACGACGCAATCTGCCAATCCCCGCGAATCCAGCGGTGCCTGCGGCTTACGTCCGTGCTGTAGCGGGAAGGATAATCCTCGTACAGCTGCACATCGCTCATCAGCCCCGCCCGCGCGTAGCACCCTTCCAGAAGATCGTGACTCAGGATCCGGTTCTCGGGGAAACGCCCATGGAGCGCCTGCTCGAACGCATCCACGTCGTAGATCCCCTTGCCTATGAAGGAGCCTTCCCCGAACACGTCCTGGTAGGTGTCGGAGACGGCGCGCGTATACGGATCGATTCCCGGCTCGCTCCCGAACAGTCGCGCGTACCTCGACCGGTTCGTGCCCGGCAGGCTCACCGCTATGCGGGGCTGAAGGATCCCGTACCCGTCGGTGACACGCTTCCCCTCTTCGTCGTACCGCGGACGATTCAGCGGGTGCGCCATGGCTCCCACGAACTGCCGCGCCGAATCGCGCGGGAGCTGCGTATCCGTGTCCAGGGTGATCACGTACTTCACGTTCGACAGAACGGCCGTCTCGCCGACGATAAGAGAAAAACGATCCCGTGAACCGCCGCGCAGAATCGAATTCAATTCCACAAGCTTTCCACGCTTGCGCTCGTAGCCCATCCAGACCCGCTCCCGGGGATTCCATCGGCGCGGGCGATGAAAAAGGAAAAACGCGTCACTCTTTACATCCCTGTACTTTTCATTCAGTTCCTCGATCCCCTTCCGGGCCAGCCGCAACAGCGGGTCGTCCTCCGGAATCGTTTCCTCGAGCGCATCCCGGAAATCCGTCAACAAGCCGAAGTACAGGTTGTCGTCCCGGTTGGCGAGGAACCGGACTTCCAGCGCCTCGACCAGATCCTCGAGGTCGGAAGCATTGTTGAGCATCGTCGGGATTACCACCAGGGTGCGCGACTCCTCCGGAATCCCTTCGCCAAAGTCCATTCGCGGCAGCGGTTGCGGCGTCGCCAGCAACGTGGCCAGCCAGTTCACCAGCGCCACTGCCATCTGGCTTCCGCCCAGCAGCGAGAGGAACCCCAAAAGCACGAGCAGCCAATCCGGGGTTCCGCCGGCAGGCATAATCGCCAGCAAGCTCCCGGTGAAGATCGTCGTCACCAGCGTGATCGCGCCGAGGTAGAGCAGCAGAGGAAACCGGCGGCCCGTCCGGTGAAGAGCCTCCATCTGAGACATTCGTACCATCGCCGCTCTTTCGAGCTGCGGTAATCCTTTGTCGATCAGGTAGAACCCGACATGTGCGGCCCGGTCGTCCCCGCCTTTCACTGCCGCGCTCTCGCAGGTCAAATGGATCGCTTTGCCCGCCACATCGCCTTCGGACAGCCGGCTGCCCTTCGCGACCTTCTCCACTGCGTGACGGTAGCGATCCCGTGTGGCGAAATCCATCTTGTCGTAGACTCCGGCAGGATCCTTCCGCAGCATCTGTTCGACGACGCTCATCCTCTCGACGAACTCGCGCCAGTCCATTGCTCCCAGAAACCGGAGGCTGCCGATGCTGTTGCTGATGGAGACCTGGTCAGCGGCCTGTTGCTGGTTCTCCGACCGTACCAGCTGCTCGATCGTCAGCCCGGACTCGGATAGTCGCTGTTGGATCCAGGTGAGCGGCATCGCCAGGGCGGGGCTTTGTCCCTGCAACCGGCGCGCCAATTCCGCGACAAACGAGCTCACCATCGGCGGGTTTGAGCGCGCCATGTCCGCGATGACCAGGATCAGGCTCTTCGGGTCCTTCTCGGCGATCTCCGTCATCTGTTCCGCCCATTGGGCAGCGCGGTTTCGTTCGATCATGCCGGCGGCAATCCGCGCTCCCGCGCGCCTTAGATTCTCGATCAGCGCCAGACGCAGCATGATCGGGATTGCCCACAATTCGCCCAACGTAAGGAAGGTGACCGTCTGGTAGGCTGCCACGAAGCTGCCGAGGGTTTCCGGGTCCACTCGTCCATCGCCATGCGAGATCGTCTCCAGGGCGATGTCGTAAACGCGCGGATGTCCCGCCGATGGACCGGACAGCAAACGAGGCAGTTCACGGCTGTACCCCTTCGGCAAGTGTCGCCTGGCCGTGCGAATCTGTTCTTCGATCAGGTAGAAATTGTCGAGCATCCATTCCCCGGCCGGCGCAATCCGGCGGTTCGTCTTGACCGCCGCCGTCAGCAGGTTGCAGGCTCCGACCAGGACGCTTTCATTCTCCGCCAGCCTTGTCAGAAGCCGGTCCGGAACCCCTATCGGACCCAATTTGTGCAGGCTCGCCAGGATCTTGCCATGCTGTTTCATCTGTTCGCGGCTGAACAGCTCCGAGCGCAGCGGCGGGTCGTCACCGGCAAACTTTTTTGCAAATGCGTTCCCGCGGAGGTGTGCTCCCAATTGGAGCAGGCTCCCGAGAATGGGTTTTCCGCTCACCTTCAATGCTCTGGTCCTCATTCCATGGATCAGGATTCGGATAGATTCGTCTGGTTATTTCAGCGGTTCCGATTCCAGGCGGCGGGTCAGGATAAAGAAGTGGTGCCCCATGATGGCCAGCGTAACAGCCAGCCCCAGGTGTCCGGGCGTGCGGAGGAAGGTTTTGCCCAGGAAGCGCCAGTAGGCCACCCGGTACCGGGCGAAGATTCCCTGCCGGACGAACGAACGGCACAGGGCAATGTAATCCGCGAAGACCAGGCGCGGTTTCGGCATGGCCCCCAAACGGCTCAACATTGCCTGGGCGCGTTCGAAATATTCCGACGGGCTGTAAATGGAAGCGATGACTTTCCGATAGCCGACAAGGAGCGTTTCCGAATCCATCCGGGGGATGAAATTCAACAGGGCCGCCGTATTGTCGCCCATGCTTTGCCGCAGGATCCGGCCTTCCTCGGAGAGCCTGCGCCACAGGCGCGTGTTGGGGAGCGCAGTCAGAAGGCCGACCATGGAGACGGGGATGGCCGCCTCCCTGATAAAGGCGATCTGCTCCTCGAAGATCTCCGGGGGATCCTGATCGAAGCCGAGGATGAACCCTCCCATCACCTCCATCCCGTGCTCCTGGATGCGTCGCACGCACGCCAACAGATCGGCCTTTACGTTCTGCATCTTGCCCGCCGCCCGGTTGCATTCCGTGGAGGGGGTCTCGATTCCAATGAACACCCTGTTGAAACGGGCCGCCCGCATCAGGGGAAGTAACTCGTCGTCCTCGGCCAGGTTGATCGACGCCTGGGTGAACAGGGAAAACGGGTTCCCCCGGTTCTGCATCCATTCGGCGATCCGGGGGAGCAGGGATTTGATGGCATGCCGGTTCCCGACGAAGTTGTCGTCCACGACGAACACCGATCCGCGCCACCCCATGTCGTGGAGCCGTTCGAGCTCCGCAAGGATCTGGTCCGCCGTCTTGGTGCGGGGGACCCGCCCGAAGAGTTCGATGACGTCGCAGAACTCGCAGGAGAACGGGCAACCCCGGGAGTACTGGATGGGCATCGAGCTGTACCGCCGCCACCGCGCCAGATGCAGATCGGGGGGAGGAAGCCTCGTCATGTCCGCACGCCCGGCGGCTTCGTAGCGGCGGCGCGCATTTCCTGCTTCCAGGTCGGAAGCCAGCTCCTCGATCACCCCTTCCGCTTCGCCCCGGACGACGTGGTCCGCCCCCTCGTACGAAGGGTTGTCGGCGCTCGTAACCGGTCCGCCCACCACCGTCCGCAACCCCGCTTTCCGGAAACGAGCGATCGTCTGCGCAAGGGAAGGCCCCTGGACCAGCATGGCGCTCAGGAACGCCACGTCGGCCCAGGCGATGTCCTTGTCGCGGAGCTCCTCCACATTGAGGTCCACCAGTTTTCGTTTCCAGTGCGACGGAAGCAACGCCGAGACGGTGAGCAGCCCCAAAGGAGGATACGCGGAGCGTTTCCCCAGAAAGGAAAGGGCATAGCGAAAACTCCAGAATGTATCGGGGAATTCCGGATAAAGCAGCAGAACCTTCATGTCCGACCCTTCAATAGGAGGAGAGACGACGACGGGATGCGGGTTCGATTATGATAAGACATTATAAACCAATGGAAGAAGGAATAGATACGGACGTCTCCCAAAACGGGAGGGTGCCGTTGAGTATGCTGGTTAGGGAGGGTCGCTCCGGGGGCCAGGAAGGACCCATGGCCCCCGAAGAACATCTTTTTAGTGCGGGGACGGACGGTTACCGGCGGAACCCGCCGCCACCGCCGCCATAGCCTCGCGAACCTCCGGTATTGCGGGGCGCCTGGGGAAGGGCCTCGGATACCTTGAGCGTCCTTCCGTCCATTTCGGCGCTATTCATCTTACCGATGGCCTCGGCCGCCTCCTGCTTGCTCGAAAGCTCAATGAAACCAAACCCTTTGCTCTGACCCGTGTCACGGTCCGTGATGATGTTCACCGATTCCACCGTTCCGAAACGCGCAAACGCCTCTCTCAGCGAATCCTCCGTTGCGGAAAAGGGAAGATTCCCGACGTACAATTTCTTGCCCATAAAACCTCCTTGTCATGCGCTAGGGCCGCAAAAGAGGTCATGAGCACGATTCTCGGGATCTCTTTGACTGCGGACGGTTAAGTTCCAATTCACAATACCACAGATCGATGGCGAACACCCGTCGTCGACTACACATCCCCACCGCGACGTACGGAGGGTCCTACCGCGCGTGGCCGCGTCGCTCCGCGTTGCGGTTGCCCTGCTTTCGGCTTTCGGAACCGGCACCCCACTTCGACTCCCGTCGTGACCGGCCCGGCCGACCGTCGGAACGACCGGGAAAGGCGTCCATCCGGCCCGGCCGGAACAGCTCGTCGGCGCGAAGCATGGACAGGGCCGGCACGCCGTTCGCCCTCCGCGGGTCGAGGTCCGTCGGAGGTCCCGGATTTCGGTTGGATCGGTAGGGATGGGTCTCCGCCACCGGAAGATGCTTGCGGATGAGCCGTTCGATCCCGGCGAGGAAGGGACGCTCCTCGAAGGAGCAGAAGGACAGGGCGATGCCGGACGCGCCCGCCCGGCCCGTGCGGCCGATCCGGTGAACGTAGCTCTCCGACTCGTTGGGAAGGTCGAAGTTGATCACGTGGGACAGGGAGGCGATGTCGATGCCCCGGGCGGCGATGTCCGTCGCCACGAGCACCCTCGTCTGGCCCCGCTTGAAGTTCTCCAGGGCCTTTTCACGGGCGTTTTGCGACTTGTTGCCGTGGATCGCCTCGGCCCGGACGTTGTGGCGGGCGAGCTGTTTGGTGACCTTGTCCGCCCCGTGCTTGGTGCGGGTGAAGACCAGCGCGTTCTTGATGGAAGGACCGTCCAGCAGGTGCTTGAGCAGCTCGATCTTTTCCAATTTCTCCACGTAGTGGACCTGGTGCACCACGGCCTCGGCCGGTGTCGCCACGGGCGTTGCGGCCACCCGGACCGGGTCGCGCAGGATGCTGCCGGCGAGCCCCTGGATCTCCCCCGGCATCGTGGCCGAGAAGAAAAGGGTCTGCCGCTTCCCGGGCAATTGGTCGATGATCCGCCGGATGTCGTGGATGAAGCCCATGTCGAGCATCCGGTCGGCCTCGTCCAGGACGAAGGTCTCGACGGTCCGCAGGTTGACAAGTCCCTGCGAGATGAGGTCGAGCAGCCGTCCGGGCGTGGCCACGAGGATGTCGATTCCCCGCTTGAGGGCCTGCGCCTGCGGGACCTGGCTGACGCCGCCGAACACGATAGCCGTTTTAAGGCCCGTGTGCCTGCCGTACGCACCGAAGCTCTCCGCGATCTGGGAGGCCAGCTCCCGCGTCGGCGTCAGCACGAGGGCGCGGATGGGCCGCCGCCCGCTCCCCTTCCAGGGCGTCTCTTGCAGATGATGGAGGATCGGGAGCGCGAAGGCGGCCGTCTTTCCGGTGCCGGTCTGTGCGCAGCCGAGGAGGTCCTTCCCCTCGAGCACGAAGGGGATCGCCTTCTCCTGGATGGGGGTCGGGGTGGTGTAGTTCTTCTCCGCTACGGCGCGGAGGAGCTCGGGGCGTAGCCCGAACGCTTCAAACGATTTTCTTGCTTGCGTAGTTCTCTGTTCTGCCATGTTCTTTTCTTCTCCTGACGTTTTTTTCACCAAGCACAACCGGGGGAGCATGCTGTTCGCCCGCCCGATCTTTCCGCATGGTGAAGTTTCAGGAGAAGCTTCGAACACCCTGCCATGACGGCGGGCCCGCTTCTTCGAAAGGTCCCTTGTGGAGAGGATTGTGTCTCGGGATTTTTCGAACTTTTGCCAATGTACCACGTCGGTCCCGTGTCCGCAAGCGAAGTCTTTCACTCCGCCTGGGGAATTCGTCTTTTTCCATGCAGCAGGAACGGGGATAATGGGGGTTCGGTGCGAAACGGAGGCGGTCCCGTGGATCTCAAGGCGCTTTGGAAATACCCTGTCCTGAGACGATTCGTCCTGTGGCCCGCCATCGTCCTTGCGGTCTACGCGATCGTCGGGTTTTTCATCCTGCCTCCCGTCGCCAGATCGGTCCTGGTCAAGCAGCTCACCGAAAAACTCCACCGGCCCGTGGCGATACGGGCGATCCGGATCAACCCGTTCGACCTCTCGGTCCACGTAGAGGGGTTTTCCATGAAGGACCGGGACGGTACGGGGCCGTTCGTTGCCTTCGAGGAGCTGTACCTGAACTTCCAGGTCGCGTCCATCGTACGGTGGGGGCCGGTTCTCCGTGAGATTACCCTGCGCTCCCCGGTCGTCACCCTGATCCGGCACGAAGACTCGACGTACAATTTCTCCGATCTCCTCGGTGGGAGCTCCTCAGGTCCGTCCGACGGGGGCAAGCCCCTTCGGTATTCCCTCAACAACATCCGCATCATCGGGGGGGGCGTCGATTTCGACGACCGTCCCAAGCGCACGCGCCACACGGTCCGGGACCTATCGATCGCCATCCCCTTCCTGTCGAACCTTCCCTATGCCGTGGACCTCTTTGTCCGCCCGGCCTTCGAGGCGAATGTAAACGGGACGGAGGTGAAGTTCCAAGGGATAACCAAGCCGTACAGCGCCTCTCGCGTAACCACGGTCGATCTGAACGTCCGCGATTTCGACATCCCCCATTACCTGGAGTACATCCCGTTCCAAAGAAACTTCCGGATCCCCTCCGGTAGCCTGGACGTGATTGCCATCCTGTCTTTTTCCCAGCCCGCCGGGCAGCCTCCCGCCTTGTCGCTCACGGGAAGCGCCACGCTTACGGACCTCTCCGTAACAGATGTCAAGGATGCGCCGGTGCTGCGCCTGCCGTCCCTGTCCGCAGGAATAAGATCCCTGGAGCCGCTGGCGAGGCGTGCAGAGCTGGACAACGTCATTATCACCTCGCCGGAGGTTTCCCTGGCCCGCGGGAAAACGGGAGCCCTGAACCTGGTGGCCGTGCTGCCCCCCAGAGAGGGCGAAGGGGAGGAAACGGAGAAAGGCAAGAAACCGCCTTTCGTAGTGGAGATCGACGATCTGCGGCTTTACGGGGGGAACGTGTCCTATACGGACGCACGGGCAGCCAGGCCATTCCGGGCCACAGCCAAGTTCGACCTGTCGACTTACTTCCGGTTCGTCCTGGGCAAGGTGGAAAAGGAGACTGTGCTGTCCGGGCTTGCAGCGAATCTCACTTCTTTGCATCTTCGGCGGGAAGGGGAAAAAGAGGACTTCCTCGCGGTGCCGGAGATCGCGGTTTCGGGGGCAGATGTCGATATCGCCAAAAGGACGGCCACGATCTCCGAAGCGGCAACCCGGAAGGGCATGGTGCAGGTGACCCGGGAAAAGGACGGCGGGATCGACCTGGCGAAACTCTTTTCCCCGCCCGGGGATAACACCGCACCCCTGTCGCG
>JBAVJZ010000114.1:0-16385 GCA_049688015.1 Candidatus Deferrimicrobiaceae bacterium | reverse complement strand
GGAACGCACATGGCCAAGCAGAAATTCGAGCGCAAGAAGCCGCACGTAAACGTTGGCACGATCGGTCACGTGGATCACGGCAAGACGACCTTGACTGCAGCGGTTACGAAGGTATTGGCGACTCGGGGGCTGGCGCAGTTTGTGGCGTTTGATCAGATTGACCGTGCTCCGGAGGAGCGTGAGCGGGGGATCACGATTGCGACGGCGCACGTGGAGTACGAGACGGCGAAACGTCATTATGCGCACGTGGACTGTCCCGGTCACGCCGACTACATCAAGAACATGATCACGGGCGCGGCGCAGATGGACGGTGCGATTCTGGTGGTATCGGCGGCTGACGGTCCGATGCCTCAGACGCGGGAGCACATTTTGCTGGCTCGCCAGGTGGGGGTTCCGTGCATCGTGGTGTTTTTGAACAAGGTGGACATGGTGGACGATCCGGAGCTTTTGGAGCTGGTGGAGCTGGAGATCCGGGAGCTTCTCTCCAAGTACAATTTTCCCGGGGACGAGACTCCGATCGTTCGGGGTTCTGCGCTGAAGGCTCTGGAATGCGGTTGCGGGAAGGAGGGTTGCGCCTCCTGCCAGTGCATTACGGACCTGATGGACGCTGTGGACTCGTTTGTTCCGATGCCGGTTCGGGACGTGGACAAGCCGTTTCTGATGGCCGTGGAGGACGTGTTTTCGATATCGGGCCGGGGGACGGTGGTAACCGGCCGCGTGGAGCGCGGGGTGATCAAGGTGGGGGACGAAGTGGAGATTCTGGGGATTCGTCCGACGCAGAAGACGGTTGCCACGGGCGTGGAGATGTTCCGGAAGCTACTGGACCAGGGGCAGGCGGGGGACAACATCGGTGTGCTGCTTCGCGGGACGAAGAAGGACGAGGTGGAGCGGGGTCAGGTTCTGGCGAAGCCCGGTTCGATCACTCCGCACCGGAAGTTCCAGGCATCGGTGTACATTTTGACGAAGGAGGAGGGAGGCCGTCACACGCCGTTTTTCAACGGATACCGTCCGCAGTATTACTTCCGGACGACGGACGTGACGGGTGTGGCGACTCTTCCCGAGGGCGTGGAGATGGTGATGCCGGGGGACAACGTGGGGTTGACGATCGAGCTGATCGTTCCGGTGGCGATGGAGAAGGAGCTGCGGTTCGCGATCCGGGAGGGCGGACGAACGGTGGGCGCCGGCGTCGTCTCGGAGATCGTGGAATAACGAGAACGAGGACCGGGGGGAACCATGCGCGACATCATCACGTTGGCCTGTTCCGATTGCAAGAACAGGAACTACACGACCACCCGGAACAAGAAAACGATGCCCGAAAAACTGGAACTGAAGAAGTTCTGCCCTTCTTGCAGGAAGCATACGCCGCACAAGGAGACCAAGTAGCCGGGATTCAGGAAGGCCAGTAGCTCCAACGGTTAGAGCACCGGACTCCAAATCCGGGTGATGGGGGTTCGAATCCCTCCTGGCCTGCCATCCTAATGCGAAGGAACGGGAGAGGCGCTTTTTATGGCGAAGTCGATAAAGGACCGGTTGTTCGAACGGCTTCCGGGAACCAGGACGGCGACGGAGGATACAAGGCCGAAGCAGCAGGCCGACGTCGGGCTGCCGCAGAAAATCTCCGGGTTCCTGCGGGAGTTCAAGACCGAGATGAAGAAGGTGACCTGGCCCAGCCGCAAGGAGACGGTGTCCTCGACGGCGGTCGTGATCGTCACCGTGCTTGTCATCGTGCTGTTCCTGGGGCTGGTCGATTACGCCCTTGGCAGGATCGTATATTCTGTCCTGAACTTCTAACTCACATAAAGAGGACTTGATGACGAGACAGTGGTACGTGGTTCATACCTATTCGGGGTATGAGAAGAAAGTGAAGGAATCGCTTCTGAAACGGATCGAGTCGGAAGAGGTTCAAGACCTGTTCGGAGACGTGCTCATCCCCTCCGAGACCGTCGTGGAGATGAAGAAGGGGAAGAAGCGCACCGGGACGCGCAGCTTCTTTCCGGGATACCTCCTCGTCGAGATGGAGCTCGATGAAAAAACCTGGCACCTCGTAAGGCACACTCCGAAAGTGACGGGGTTCGTCGGCGGGAAGAACCCGGCGCCTATTCCCCAGAACGAGGTCGAGGAAATCAAATCCCAAATGGCGGAGGGGCGCCTCAAGCCGAAGCCGAAAGTGACCTTCACCGAAGGGGAGAGCGTGCGCGTCACCGACGGACCCTTCTCGAATTTCAACGGTACGGTGGAAACCATAAAGCCGGAAAAGGGGAAAGTGATCGTTCTCGTCTCCATCTTCGGGCGAGCAACGCCCGTGGAGCTCGATTTTACCCAGGTGGAAAAAAGCTGACAGGACGGGGGAAGGATAATCCATGGCGAAAAAGATCATCACCCAGATCAAGCTCCAGATTCCCGCAGGGAAGGCGAACCCCTCCCCCCCTGTCGGACCCGCCCTCGGGCAGCACGGGGTCAACATCATGGAGTTCTGCAAATCCTTCAACGCGAAGACGTCCTCCCAGGAGGGGATGATCATCCCGGTGGTCATCACGGTGTTCGCGGATCGGTCGTTCACCTTCATCATGAAGACGCCTCCTGCGTCGGTCCTCCTGTTGAAGGCCGCGGGGCTTGAGAAGGGGAGCAAGACGCCGAAGAAGGAGAAGTGCGGAACGATCCCCCGGGCCAAGGTCGTGGAGATCGCGAAGCTCAAGATGGTCGACCTGGACGTGAAAGACGAGGCTGCGGCGATCAAAACCGTCGAGGGAACCGCACGCAGCATGGGGCTCGACGTAGTCTGAACGAGAAGAGAAGGGAGAGAGAAATGCCGACGAAAAACGGGAAGAGGTACCTGGAATCACGGAAGAAGGTGAACAGGGAGGCAAAGTATTCTCTCGACGATGCGCTGGAACTGCTGAAAGGGACGGCGACCGCCAAGTTCGACGAGACGGTCGAGGTCGCGATGCGCCTGGGTGTGGATCCGAAGTATCCGGATCAGCAGGTAAGGGGCTCCGTCGTGCTTCCGAACGGGACCGGGAAGACGGTACGGGTCCTGGTGTTCGCCAAGGGGGAGAAGGAGAAGGAGGCCACCGATGCGGGGGCCGACTTCGTGGGATCCGACACTCTCGTCGCGAAGATCCAGGGCGGATGGCTCGAATTCGACAAGGCCGTCGCCACCCCCGATATGATGGGGGCCGTCGGCAAGATCGGCAAGATCCTGGGGCCGAGGGGATTGATGCCGAACCCGAAGGTAGGAACGGTCACGTTCGACGTCGGGAAGGCCGTGCGCGACCTGAAGGGGGGGAAAGTCGAGTTCAAGGTAGACAAGACCGGGACTCTTCACGCCGGAATCGGCAAGATCAGTTTCGGGATGGACGGGATCAGGGAGAACTTTCTCGCGTTCTTCGAGGCGATCATGAAAGCGAAGCCTTCCGCCGCCAAGGGAACGTACATCCGTTCCATCGCCCTGTCCTCGACGATGGGCGTGGGGATCAAGCTCAACGCGAACGCGCTACAGACGGAATAGCGAGAAGCGATCTTTTCCATACGGGAACTTCTTTTGTCAAAGACCGCAGGTTCGCCGGCAAGCGATCAAAGGGGCGTTCCAGCCCGGCCTGCGCAGACAAGAGGGACGAACAGCTTATGGTGGACAGACGGTTTCACCGCTCCTGTCCTTGCCCTCGCACTTTGACAGAGGTTTCGTCAGGATAACCACTTTAAAGGAAGGGGGCATGAGCGAGGTGATCAAGACGAGCAAAGCGGAAACCGTCGAGGCGATGCGGGGAATCATCGCCGACCAAAAAGGGACTGTGCTTGCGGAGTACCGTGGCCTCACGGTGGCCGAAATCACCGGTCTTAGGAAGAAACTCCGGGAGATCCAGGCCGAATTCAAGGTAGTGAAAAACACCATGATCCGCAGGGCCGCGAAAGATACCGGGTTTTCCCAGCTCGAGGAGTTCTTTACCGGGCCGACCGCCATCGGGTTCACGATGAACGATCCCGTGCTTCTGGCGAAAGCGATGCGGGACTATGCGGCCGGGAACAAGAAAATCCGGCTGAAGGCCGGGTATCTCGAGGGGAAGGTACTGTCGGCAAAGGATATCGAGACGCTGGCGGAAGTGCCTTCCCGGGAAATTCTTCTTGCCCGGCTGGCGTGCGGGATGGTGTCGTCCGTCACGAGGCTGGTGCAGGTACTTTCCGGGCCGCAAAGAAAACTGGCATACGCGCTGCAATCCATCCACGACAAAAAATCCAAACAGGTAATTGCCTGATACAGGGAGGAAACGACGATGGCTACGATGACGAAAGAGGATTTTCTAAAGATGGTGGAGGAACTTACGGTCTTGGAGCTCCACGAGTACGTGAAGGCGCTCGAGGAGAGGTTCGGCGTAACGGCCGCGGCTCCTGCGGTGGCCGTGGCAGCGGCCGCGCCCGGTGCGGCTGCCGTGGCTGCCGAGGAACAGACGGAATTCGATGTGATCCTGACCGATTTCGCCGACAAGAAAATCCAGGTGATCAAGGTAGTCCGCGAGATCACCGGTCTGGGACTTAAAGAGGCGAAAGACCTCGTCGAAGGCGTCCCGAAGGCCGTCAAGGAAGCGATTGAAAAGAAGGAAGCCGAGGAACTGAAGAAGAAGATCGAGGAAGCGGGGGGGAAGGCCGAAATTAAATAGGGATCTTCCTGTTTATTAGAGATCTTCCCGTACTTCGGAAAAGAGGGGGGCTAAATGCCCCTCCCGTTCCGATAACCTTTGCCAGTACCCCGGGGTGAGAACATGGCGTATCTCGAATATCGGAACCTGATCAAGCGTGTCGATTTTTCCAAGATGGGAAAAGTCGTTGAAATACCGAATCTCATCAAAGCCCAGCAGGAGTCGTACGAGGATTTCCTGCAGATGAACGTCCCGCACGAGAAACGGCGGGACATCGGTCTGCAGTCCGTATTCAAGAGCATCTTCCCCATTACCGATTATAACGGGCGAGCCACACTCGAGTTCATCTCCAGCGCGATCGGACAGCCGAAATGGAACGAGGAGGAGTGCCACGAGAGAGGAATGAACTATGCGGCGCCGATCAAGGTAACGGTACAACTCGTCATCTTTGACTGGGACGAGAGGACCGGAGCCCGCACCATCCGTGACGTCAAGGAGCAGGAGGTTTTCTTCGGCGAGATTCCTCTCATGACGGACCGCGCCACCTTCATCATCAACGGGACGGAACGGGTCATCGTGAGCCAGCTGCATCGCTCGCCCGGAGTCTTCTTCGAGCATGACAAGGGACGGTCTCACGCCTCCGGCAAGGTTCTCTTCTCTGCGCGGATCATCCCGTATCGCGGGTCGTGGCTGGATTTCGAGTTCGACCACAAGGACCTGCTGTACGTGAAGATCGACCGTAAGCGGAAATTCCCCATCTCCATTCTTCTGCGGGCCATCGGGATGTCCACCGAGGAACTTCTCCGACGTTTCTACGAAGTCGAGGAGGTGACCATCGAAGGGGAGAAATATTCCAAAGTGTTCCGTCCCGATCTCATGGTCGGCCTCAAGATGCCCGTGGAGATCCGGCATCCCGCGACCAACGAGGTCGCGTTCAAGAAGGGGATCAAGGTTTCGATGAAGCGGGCGGAGCGGTTCGCCGACGTCACGTTCGGGAAGATCACCCTTCCTCTGGATGGCCTACTCCAGAAGGTATGTGCCACCGACATCGCGGATCCGGAGACCGGTGAGATTCTCCTTGAGTGCGGGCAGAGGATCACGGAAGAAGCGCTCGCCCTCATCCGGGAAAAGGGGATCGCCGCTCTTTCGGTGTTTTCCCTGGAGAATGCCGACCGGGCGATCTGGGAAGGGTTGATGACCGACAAGATCAAGGAGCGGGACGAAGCCCTCAAGGAGATCTACAAGAAAATGCGGCCGGGGGATCCTCCCACGAAGGAAGCCGCGGTATCCCTTTTCGAGAACATGTTCTTCAACCCGGAACGCTACAACCTTTCGAAAGTCGGCCGGCTCAAACTGAACCATAAGCTCGGGATTTCCGACGGAAACCTGGACACGACCGTGTTGCAGTACGAGGACATCCTCCGGGTGATCCGGTACCTCATAAACCTGAAGAACGGTGTCGGAGAGGCGGACGACATCGACAACCTCGGGAACCGGCGCGTCCGGACCGTGGGGGAATTGATCGAGAACCAGTTCCGCATGGGGTTGGTGCGGGTGGAGCGGGCGATCCGGGAGAAGATGAGCCTGCAGGACATCGAGACCCTGATGCCTCACGATCTGATCAACGCGAAACCCGTTTCCGCGGTCATCAAGGAGTTTTTCGGGTCCTCGCAGCTTTCCCAGTTCATGGACCAGACCAACCCGCTGTCGGAAGTGACGCATAAGCGTCGCGTCTCGGCTCTGGGCCCGGGCGGGCTGACGAGGGAGCGCGCCGGATTCGAGGTTCGGGACGTCCATCCGACCCACTATGGACGAATCTGTCCCATCGAGACGCCCGAAGGGCCGAACATCGGACTGATCGCATCTCTGTCGACCTACGCGAGGATCAACGAATTCGGGTTCATCGAGACTCCGTACCGGGTAGTGCGGGACGGAACCGTGACGAAGGAGATCGTTTCTCTTTCCGCGATGGACGAGGAAAAGCACATCATCGCTCAGGCGAACGCCCCTCTCGACGTGAAAAGCAGGTTATCGCGGGACGTCGTGATCGCAAGGAAGGAAGGCGAGTTTGCCATGGTGCGCGCCGGGGATGTCACCCTCATGGACGTTTCCCCGAACCAGCTGGTCTCCGTTGCGGCGTCGCTCATTCCGTTCCTGGAGCACGATGACGCAAATCGCGCGCTCATGGGATCCAACATGCAGCGGCAGGCCGTACCGCTGCTGCGTACGGAACCCCCTTTCGTGGGAACGGGGATGGAGTCCGTGGTCGCTCGCGACTCGGGTGCTGCGGTGGAAGCCCGGAGGGGCGGAACGGTGGAATCCGTCGACGCCCGCCGTGTCGTTATTCGTCCCGACGAGCCGGACGCGAGCGGAAAATACGGCGCGGATATCTACAATCTCGTCAAGTTCCGGCGCTCCAACCAGAACACGTGCATCAACCAGAAACCGATCGTGACTCTGGGCCAGAAAGTGAAGGGTGGCGAGGTGATCGCCGACGGACCGGCCACCGCCTCCGGCGAACTTTCCCTCGGCAGGAACGTGCTCGTGGCCTTCATGCCCTGGCGGGGATACAACTTCGAGGATTCCATACTGGTTTCCGAGAAGATCGTCAAGGAAGACATCTTCACCTCGATCCACATCGAGGAATTCGAGTGCGTGGCCAGGGAGACGAAACTCGGGAAGGAGGAAATCACCGCCGACATTCCGAACATCAGCGAGGAGTCTCTCAAGGACCTGGACGAAAGCGGGATCGTCAGGATCGGGGCCCGCGTCAAGCCGATGGATATCCTCGCGGGGAAGGTCACCCCCAAAGGGGAGACCCAGCTCTCTCCCGAGGAGAAGCTGCTACGGGCGATCTTCGGCGACAAGGCGGGTGACGTAAAGGACTCCTCCCTCCGCGTACCGCCGGGAATCGAGGGGATCGTCATCGACTCGAAAGTGTTCACCCGGAAGGGCGGTGAGAAGGACGACCGCTCGCAAGCCTACGAAGAGAAGGAAATGGAAAGGCTTTTGCGGGACCAGGACGACGAAATCCGGATCATCATGGAAACGGCCTATGGAAAGATGCGAGGTCTTCTCCTCGACAAGACTTCCGCCACCCGGCTCACGGGAAAGGACAAGTCCGATGTGATCCTCAGCAAGAGGAAAAAACTCAGCGAGGACGTTCTCGCGGACATTCCGAAAGAGATGTGGGCCCGGATCGAGGTGGAGGAGGATCCGACGGTCGGGGAACGTCTGAACGATATCTACCAGGTTGCCCAGGATCAGGTGAGTCTGATCAGGGCGGTCTTCGAGGAGAGAATCGGGCGGATGCGCAAAGGGGACGAGCTTCCCCCGGGCGTCCTCAAGATGGTGAAGGTGTACATCGCGATGAAACGGAAACTGTCGGTCGGGGACAAGATGGCCGGCCGCCATGGGAACAAAGGGGTAATTTCCCGGACGGTCCCTGAAGAAGATATGCCGTATCTCGCAGACGGAACACCCGTTGATATCGTCCTCAATCCGCTCGGCGTCCCCTCGCGTATGAACGTGGGGCAGATTATGGAGACCCACCTCGGGTGGGCATCGAGGGAACTGGGGGAGAAGGTCCGGTTACTTGTCGAGAGCGAGTTCAGCCAGGGAGCGGTAAAGGACTGGCTGCGGAAAATCTACGATTCGAAACGGTTCGGGGAATATCTCGAAAGCCTCACCGAGGAAGAGGTCCGGAAGGTCGCCTCGCTCATGTCCAACGGGGTGTTCATGGCTTCCCCCGTCTTCGGGGGGGCGAACGAGGAGGAGATCACCCGGTATTTGCGACTGGCGGGGTTGCCGGAGTCGGGTCAGACCACCTTGTACGATGGGAAAAGCGGGGAGTCGTTCCAGCAGCAGGTGACCGTTGGATCGATGTACATGATGAAGCTGCATCACCTGGTGGACGACAAGATCCACGCCCGTTCCACGGGGCCCTATTCGCTGGTAACCCAGCAGCCCCTCGGGGGGAAGGCGCAGTTCGGCGGGCAGCGTCTCGGGGAAATGGAGGTATGGGCGCTCGAGGCGTACGGTGCCGCCTATACACTGCAAGAATTTCTCACCGTGAAATCGGACGACGTTCCCGGGCGGGCCCGGATGTACGAGGCGATCGTGAAGGGGAGCTTCTCCCTGGAGCCGGGACTGCCGGAATCTTTCAACGTCCTCATCAAGGAGCTGCAGGCGCTCGGGCTGGATGTCGAGCTGATCAGCGAGCAACCCAAGTAACGAACGAAACTAGGGAACGTATCCGGGAGGCACCCATTGGAAGACCTCTTTACTCGATTCGAAAAACCGAAGGATCCACTGTTTTTTTCGGGGATCCGGATCTCCATCGCATCGCCGGACCAGATCCGTAAATGGTCCCATGGCGAGGTGAAAAAGCCGGAAACTCTAAACTACCGTACGTTCAAGCCGGAACGGGACGGCCTGTTCTGCGCGAAGATCTTCGGTCCGATCAAGGACTACGAATGCAACTGCGGCAAGTACAAGCGGATGAAGCATCGCGGGATCGTCTGTGAGAAGTGCGGGGTAGAGGTGATCCAGTCCAAGGTGCGAAGGGAGAGGATGGGGCATATCGATCTCGCCGCTCCGGTCGCACACATATGGTTCCTCAAGAGTCTGCCGAGCAGGATCGCCACCATCCTCGACATGCCGATGAAGGAAATCGAGGCGGTCATCTACTTCGAGAAGTTCATCGTCATCGATCCCGGGAAATCGGACCTGGAGAAGCTCGAGGTTCTCTCGGAGGCGAAGTTCCGGGAAAAGAAGGAGGAGTTCGGCGATTCGTTTCAGGCAGGGCTGGGTGCGGAGGCGATCCTGGCCCTCCTGTCGGAGCTGGATCTGGACAAGCTCTCCGAGCAGCTCCGCAGGGAAATGACCGACACGGCTTCCGAGGCGAAGAAGAAAAAGATCTCGAAGCGCCTGAAGATCGTGGAGGCCTTCCGGGACAGCGGGCAGCGGCCGGAGTGGATGGTCATGAACATCGTTCCGGTTCTTCCGCCGGATCTCAGGCCCCTGGTCCCACTGGACGGCGGTCGGTTCGCCACCTCGGACCTGAACGACCTGTACCGGCGAGTGATCAACCGGAACAACCGGTTGAAGCGGCTGCTCGATCTCTCCGCTCCCGAGATCATCATCCGGAATGAGAAACGGATGCTGCAGGAGGCGGTGGACGCTCTTTTCGACAACGGACGCCGGGGAAAACTGATCACGGGGTCCAATAAGCGGCCTCTGAAGTCCCTCTCCGACATGCTCAAGGGGAAAGGAGGACGTTTCCGGCAGAACCTGCTGGGGAAACGCGTCGATTACTCGGGCCGTTCGGTCATCGTCGTCGGTCCGGAACTGAAACTGCACCAGTGCGGCCTGCCGAAGAAGATGGCCCTCGAGCTGTTCAAGCCGTTCATCTTCAACAAGCTCGAGGAAGCAGGCTACGCGACCACCATCAAGGCGGCCAAGAAGATGGTGGAGAAGGAGAAGCGCGAAGTCTGGGATGCCCTGGACGAGGTCATCCGCCAGCTTCCGGTGATGCTCAACCGGGCCCCGACGCTGCACCGTCTGGGAATCCAGGCCTTCGAGCCCGTGCTGATAGAAGGGAAGGCGATCCAGCTGCACCCCTTGGTGTGCACCGCCTTCAACGCGGATTTCGACGGAGATCAGATGGCGGTCCATGTCCCGCTGTCCATCGAGGCGCAGATGGAGGCGAGGGTGCTGATGATGTCCACCAACAACATCCTTTCTCCGGCGCACGGCAAGCCGGTGATCAGCCCGACGCAGGACATCGTGCTCGGCATCTACTACCTCACACGCCCCCGGGAGGGCCTCAAGGGACAGGGCAGAAAATTCGCGAACTTCGACGAGGTCCGGATTGCCTTCGATGCGGGAGCGATCAAATTGCAGACCAAGATCCACGTGAGGGTCGACGGAAAGATCGTGGAGACCACTACCGGGCGCGTCCTCCTGTACGAGGTGGTCCCCCCGGAGGTTCCGTTCGATCTGGTCAACCGCGTGATGAAGAAGAAGGATCTTGCGGAACTCATCGACGTGGCATATCGCCACTGCGGGCAAAAGGCGACCGTCCTCCTGTCCGATCATCTCAAGACGCTCGGTTATGCCTACGCGACGGTCTCTGGAATATCGATCTGCATGAACGACATGAAGATCCCGTCCAACAAGAAGGCGCTCCTGGACAAGGCGACCGCCGATGTGGAGGCCGTGGTGGAGGAGCACCAGGGCGGGCTCATCACCAACGGCGAGCGGTATAACAAGGTTGTCGATATCTGGTCTGCCGCGACCGAGCAGATCGCGCTGGAGATGCTTCGCGAAATGGGAACGGAGACGATCAGGACCCGAGAGGGCAAGGACATGAAAGTTCCGAGCTTCAATCCCATCTACATGATGGCGGATTCCGGGGCGCGGGGCTCCGACAAGCAGATGCGACAGCTTGCCGGGATGCGGGGACTGATGGCGAAACCTTCCGGGGAGATCATCGAGACCCCCATCACATCGAATTTCCGCGAAGGGCTGTCGGTCGGCCAGTACTTCATCTCCACTCACGGAGCCAGGAAGGGGCTTGCCGACACCGCGCTCAAGACGGCGAACTCCGGATACCTTACCCGGAGACTGGTGGACGTGGCCCAGGACTGCATCATCATCGAGCAGGATTGCCAAACCCTGGACGGGATCCCCGTCCGGGCGCTCGTGGAGGGCGGGGAGATCATCGACAGGCTGTCCGACCGAATCCTCGGCCGGGTTGCGCTCGAGGACATCTACGACAGCGACGGAGAACTTCTCGTCCCCTCCAATGAGGAGATCACGGAAGACGTGGCGCGCAAGATCGAGATGTCGGGCATGGACGAGATCAAGATCCGTTCTGCCCTGACATGCGAGAGCAAGCGAGGGGTATGTGCGCTCTGTTACGGTCGTGACCTGGCCCGGGGCAAGATGGTCACCATCGGGGAATCTATCGGGATCATCGCCGCCCAGTCGATCGGGGAACCCGGCACGCAGCTCACGATGCGTACGTTCCACATCGGCGGAACGGCCTCCCGCTTCATCGAGCAAAGCTACATCCAGTCGAAAAACACGGGAAAGATAAAGTTCCAGGGTCTGACCGTGATGAAGAACAAGGAGGGGAAGCACGTCGCCATGAACCGGAACGGCTTCCTTGTCGTCCAGGATGAGAACAACCGGGAACGCGAGAAATACCCGATCACCTACGGGGCGACACTGATGGTGAAAAACGCGGAGAAGATAAAGGAGGGACAGCGTCTCTCCGAATGGGACCCCTACAACATTCCGATTCTCACGGAGGTTTCGGGAGTCATCAAGTTCGGGGATATAATCGACGGGATCACGGTGCGGGAACAACTTGACGAGGTGACGGGACGATCCACACGCGTGATCATCGAGCCGAGAGACCCGGATGCCCGTCCGCGCATTTCGATCAAGGATGTGAAAAACAGGACGCTCAAGCTTCCCGGGTCCACGAGCGAAGCCCGGTATCTCCTCCCCATCGGTTCGAACATCCTTGTCGAGGAAGGGCAGGCGGTGCTGGCCGGCGACATTATCGCCAAGATTCCCCGGGAGACCACGAAAACGAAAGACATCACCGGCGGCCTTCCGCGGGTGGCCGAACTCTTCGAAGCGAGGAAGCCCAAGGAGTTCGCCGTTATCTCCGAGATCGACGGCATAGTCAGGCTGGGGAAAGACTTCAAGGGGAAAAGGAAGATCCAGGTGGTTCCGGACATCGGGGAGCCGAGGGAATACACCATCCCCCGCGGAAAGCACATCACGGTTCATGACGGGGAGCGAATCCGTGCCGGAGAATCCCTCATGGACGGTTCCCCCAATCCCCACGATATCCTGCGGGTCCAGGGGGACAAGGACCTTGCCCGCTTTCTCGTGGACGAGATCCAGGAGGTCTACCGTCTCCAGGGAGTCCGGATCAACGACAAGCACATCGAAGTCATCGTCCGGCAGATGCTCCGGAGGGTCAAGATCGCCGATCCGGGGAACACCAACTTTCTCGTGGGTCAGAGCGTGGAGAAGTGGGTATTCAAGGAGGAGAACGAGCGGATCGCGTCGGAAGGAAACATGCCTGCGAAGGCGGACCCGCAACTCCTGGGGATAACCAAGGCTTCCCTTTCCACGGAATCCTGGATTTCGGCGGCCTCGTTCCAGGAGACCACGAAGATTCTCACGGACGCGTCCGTACACGGACGGGTTGATTCCCTGTCCGGCTTGAAGGAGAACGTCATCATGGGAAGGCTTATCCCGGCCGGGACGGGGGGCAAGCTCTACCGGCTCGTCGAGATGGAGGCCGATCCGCCGCTCCCCTCCGAGATCAAGGAGGAGCCGACGGAGGAAATGATGGACGAAGAGGAAGAAACCGGTTGACACGGCAACGGTGAAATGATACAAAAACTTCTTTAGTTCTGAATAGGATAGGCGCAATACGCGGGAAGGATCCGGGAATGCCCACGATCAACCAGCTTGTACGGAAGGGGCGCGAGTCGGTCGTTCACAGGAGCGACTCTCCCGCGCTGGAACGATGTCCCCAGAAGCGGGGCGTATGCCTGCGGGTATACACCACGACCCCGAAAAAGCCCAATTCCGCGCTGCGGAAAGTCGCACGGGTGCGGCTTACGAACGGGGTCGAGGTAACGGTATACATTCCGGGAGAAGGACATAACCTCCAGGAACACTCCGTCGTGCTGATTCGGGGAGGCAGGGTCAAGGATCTCCCTGGTGTTAGGTACCACATCATACGCGGGAAGCTGGATTCCGTTGGTGTCCAGGACAGACGGAAGTCGCGGTCGAAGTACGGAGCAAAACGACCCAAATAGCTTTCCCTGACCGGAACGAGGCAGTTCCCGCCTTTTTTCCCGGCGATTCCGCCGGAACGGGACACAAGGGATGGTAGCCGCCATACTCCGCGGTGCGTGCGGCCGCGAGTGGTGGCTACATGTTTGTTCAATGAAGAGGCATAAATGGTGAGGAGGCATTCCTGATGCCAAGACGAGGGTTTGTGTCCAGACGGTCCGGCGGGGCGGATCCGGTCCACGGCGATGCGCTCGTTGCGAGGATGATCAACGGGATCATGCGAAAAGGGAAGAAGACCGTCGCGGAACGGATCGTTTACGGTTCGATGGAAATCATCAAGGAGAAGGCGAAGGAGGATCCGGTAGCCGTCCTCAAGAAGGCGGTGGAAAACACCAAGCCTCTCCTCGAGGTAAAGTCCCGCCGCGTAGGAGGTGCAACCTATCAGGTTCCTGTGGAGGTCCGTCCCGAGAGACGACTCGCGCTATCGCTACGGTGGATGATCGGTTTCGCGAGAGGACGCTCCGAAAAAACGATGATCGACCGCCTGTCGGGGGAAATTCTGGACGCCTACAACAACAGGGGCCTGACGGTTAAAAAGAAAGAGGACACACACAAGATGGCCGAGGCCAACAAGGCCTTCGCGCATTACCGCTGGTAAACCTACTGAGGACACCGGGAAGGAAGACGAGAAAGTGGCAAGAACCACCCCATTGGGGAAAACCCGGAACATCGGGATCATGGCCCACATAGACGCCGGGAAGACCACCACCACGGAGCGGGTCCTGTACTATACGGGCGTCTCCCACAAGATGGGGGAGGTGCACGAGGGCACGGCAACCATGGATTGGATGGAGCAGGAACAGGAACGGGGGATCACGATCACCTCCGCCGCGACCACCTGCTTCTGGCGGGACCACCGGATCAATATCATCGACACTCCAGGTCACGTGGATTTCACCATCGAGGTGGAACGATCGCTCCGCGTTCTCGACGGCGCCGTGGCCGTGTTTTGCGCAGTGGGAGGAGTGGAGCCCCAGTCGGAGACAGTTTGGCGGCAGGCCGATAAATACCGCGTTCCGCGCCTTGCGATGATCAACAAGATGGACCGGCCGGGATCCGATTACGACCGCGTCATCCGGATGTTGAAAGAGCGTCTTGGCGCCAACCCTGTTCCGATCCAGCTTCCACTGGGTGAGGAGGAGGGGTTCCGCGGGATCATCGACCTGGTAAGGATGAAAAGCGTCGTATGGGATGAGGACATTCTCGGGGCCAAGTACCGGGTCGAGACCATTCCCGCGGATATGGAAGAGGCGGTCTCGTCTGCGCGGGAGCGGCTTCTGGAGTCTCTAGCCGAAGTTGACGACTCCCTGCTCGAGAAGTATCTGGCAGGCAGCGAGATCGAGGACGCGGCGCTGCAGAAGGCGATCCGGGAGGCGACCATAAGCCTCAGGATCGTGCCCGTCCTGTGCGGAACCGCTTTCCGGAACAAGGGAATCCAGCCTCTCCTCGACGCCGTCGTCGATTACCTCCCCTCGCCGTCCGACGTACCCCCCGTGGAAGGAATCGATCCGCGCGATGAATCGATCGTCACCCGCCGGGCCGAAGACGACGAGCCATTCGCCGCCCTTATCTTCAAGATCATGACGGATCCGTTCGTCGGGCAACTCACGTTTCTTCGTGTCTATTCCGGGACGCTTGCCACGGGCGACCAGGTGTACAACTCCACGAGGCAGAAGAAAGAGCGGATAGGCCGGATTCTGAAGATGCACTCGAACAAGAGGGAGGAGACCAAGGCGGTCTATGCGGGCGATATCGCGGCGTGCGTCGGTCTGAAAAACGCTTTTACCGGCGAGACATTGTGCTCCCCTGACAAGGAAATCGTTCTGGAATCCATTTCCGCGCCCGACCCCGTGATCTCCATCGCCATCGAGCCGAAAACCAAGGCGGACCAGGAAAAACTGGGACTTTCCCTTCAGAAGCTTGCCCACGAGGACCCCTCTTTCCGGGTGAAGGTGGACGAGGAGACGGGGCAGACGCTGATCGCCGGCATGGGGGAACTGCACCTGGAGATCATCGTAGACCGGTTGCTGCGGGAGTTTAAGGTGGAGGCGAGCGTGGGGCGTCCCCAGGTCGCCTATCGGGAGACCGTCACACGCGCAGCGAAGTACGAGGGGCGCTATGTCCGCCAGACAGGGGGGCGGGGGCAATACGGCCACGTAAAAATATCCGTGGAGCCGAACCAGACCGGGAAGGGACTCGAGTTCGTAAACAAGATCATCGGGGGCGCCGTCCCGAAGGAATACATCCCCGCCGTGGAGAAAGGAGTACGGGAGGCATCGGAGACGGGAATCGTTGCGGGATACCCCGTGGTCGACACGATCGTGACGCTTCTCGATGGTTCCTACCACGATGTGGACTCCTCCGAGATGGCGTTCAAGATCGCGGGCTCGATGGCGTTCAAGGGCGGTTGCCAGAGTGCGAATCCCGTCCTCCTGGAGCCGGTGATGTCGGTCGAGGTGGTGAGCCCGGATGAGTTCCTGGGGGACGTCATCGGAGACCTGAGTTCCCGCCGGGGTCGCATCCAGAAGGTCGAGGTCCGGGGGAACACCCAGGTGATCGACTCCCACGTTCCCCTATCGGAAATGTTCGGGTACGCCACGGATCTTCGGTCGAAAACCCAGGGAAGAGCCACCTACAGCATGCAGTTTGACCATTACGAACCTGCCCCGATCTCCGTGAGCGAAGAAGTTGTCGCAAAAGTGAAGGGCGCCTAGACGAAAACCCGCGAAAGGGAGGGAACGCACATGGCCAAGCAGAAATTCGAGCGCAAGAAGCCGCACGTAAACGTTGGCACGATCGGTCACGTGGATCACGGCAAGACGACCTTGACTGCAGCGGTTACGAAGGTATTGGCGACTCGGG
>JBAVJZ010000113.1:0-9995 GCA_049688015.1 Candidatus Deferrimicrobiaceae bacterium | reverse complement strand
GTTCCACGATATCCCCGAAGTCGGCGCGCATTTTTACCGCTTTCTTCCCGTCCTTTGCGGGAGGAGTGAGCAATCCGCGTCCCGTATCGCCGCCCGCGGTCATCTTCCGTACGGTTTTCCCGGAGATCTCGAGGACCGGGACCGCTTTCTCCCTGTTCCCGGACCTGGAGACCTCGACCCAGGCCCTGCTGCCATCGTTGCCCGAAAAAATCGGGACGGGGCCCGACAAGTCTTCGGCCTGCGCAAGAGTGGCGGACAGGCACAGGATTGTCGCGATGCGGACGATCCGTAACGCCGGTCTCCCCGTCAATTTCCATCCTCCTCCCGTATTCCTCCGTATCGGAAGTCCCTGCGGAAAGGGAGGGAAACAGGAAACGTGCCAGGGGATGGAAATGTGGTTTTCGCAACGGAGGCGGGGGCTTGCCTTGGATTCCCGATAATGGGGCAAGTGCATATCCGTAATATGTCGTGAACCGGTGTTACGATTTCGTCCGTCGTTTTCCACCGAACCCGCGCGCCCGGTCCTGCCGGACATGGGAGGTGGTATGCTTCCCTCGCGGCGGGGAAAGGGTACAATGGGGATACGGGCAACAGTCGAGGCGGATGCAGCGATGCTCGAATGCATGCGTAATCGGGAAACGCAGCACCAGGGAAAGGAGCGAAAGCGATGATCAAGGTGAAGACGTTTTCGTCCCAGCTGAAGATTTTCCACACCCGAAACGAGCTGCTTGAGCTGGACCAGGCCGTGAACGATTTCGTCGCCTCCCAGGGAATCCGGAAGGTGATTTCGGTGAGTGACGCCGTCACCACCGGGGAAAAAGGGGAGGCGATCGGCGTCGTCCGGGTCGTCGCCTACGAGGATCCCGGCGCGGGAACGAGGGAAAAGGTTCTCGGAAGGATGGAGCGGAAACTCGATGATTGGGGCGACGAGGTGGAGAAGCTTCGCGGAAAGGCCGACAAGCTCGGGTCGGAGGCGAAGGAAAAATTCCAGGAACAGGCCGCAGAGCTGCGCGTCAAGCAGGAATCGGCACGGCAGAAACTGCACGAGTTGAGGAAAGCCGGCGGGGAGGCGTGGGAGGATCTGCAGGGGGGGGCGGAGGCCGCCCTGGATGATCTGAAAAAGGCGTTGGAGAAGGCGGTTAAAAAATGGAAAAGGTAAAGGTGGCTTCCGCTGCGGGACGGGGGTTGCGGCTCGCGTGCATCGTTTGTCTGGTCATCGTGCTTGGAATTTCGGTCTTTCCCGCAGCATCATCATCGGCGGATGTATCCGAACTGGTCGAAAAAGCCAACAAGGGGGATGCCGAAGCCCAGACCGCACTGGCCGAGAGATATCAGAAAGGGGAAGGGGTTCCGAAAAACGATGCGGAAGCGGCAAAGTGGTACCGCAAGGCTGCGGAGCAGGGAGTTCCGGACGCGCAGGTGAACCTCGGGCTGATGCAGGCAAACGGGCAGGGGGGTCCGAGAGATTACGGCGAGGCGGTGGAATGGTACCGTAAGGCCGCCGAGCAAGGGAACGAAAAAGCGCAGCACGGCCTGGGCGTGATGTACCATAACGGTTTCGGTGTGGAGCGGAACGACGCCGAGGCGATGGAGTGGTTTCGCAAAGCGGCGAAGCAGGGATATTACGGGAAGCCCCCGTAACGTTGTGACTGCAAGCCTTGCAGGCGAACTCCTGCCGGAGGCATCGCAGGGGAATGGGGGAAACCCCCGTTGTCAGGCGATGGCCAGCGTTTCCTTTCGGTGCGTCCGCAGGTAGTTTTCCACATCGCGAAGATGGAAGAGGAGCGTGTTTTCCAGCCAGACTCCGGGGAGTTCCCGGCTCACCGCCAGGGTCTGTACGTGCAGTCTGGAAAGGCTTAGCATTTTCGCCACCTCGCCCGCGGACAGCAGCTGCATGGCGCCAGGCTTCTGTTGGCCGTCCTGTTGCATCGCTTCATGCCCTCCTGTTCAGGTCTTTCCCCGCTACAGTCCAAAGCAATATCGATGCCAGGAGGGAAAACGGCCTAAAATACCATAAAGAAAAGCATTTACCTGAAAAGACGCTGCATTTTAGTGGGAATCAAGGAGAATAATATAAGGAAAATTTTTACCATTTTCGGGCATTTGCTGCCTATTGCAACCCATGGGGATACCGATTCGGCAACCTGCCGCTTTCCGCCGGCAGTGCGAAGCGTTACCATACCGATATGATTCGTGTTACGGATACGATCCTTATCCCGGAAGGTGAGATACGGGAAAGATTCATCCGCTCCTCGGGTCCCGGCGGGCAGAACATCAACAAGGTGGCTACGGCGGTACAGCTTCGGTTCGATGTCCGCGCTTCCCCCTCTCTTCCCGATGCGATCCGCGAACGCCTGGTCCGGTTGGCGGGAAGGCGAATGACCGGCGAAGGCGTCCTGATCATCGAAGCCCGCCGGTTCAGGACCCGGGAGCGCAACCGGGAGGATGCCCGGGAACGCCTGGCCGGGTTGATCCGCAAGGCTGCCGAACCCGCCAGGTTGCGCCGGGATACCCGGCCTACGAGAAAATCAAGGGAACGCAGGCTGGAGTTCAAGCATCAACGAAGCAGGGTCAAACAGTCCCGGAAAGCAGTCCCGTCTTCCGAGGCCTGATCCCTGAAAAATAAGTAGGAGCGGCGGTTCCGGCGAGTTGTACCGAAGAACCCGGGGACCCGGGCCGCTCCCGGATGAGGAGGAGATCGATGGGGCGATTTTATCTCATGGGCGGTGCCGTGCTGTTGTCGATTCTTCCTGCGGTGGCCCCGGCGGGAACGTGGGAACTGGATCCCGCCCACACGTCGGTCCAATTCAAGGTGCGCCACATGATGGTTACCAACGTACGCGGTGATTTCGAGAAGGTATCGGGAAACGTCACTTACGATGAGGACGACATCTCCCGGTCTTCGGCAAACATCACGATCGATGCGAACTCTATCAACACCCGCGTGGCCAAACGCGACAAGCATTTGAAAAGCCCGGATTTTCTGGATGCGGAGAAGCACCCCCTCCTTGTCTTCCGATCGAAGAGGGTGGAAACGGCCGGCGAGGGAAGGCTTAAGGTAACGGGAGACCTGACGATCCGCGGTGTGACCAGGGAGGTGGTGCTCGACGTCGAGGGCCCGACTCCTCCCGTCAAGGACCTCCAGGGAAAGATGCGCGTCGGGGGATCGGCGTCCACGACGATCAACCGGAAGGATTTCGGACTCACGTGGAACAAGGCGATCGAGACCGGAGGGGTGGTCGTGGGCGACGAGGTGGAAATCACCATCGACATCGAGCTCGTGCGGGAGGCGTAACCTCGCAGGATTTTGCGAGACACCCAGGGAGGAAAGGAATGGCCATCGTCTTCGTAAGTATTGCACCCCTTGGGACCGCGACCACCAGCCTTTCGGCCTACGTGGCCGGGGTGGAGCGGGTTCTCAAGGACAGCGGCCTGAAAAGCCAGCTCACGGCCATGGGGACGATCATCGAGGGAGACATCGACGCGATCCTGCCGGTCCTGCGGCGGATGCACGAGTTGCCGTTTGCCGAGGGCGCCGTGCGCGTATCCACGCTGATCAAGATCGACGATCGTCGCGACAAGACCTCGTCCATCGAGAGGAAGGTCCGATCGGTGATGGAGAAGCTGGAAGGGTAGGGATCGAGGCCCGTCGCGCATACGCGTGGCGTCGGTCCGATCGATCGATCAACATCCTCGTAACAGCAGGAACACGAACAGGAAGAAGGACGCGACTGCAATCACCATCAGAAATTTTTCCGCCATGGCACCCGGACCCGCCCGTCGTCTTCGGCTAAGGGTTTCCTGCGGATTACGAATAAGGCTTCCGGGAGACAGATCCTTACTATCGGGGACTTTGGTCCTGCACCCCCTGCCGCTCTCAATCTGCCGTACCGGGCATGACGGATAGGGGACATATTGGGGGGAGAAAAACCGGGGGATCGAAAGGGCCCGTTATCTACTTCCCCTCCTTTCCCGGCTTCCACTCCTGCGCCAACCGTTGCGCCTCTTCGATCTGTTCGGGGGTCATCTTGGACGCGACAATGCCTCTGCCCATTACGATCATCTCACGTTTCTCTACTTCTGTTTCAGGGAACCGCGAAGCCGCAAGGCTGTACCACATATACGACTGAACGCTGTCCTGCGGGACGCCTTGCCCCTTGTCATACATAACGCCGAGGAAGTACTGGGCATCCGCAATACCCTGCTCGGCCGCCATCCGGTACCATTTCATCGTCTCGGTGTTGTCCTGCGGTACACCCTCGCCCTTGCGGTACATGACCCCAAGGTTGTACTGGGCCCTGGCAGATCCTTTTTCGGCCGCCTTCCGGAACCATTTCGCCGCCTCGGCGTGATCCTGCGGAACGCCTTCGCCTTCGTGGTACATGACCCCGAGGTTGTAGTGGGCATCGGCGATGCCCTGCTCGGCCGCCCTCCGGTACCATTTCATCGTCTCGGTGTAGTCCTGCGGAATACCTTCGCCGTTGTGGTACATGACCCCGAGATTGTACTGGGCCTTGGCGTTTCCCCGCTCGGCCAACGGCTTCATCAACCGGAATGCCGTTTCGAAGTCTCCTCGTTCATAGGCGGCGGAAGCATCCTCGTATCGGTTGGAACACGCAGTAACAGTCAGGGATGCAGCGAACAGGAGGGTGAACAGACCAAACGCCAGACAGCGACGCGTTTCTTTTCGGTTTTGCACCCTGACGCCCATCTGTCTCACCTCCTCCCACGGAACGGATCGGGATTCAATAAGAATCAGAACGGGGGTTAGCCGAAGACGGCTAACCCCCCGATTGTCCAATGGTGGCCCCTCGCAGAATTGAACTGCGGACACGAGGATTTTCAGTCCTCTGCTCTACCATCTGAGCTAAAGGGCCACGTGTGGGAACGAACAATTGTAATGACACCGGGCAGATACTGTCAAGCGCCGGTCGCCGGGTTCTCATGGACGACGATCGTCCTGCACACCTTGTCGTGGAGCCCCTGCTTGCGCGGGTCGAAGGCGGCCCACAGGTAGCCGATGTTCAAGGTCAGGTCGCACAGGAAATATCCGAGCCAACGCAGGAACGCCTTGCGGTAGTCGAGGGGAGACCCGTCCTCGTTCAGCACCTTGATCCGGAGGGCCATTTTGCCGAAGGTCTGGCCGTAGGCCCCGTGCAGGTATACGTAGTAGAAGACCGGGAAGAGGAGGAAGAAGGCGCCCCGGGCCAGGTTCTCCACGGAGAGCCGGTCGAACCCGATCCCGTCGTCGAGTCCGGTCGGGGTCCACAGACCCGCGTCCGCCCCCATCCGGTCCACCAGGAGGAAAAGGTTGAGCGCGGCGAGAAGAAGGATGAGGTCGATGACGCGCGCGACCAGGCGGATCCAGAACCCCGCGTAATGGTGTTGTTCCTCCCTCATCGTGAGCCAGCCCGTCATGGGTTCCCGAAATGATACATCACCATGCTCACCGCGGCGATGGCGGCCGTCTCCACCCGCAGGATCCTTTGCCCCAGCCCCGCCCGGACAAACCCCGCCCGCTCCGCCTCCTTCACTTCGTCTTCCGAGAATCCCCCCTCGGGACCGATGAGTAGCGCCACGCGTTTCGCCTCCCCCATGTCGGACATGACCTTCTTCAGCCCGAATCGCCCTTCCCCCTCGTAGAAGACGATTCGTCCGTCCGCCGCGGCTCCGAATGCCAGCGCATCTCGATAGGAGAGAAGTCCCGGGATTTCCGGCACCCGGGCGGAGCCGCACTGCTTGGCGGCGGCGAGCGCCACCCGCTCCCAGCGCAGGAGTCTCCTGCGCGCGTCCTGCGCGTCGAGCCGGGGAACCGTCCGGGACGACCGGAACGGGGCCACCCGGAAACAGCCGAGCTCGGTCGCCTTCTCGAGGATGAAGTCCATCTTGTCGGCCTTGGGCAACCCGACGAGAAGGGTGACGGCGACCTCCGGGGGAGGTTCGGGCGGCCAGGATTCGAGCACTTCGGCGCGGAGCGACCGCGACGTCGCCTCGAGGATCCTCATCCGGTATCTTTTTCCCTCCTCGTCGAAAGCGAAGAACGAGTCGCCGGGGGCCAGGCGGAGCGACCGGAGCATATGCCCCGCCTCCGTGCCGGAGAGAACGGCCGTGTCCCCCTGGACCTTCGCGCGATTGACGAAAAACGTGGGCATCCTACGCGGCTGCTCTTTCTCGCCGGAAGAGGAGGGCGGCCCACTGGCCCTCCTCCTTTTTCCCCACAAGACGGCATCCGATGGCTTCATATTCCTTTGCCACCGAGTCGCTCTTCTCCGAGAGGATCCCGGAAAGCACCAGGCTCCCCCCGGGCTCCAGCCGGGCGGTGATCTCCTGCTTGAGGTCGGAGAGGATCTCCGCGAGAACGTTCGCCAGGATGAGGTCGTACCTTCCCTCCACGTTCGACAGAGGGGTCGTGGCGGTGTGAAACCGGTCCTCCACGCCGTTGTTCCGTGCGTTTTCCCCGGCGACTTCCACTCCCTTGGGGTCGACGTCGATCCCGAGCGTGAACGACGCGCCCAGGCGGGCCGCCGCGATACCGAGGATCCCCGTCCCGGTTCCGATGTCCAGCACCCGGCGGGGAACAGGCATTGCGTCGAAGGTCTCCTCCAGGAACCGGAGACACATCTGGGTCGTCTCGTGCGTTCCGGTGCCGAATGCCTGGCCGGGGTCGATGGTGAGGACGACCTCCTCGGGGTCCGGCGAGTACGGCTCCCACGACGGTTTCACGGTGATCCGCTTCCCGATCCGTACCGGCTTGAAGTGCTCCTTCCACTTTTCCGCCCAGCCGAAGTCCGTAATCTCCGCCGCCGAGATGAAGGCCCCCCCCTCTCTGCCGAAGGACTCGGCCAGCACGGGGAGGAAATCGAGGAATTCCCTCTTCACGGTGTGCAGATCGGACTCCCAGGGGAAATACGCGGTGAGACGGGTCACCTCGTCGGAGGGAGGAAGGGGGTCCGCCGGATCCCCGTCCGGGCCGAACAGCCGCTCGTCGTACGCCATCCCCAGCGCACCGTGTTCCGTGAAGAAATGTGAGAGAGCGTCCACCGCCTCCCGTCGCGTCTCCACGGTGATCGATTTCCAGCGTGTCATTCTTCCGCCTTTTGCGTTCTTTTGGCCGGTCTCCGTGCGAAAAAGCCGGACTATAGAATATGCTAAAATAACACCTTGTCTCTCCGCCACGACAGAATAATGGACCGGAACAGGACAAAACTCCTTCGGATTGCCGAAACGCTCCGACCCGATGCGGAAAGGATCCTTCGGGAGATCACCGGATTCGCCGAACTTCCGCTGCGCGAGACGCGAACGTCCGAAATCCTCTCCACGTTTCTTGCGGATCGCGGGTTCCGGGTCGAACGCGGGATTGCGGGGATGGACACCGCATTCCGGGCGGAATTCCCCTTCGGCAGGGGGAAGCCGGCGTTGGCGCTTCTGTGCGAGATGGACGCCCTGCCGGGCCTCGGGCATGCCTGCGGGCACAACCTGGGCGGGGTCGCATCCGCCTGCGCGGCCGCTGCGGTGGCCCGCTTCGGGGCCGGGCTTTTCCGCGCGGGGAAGATCATCGCCCTGGGCACCCCCGCCGAGGAAACGGGGTACGGAAAGGCCCGGATGGTCGAGAAGGGGGTATTTGCGGGAATCGACGCGGCGATGATGGTCCACGCCTCTTCCCGGCGCCACGTGGACAAGGGGTACCTGGCTCTCCACAAGATCCGGTTCACCTTCCGGGGGAAGGCGTCGCACGCGGCGGCCTACCCGGAGCACGGCGTGAACGCGCTCGACGGGGTTCTCCTCCTGTTCCAGGGGATCGCGGCGCTGCGCCAGCATCTTCCGGACAACGTCCGGGTTCACGGGATCGTCACGGAAGGGGGGAAGGCTCCCAACGTCGTCCCGGAGCGTGCCCAGGCGTACTTCTACGTGCGGGGAGAGACCGACCCCGAGATGCTCGATGCGGTCCGGAGGGTGAAGCATTGTGCCCGGGGCGCGGCAAAAGCGACGGGATGCCGGCTGCGGATGGAGGAAGGGCCGTATACCCTTTCCGCGATGAGGGCCAACCCCGTGCTCGCCGACTGCTACCGGAGCGCCCTTTCGCGTCTGGGTCTAAAGGAGAGCGGGGCTCCCACGGACCGGAATCGCGGCTCCTCCGATATCGGAAACGTCTCCCAGGTCGTTCCGGCCCTCCAGCCGAATGTGCCGATCTCGTGCGGAGAACGGGTGGAGATCCACACGCGCGCCTTCGAGGAGGCGACCACGAGTCCGGCCGGATTGGAGGGGATGATGGAGGGGATCCGGGCGCTGGCGCTTTCCGCCTGCGATCTCTTCACCGATCCCGGCCTCTCCCGGCAGGCGTGGAAGGCATTCCGCGCTCAAGCCGGCCCTCCGGTCGGGAAATAGGTCAGGCGAGCACGACGATCGTCGCCCCGTCGCCCCCCTGCTCCCTCGGCGCGGCCAGGAACCGCTTGGCGTAGGGGGAGGTTTTCAAATGGCGTCGCACCCCCGTTTTGAGCGCCCCGGTTCCGTGCCCGTGGATGAGGAAGGCGTGTGAGGCCTGTGCGAGGGAAAGCCGGTCGAGGAAGACATCCACCTCCGGGAGGGCGTCGTCCACGTACATGCCCCGCAGATCGAGCGTATTCTCGGGGGTCTGGAAGAACACGGCACCCGCGGACTCTCCGGTATGACGTGCGGTGCCGGTAGCCGGCGATCCGGCGGGACGCCGGTCCGATGCGAAGACCCGGACCTGCTCCCTCGGCACACGCGTTTTCATCCCCCCCACGCGCACCTCTACCCCGTTGTCTTCCGGCCCCGCCGGGGCGCTCACTTCGCCTTCCTTGTACAGGGGAGACAGGAATACCTTCTGCCCCGGGTAGAGGACGGCTCCCGGCGGCACGGGAGCGGTCCTGCTCATCATCGTCCGCACCGCGGGATCCTCCTCCGCCGTCCTTGCCTTTTCCTTCCACTCGCGCAGCACCGCCGACGACTTCCGGACCGTCTCGATCTTCCTGTCCTTGCGCAGATCCTCCGTGGCCGCCCGCAGCTCGACTTCCGCTTTCCGGATTTCCTCGCGGATTCTCTGGCGCCCCTTCTCCAGCGTCTTTGACTCCTCCTCCCGCGCGCGGTCCCGCAGGGAACGAAGTAGCCCCCTTTCCTCTTCCGCTTCGCCGCGCTTCACGGCAAGTTCCGCGGCCTCGGCCGCGAGCCTTTCCCTCTCCCGTTCCAGACGCGCGAGGACCTCGTCGAGCTTCTGTTCCTCTCCCGTGAGATACCGTTTCGCCCGGGTAAGAACATCCTCGGGGAACCCCAGCGACCGGGCGATTTCCATCGCCATGCTCCTTCCCGGGACGCCGAGCCGGAGCCTGTATGTGGGACGAAGCGCCTCCGGATCGAACTCCATCGAGCCGTTCTCGAAGCGCCGGTCCCCGAAAGCGATACCTTTCAGCTCCTCGAAGTGGGTTGTGGCCAGGACGCGGACCTCACGGTCCGCGAGCGCCTCCAGAAATCCCCGGGCGATGGCCGCCCCTTCCCTCGGGTCGGTCCCCGATACGACCTCGTCCAGCAGGACCAGGGACCCCCGGTCCGCCCCCGCGAGGATCTCGTTCAGCCGCCGCACGTGGGCGGAGTAGGTGGAAAGGTCCTGCTCGACGCTTTGTTCGTCCCCCACGGCGGCGAATACCTGCGGGAAGGTCGAAACCGTCGAGTCGCCGGAGGCGGGGACCGACAGCCCCGCCATCGCCATGATCGTCAAAAGCCCCATCGTCTTGAGCGCGACGGTCTTCCCCCCGGCGTTGGGCCCCGTGAGGATCAGGCAGCGGTAGGGACGGCCGAGCTTGAGATCGTTGGGGACGATTTCCTTGCGGGCCAGGACCATCAGGGGATGACGCGCGGAGAAAAGGTTCACCTCGCCGGATGCGTTCACGGTGGGCTCCGCGGCGGAAAGTTCCTCCGCCAGGAGGCACCGCGCCTGGAGGAAGTCCATGTAGGACAGGGTTGTGCGGCATTGCCTGAGC
>JBAVJZ010000112.1:0-22921 GCA_049688015.1 Candidatus Deferrimicrobiaceae bacterium | reverse complement strand
GCCCAGGGGCGGCTGGCCGCCGAGGCGATCGACGGGTACCTGCGGACCGGGGAGGTGAAACGGTCCGACCCCGCTTTCGTCTGCCGGCGCGACGACTTCGGCCCCGTCCCGGATACGCTGTACGAGGATGTGAAGCGGAATCCGCGCCGAGCGATGCCGCAGCGCCCGGCCGGGGAACGGAGGACCGACTTCCGGGAGGTGGAGCAGGGCTATTCCGAGGAGGCAATGAGGGAGGAGGCCGTCCGGTGCATGGAGTGCGGCTGCAAGGCCCTGCATACGTGCGACCTCCGCAGGTACGCGGTCGAATACGGCGTCGATGTTGGGGGCGTGGCCGGCCAGGTCCGGCGTCACAAGGTGGACGACAGCCATCCGCTGATCGCCTACGACGCCAACAAGTGCATCCTCTGCGGCCGGTGCATCCGCGTCTGCGAGGATGTCCTCGACCGGCCGGTACTCGGCTTCGTGGGAAGGGGATTCGACACGACGGTAAAGCCCGCCATGGGGCGGCCTCTCGCCGAGAGCGCGTGCAACGCCTGCGGCGCATGCGTCGAGTCCTGCCCCACGGGGGCTCTCACGGCCAAGCTTCCCTATGGGCGGCAGGGGCCGTGGCGAACGACCCGAATTCCTTCGGCGTGCGGCTTCTGCTCCCTGGCGTGTCCGCTGGACCTGCACGTGGTGACGGACGGCCTGCTGTGGGCGGCTTCCCCCGTGGATGCCCTCGGAAGGAAAGGGGACCTGTGCGCCAAGGGCAGATTCGGAACCGGTCTGCTCCAGTCCGGGGACCGGATCCGCGCTCCCATGGTTCGGAAGAACGGCGGGCTGGAGCCGGTCCGTTGGGAGGAGGCGCTGCGGGAAGCGGGGCGACTCCTCTCGGATTGCCGCTGTCGGTATGGCGCCGGATCGATCGCCGTCCTGGCCGCTGACCGGATGACGTGGGAAGAGAGCTGCCTCGTCGAGCGATTCGCCCGGGAGGGCCTGGGCACCGAACATGTCGGAAACTTCGGCACGTTACGCCGCGGCGGCATTCGGCGAGACCTGGACGATTTTCTCGGACGGACCGCTTCCACATGCCTTCTCGAAGACCTGGACGACGCGGACGTGATCCTCGTGGTCGGGGCCGATCCCGGTATGTCCCATCCGGTGCTCGGCATGAGGCTGCGGCGGGCGGCCCGGAAGGGCGCCGCCATCGTGGTGGTGCATTCGAGCGAGATCGACCTGGTCCGCCCGTCGACCCTTTGGCTTAATCCCCGAAGGGGAACGTCGGGAATCCTGCTGGCGGACGTCCTGCGCCGGATCCTTGCGAGCGACGGGGTCGACGAGCGGTGGGCGGGCGCCGGTGGCGACGAACGGGAGGCGCTCCGGGATCTGCTGGAAGGCGCCGCCCCTAGCGGAGCGGAAGAAGCGTGCGGTGTCGACTCCGGGAAGGTAAGGGCGCTGGCGCAAGCCGTAACCGGCGGGAAAAAGGTGGTCGTCGTATACGACCTGGAGGAAACGGCCGAACGATCGACGGGGGATCTGGCTCTCCTGGCTCGTATCCAGGCGGCGACCGGGCACCTGGTTTCGCCCGCAGGCGGTCTCCTGCTCCTCGGGAGCGACAGCAACACGGAAGCGGCCAGGCCGGCGACCCTGGGGGAGACGGACCTTCTGGACGCCTTGTCTGCGGGGCGGATCCGGGGAGCCGTGGTCCTGCTCGAGGACCCGCTTTCCGATCCGGAAGGAGAGGACCTCCTAGGCGGTCTGGAGACGCTTATCGTTGCGGACCATTCCTGGACGCGCACGGCGAAGGCCGCGCAGGTCGTGCTCCCGGCATCGACACTCGTCGAAACGGAAGGAACCGTAGTGCGCTTCGACGGGGCGCTTCGTCCGGTGGAGAAGGCGTGCGAGCCCCCCGGCGGCCGCACGACAGCCGGGATGATCCGCGATCTCGCGGAGGAGTTCGGCTGCAAGATCCCGGCGATCCGCCCCGACGCGATCGGCGCGGGCCTTATCCGACCGCGGGGGAGTTCACCCGACGACGCGGGGAGGAACCTCGTTCCGCTAACGCTCGACATCCGGAAGATCCGCCTGTCCGGAAAAGCCATGTTGCCGGGTAGGCGTTCCTATGCCACGATGAACGAGGCGGTGCGCGGCAGGCTGGCGGGCCGGGAAATACGGGGGGCGTTCTAGCTCTAGGGAAAGGAGCTGTCCGGTTGCCGGATCGTTCCCTGAGGGAAGAAGAGCTTCTCGTTCGCGTCGGGTGGATCGTCAAGGTCCGGTGGCTGTTCCTGGCGGTCCTGGCCGTCACCATCGTGACCGGCCGCTACGCTTTCGGGATCCGGTTCCCCGTCGGCAGGGTCCTGCTCGTATGGGCCGTCATTTTCCTGTACAATCTTGGCTTTGAGCTGTATTACCGGTTCCGGAAAAGCGAGTCGGCCCCGGATCTCACCGTCAGCCGGATCGAAACGTATCTGCAGATCGGAATGGATCTTCTGGCCCTGACGTTCCTCATCCATTTTACCGGGGGGGCCGAGAACCCGTTCATCTCCTTCTACCTGTTTCTTGCGATCCTGGCCAGCATGCTTCTCCCGCGAGCGGAGGCATGGCTCCTGGGTCTTGTCTCCTACTGCATGTTTCTCTCGGTCGTCGCCCTGGAATACCTCGAGATTGTCCCCCACTATCAGCTGGAAGGACTGTTCCTCCACTCCCGTCACGGTAACCTCCTGTTCCTGTCGGTGGTGAGCCTGGGTCTGTTGATCACGCTGGTCATCACCATCTACCTGTCCTGTACGATCGTAGGC
The DNA here is from genome assembly GCA_049688015.1 of Candidatus Deferrimicrobiaceae bacterium. Taxonomy (GTDB): domain Bacteria; phylum Desulfobacterota; class Deferrimicrobia; order Deferrimicrobiales; family Deferrimicrobiaceae; genus CSP1-8. The sequence continues at coordinate 20,144 of JBAVJZ010000112.1, read as the reverse complement.
AGCCTGAGGCTCCGCGAGAAGAATCTGGTACTGACGCGGAACATGCTGGAGAAAAAGTCGGGAGAGTTGACGGAGGCGAACGCGAAGCTGGTGGAACGGCAGAAGCAGCTCGTCCAGGCCGAGAAGCTTGCCTCGATGGGACAACTGGTGTCGGGCATCGCGCACGAGATCAACAATCCCGTCCAGTTCATCCAGGGGAACATGCAGATTCTCCGGGAGGCGATCCGGGACATCCTGCCCATCCTGGACGTGAAGGCGAAGGAGGACCGCGGCATGAAGATCGCACGGCTCCCGTACCCGTTCTTCCGGGAGCAGGTCCAGGTTCTCCTCAAGGACATGGCGGACGGCGCGGGGCGCATCGGTAACATCGTCCGGGACCTGAAGACGTTCGCCCGACGGGACGAGGGGCGGCTCGACGAGAAGGTGGATGTGAACCGGGTGGTCGAAGCCGCGACCCGGCTGGTGCACAACAAGATCAAGCGCTTCCGGCTGGAGCAAAGCCTGGCGGAGGGCCTGCCCGCGCTCAAGGGGAGCCTGGTCCAGCTGGAGCAGGTGGTGGTCAATACGCTCATCAACGCGGCCGAGTCGTTGGAAGAGCGCCCCGACGCCTGCATCCGGATCGCCACCCGGCTGGAGAACGCCGGCCGGCAGGTGCGAGTTTCCATCGCCGACAACGGCCCGGGGATGACCGACGAAGTCAAGCACCGGCTGTTCGATCCGTTCTTCTCGACCAAGCAGCGCATCGGGGGCACAGGGCTTGGCATGTCGATCACCTACGGGATCATCGAGGAGCACGGAGGGTCGATCGAAGTCGATACCCGACTCGGTGAGGGAACGACGTTCCATTACCTCCTGCCGGTGTCCCGGAGCGCGTCATGAACCGCATCCTGATCATCGACGACGACAAGGCCGTGCTGAACTATTTCCTGGTGCTGCTCCTCCAGGCGGAACGCTTCGAGGTCGAGGCGCTCGCCGACAGCACGAAAGCGTTCGACACGATCGAATCGGGGAAATTCGATCTTCTGCTCCTGGACATGGACATGCCCGGGGTGTCGGGAAAAGAAGTGCTGCAGTACGTGCGACAGAACCATCCCGAGGTGGAGGTGGTGATCATCACCGGGGTGGAGGACGTGGAGCTGGCTGTCGAGTCGATGAAGATGGGAGCCTATGACTATCTCTGCAAGCCGGTGGACGACAGACGTCTGCTTACCACGCTGGACCGCGCACTGGAACGGTCTTGCCTGCGGGGGGAGATCGACAAGCTGCGTGACCGGATCAGCCTGGAGGGACTTCGGCACAAGGAGGAGTTCCGTGGGATCCTGACGCAGGACGGGAAGTTCCTGCGAACGCTCCGGAAGGTCGAGCAGATCGCGGAGAGCGACAACAACGTGCTGATATGGGGGGAAAGCGGCACCGGGAAGGAGCTGGTGGCGAGGGCCATCCACCGGATCGGCAGGCGCCGCGACAAGTCGTTCGTCGCCGTGAACGCCGGGACGTTCGCCTCCGAGCTGTTCGCTTCGGAATTCTTCGGCCACGACAGGGGGGCGTTCACCGGAGCGGCCGGGGACAAGGCGGGGTTGTTCGAAGAGGCGGACGGCGGGGTCCTGTTTCTCGATGAGATCGGTGCGCTCGAACTGCCGGTCCAGTCGAAACTCCTAAGGGTTCTGCAGAGCGGGGAATACTTCCGGCTGGGCTCCACCCGGGAACGGGGGGCGGACGTCCGGGTCATCGCCGCGACGAACAAGAACCTGGAAGCGGAAATCGAGCACGGCCGATTCCGCAGGGACCTGTACTATCGTCTCAACATCAGCTCGATCTACCTGTCGCCGCTGCGGGAGCGGAAGGGGGACGCGGAGTTGCTCGCCCACCACTTCCTCGAGAAGCACAGCAAGCTGAACGACAAGTCGATCGCCGGGATTTCCGACGACGTGATGAGCCTGCTGGAGGCGTACGACTATCCGGGCAATGTCCGGGAGCTGGAAAACATCATCGCCAGCGCAGTGGTGCTGGAGAACGGCCGCACGCTGACCCGGCGCAGCCTTCCGCCGTATCTTGTCAAGACGGTCACCCGTGCGGGACTGTCCGTTCCCCGGGAGGTTCGGAAGACCCTGGCCGAGCTCGAGGCGGAACACGTCCGGATTGTCCTGGAACACACGGGCGGGAACCGGACGGCGGCGGCGGCCATCCTGGGCATCTCGCGGGTCGGTCTTCACGCAAAGATGAGGAAGTACGGCATCGACGTGGAACCTCCGGGAAGAGGAGGAGGGCGGCGGCCGGCCCGGGACGATCCTGCCGGGGACGAACCGCCGCGAGACTAGTGTTACCGTCTCGTAGTTCCCGTGTGCCCGCGCGATCGACAGCCGGAGCTTCCCGTAGTGATATTTATCGACCCTTTGACCGGGAACTTTGCCAAGAGCCCCTGATATCCCAGGAAAGGAGGCATCTCATGTCTGCCCAGGTTTCTCTTCATGGCAAACGCGGAGTTGCTCTGCTGCACGATCCGGCATTGAACAAGGGAACAGCCTTCACCGAGGCGGAGCGCGACGGGTTGGGCCTGCGCGGCCTTCTTCCGGCACGCGTGTTCACGCAAGAGGGACAGGTGGCACGTGTTCTGGAGAACATCCGCCGCAAGACCAGCGACATCGAGAAGTACATCTTCCTGGTCTCGCTGCAGGACCGCAACGAGACCCTTTTCTACCGAATGGTCATGGAAAACGTCGAGGAGATGGTACCTCTCATCTACACTCCGACGGTGGGGCAGGGCTGTCAGGAGTTCGGACACATCTTCCGCCGTCCGCGCGGGATGTTTATTACACACAAAGATCGGGGGCACGTCCGAGACCTTTTGAGGAATTGGCCCTACAGCGATATCCGCATGATCGTCGTCACCGACGGCGAACGTATCCTCGGCCTCGGCGACCTCGGCGCGAACGGCATGGGCATACCGGGAGGAAAGCTCTCGTTGTACACCGCCTGCGCGGGCGTCCATCCCGCGCAATGCCTGCCGGTAACGCTGGATGTCGGCACGAACAACGAGACTCTGCTGAAGGATCCGCTCTACATCGGCCTGCCGGAGCGGCGCCTGCGCGGCCCGGCATACGACGAACTGGTGGACGAGTTTGTCACCGCCGTGCAGGAGATTTTCCCGAAAGCCTGCATCCAGTTCGAAGACTTCGGCAATGCGAACGCCTTCCGGCTGTTGCATCACTACCGGGACCGCGTCTGCACGTTCAATGACGACATTCAGGGTACGGCAAGCGTCTCGATGGCGGGGGTGTACTCGGCCCTGCGCATCATCGGAAACAAGTTGTCCGATCACAAGTTCCTGTTTCTCGGAGCGGGGGAGGCCGGCATCGGCATCGGCGACCTGATCGTGCTCGGTATGATAAGGGAGGGGATGACGGAGGCCGAAGCCCGGCGCAAGTGCTGGTATGTGGACTCGAAGGGCCTCGTCGTCAAGAGCCGGAAGGACCTTGTCGAGCACAAACGGCCTTACGCGCACGACCATGCGCCCATCACCGATTTCCTGGGCGCCGTCGAATCGCTCAAGCCGACTGTTCTCATCGGCGTCTCCGGCATGCCGCGCACGTTCACGAAGCAGGTTGTCGAGGCGATGGCGCGCTTGAACCGGCGCCCGATCCTCTTCGCTCTCTCGAACCCCACCTCGAAATCGGAGTGCACGGCGGAGGAAGCCTATACGTGGTCGGAGGGCCGCGCGATTTTCGCGAGCGGAAGCCCGTTTCCACCGGTCACGGTCAAAGGCAAGACGTTCGTGCCCGGGCAGGGCAACAACGCCTACATCTTCCCCGGCGTAGGGCTTGGCGCGGTCGCCAGCGAAGCCACGCGACTGACCGACGATATGTTCTTCGCAGCCGCGAAAACGCTGGCGGACCTGGTCTCGGAAGACGATCTGGCGGAAGGCCGCATCTATCCCGGCCTCGGCCGCATCCGGGAGGTTTCTGCCGCCATCGCCGCGGCTGTTGCTGAGGTGGCTTTCCAGCGCGGCCTGACAACGATGAAACGGCCGGCCGACCTGGCCGCGCATGTCAAGGCACAGATGTACGACCCGACATATGTGGAGTACGTGTAGCAAGACAACAGGATCGCAGCGAAGCGGATGATGCGGCATCGGCCGTCGTGTTTCGGGGGGTCGTGGTTACGAGGGGGGTCAGGAAAAGGGGGTGCAAGGCGTTCGCCCCTGCACCCCCCGTGGGAAGTTTCCTGCGTGACTTGAAAAGCTACTTGACCCAGCCTTGCGCCTTCATGATCTCGACGTGCTTTTTCTCGTAGTTCTCGCAGAACTTCTCCAGTGCGTCGCCGGTGATGAACTCTCTCCTCAGCCCGGTTTTCTTTGCGAATTTCACCCACTCGGGGTCCTCGGAAACCTTCCGGAACAACTCCATCATTCCGTTCTGGGCCTCCTTGGAGATGCCCGGGGGAGCGAAGATGGCCCGCATCATTTCATAGGAGAAATCGAGGCCTGCCTCCTTGCCGGTGGGGACATTCTCGTAGCCCGGAATGTCCAGTCGCTTGTCCTGGAAGACGACCAGGGGGCGCAGGTAATCCGGGTAGAAGGAGCCCGCCTCGCTGACCTGGTTGACGGTGGCCTCACAGTGCTTGCCCACCAGATTCTGGGCCACTTCGCCGCCGCCTTTGAAGGGGACGTACTTGAAGGGCTTTGTCTTGCCGATCTTCTCAATAGCCCGGAAGACGATCTCGTCCTCCTGCTTGGATCCCGTCCCGCAGACACTGAGGCTCTTCTCCCTGGCGGCCGCCAGGAAGTCGTTTAAGGTTTTATACGGGCTGTCCTTGTGGACCCAGAGGGGAAAGTTATCCAGGGCCAGCAGGGCGATCGGGGTAAAATCACGGAACGTGAAGGGCAAGTTCTGGAACAGGGGAGTGGTGATGAAGCTGTTCAGGGTGATCATCATCTCATAATTGTTTCCCTTTTGTCTCAGCACCGACTGCATGGCCACGGCCCCGGCCCCTCCGTCGAGGTTGACGGGAAGAATGGGCTGGGGAATATAGTTGTTCTTTACGTTAAGACCGATCAGGAACCGGGCGTATTGGTCTGCGCCTCCCCCCACGCCCGCGGGGATCACGAATTCCACCGGTTTGTCCGGCCAGGCAGCCTCTGCTACCCCCCCGAACACAAAAAGCGATGCGACGAGAACCAGCAGCAGAACAGAACAGCGGGACCTTAGCGCTTCCATCTTCCCCGACCTCCACTTACATGATGTGTGCCTTATGGACGAGAGTATTCAGGAATGTTGAAAGGGGGTCAAGATATATTTTTTCTTTAAATTCGGTAGCTTGAACCAGATTCAGGTCCTGCCGTCCCGACCTGATATTTCGCGTACTTGCACCGTTTTCTCCTGTTTTGTCCGTTGTTCCGCAGCATATTCCCTTTGATTCCCGGCGGTTTCCGGAAGTATGCGGATGGTGCAGGCTCCAAAGCGTAGACAAGGGCCCGGTGTTGCCACAAGGGCGGAATGAAGGGAAAATCAATCCTATGGGACCGCGTATCGAGCGACCCGCTATCGGTGTGCACAAGAGGAGGTGCACAGTGAGCAACGAACGACACGACCGAAGACGATGATGAAGAAACTCCTCGTATTGAGCGATATCCACGCCAATTACCCGGCGCTCAAGGCGATCGAAAACCATGTCGTCAATCCGGACCTGTTCGACCGGATCGTCAACGCGGGCGACCTGACCGTGTACAGCACGTTTCCGAACGAGACGATCGAGTGGTTTCGCAGGAGAACGACACCCGTCTGCATCGCGGGAAATGCCGATAAACGGGTGCTGTCGATTTTGAAGGGGGAACCACTGGGTAAACCCAGGAAGGAAGAGAAGCGCGCAATGTATTACTGGACATGCGAAAAGCTTCTTCCGGATAATAGGGAGTACCTGAAATCCCTGCCGGAGGAAGCCGTTGTCACGATGGAGGGTCTCCGCATCCGCATCATCCACGGCGACTTCGACGAGGAAGAGGAAAACGCCTCGTCCCCGGACAATCCGGAAAGCCGTTTCCGGACCCTGGCGAGGGAGTCGCCGTTCCAGGCGTATATCCTGGGGCACACCCACATCCCGTTCCATTCCATCGTCGACGGCGTTCACTTCATCAATCCGGGTAGCGTGGGGCGCCCGTTCGACGGGGACCCGCGTTCGTCGTTCGCCATACTGACGGTTTCCCCGGGGAAGATAACGGTGGAGCATTTCCGCATACCGTACTCCGTGGAAGAGGTGGTCAGGGGATTGAAAAATAACGGACTTCCGGATAGTTATGGGGAAATGTACCGGACAGGAAGAAAATTGAATTAGCCGGTACCGGAGTGACCATGAAAATCGCAAAAGGACAGGGGGGCCAGTCGGCGCAGATCATGGATGCGGTCAGGAAAGTGGAGCCGAAAACAAAAACCGCCGATTCGAAAAAGAAGATTCAGCAAATCCAGGATCAACTCAAGAAGAGGGAAAAAGAGGAAATCATCAAGCAGGCATTGAAATTCCATCACGAAACGGAGGAGTTGAAGCCGTACCAGGCGGAACTGATCAAGCTGCAGCGCCACCTGGAAAAAACCGGCAAGAAAATGGTCATTCTTTTCGACGGACGGGACGCCTCCGGGAAAGGCGGAACGATCCGGCGGATTACCCGGTACATGAACGAGAAACGATACCGCGTCGTCGCACTGGGGAAGCCGACCGAGGACCAGAAGACGGAACTCCATATCAAGCGGTATATCGAGCACTTTCCCCGTGCGGGCGAGATCGTTTTGTTCGACAGGAGCTGGTACAACCGGGCCCTGGTGGAGCCTGTGATGGGATTTTGCACCGAGGATCAATATCGGCGGTTCCTGAAAAAAGTCGTCACGTATGAGCAGAATTTCCTCGAGGATGCCGGCAGGACCATATTGCTGAAACTCTATTTCTCGGTGACCAGGGAGGAGCAGAAGAAGCGTTTCGAAAGGAGAAAGAACGATCCCCTCCGGCAGTGGAAACTTTCGGAGGTCGACCTGCAGGCCCAGAATCTCTGGGATGAATTCACGGAAAAAAAATTCATGCTCCTGAAAAAGACCCACACGAGACATTCCCCGTGGTGGATCATCCGGTCGGACAACAAGCATCTGGCCAGGCGGGAGACGATGAAGCTGATCCTCAATTCGGTGCCGTACAAGGGAAGAAGCAGGGAGTTCGATTTTTCCCTGGATCCGGCGATCGTAATCCCGGGGGACAAGGAGCTGCGGATCATGAAGAAACAACTGAAAAAACATGGGAAATTGCTGGCATGATTTCGAACCGTTTCGGGCCGTCAAAGAGGATTGCGTTGTAAAAAGGGGGGCAAGATGGCAAAGGGAAAAGCAGGGAAAGACAAAAAGAGGCACAAAGACGTGAAGGCGAAAAATCCGGAGAACATTGCAGAGGTTATCGAGATAGAAGAGAAAAAGGCTGCGAAAGGGGAAGAGGGAAAAAAGCACGAAGGAAGAAAAAAAGGGAAGATAAAAGGGAAAAAGAAAAAGGAAGCATTAAAAGAGCACACCGCGATAAGCTTCATCGACAGGAAAAAAGGGAAAAACCGTAAGGCCGTCTGGGTGAGTAAATTCACCCTCAAATACGAGGAAGAACTGCAAAAGCTGCAGATCGAGCTGTTGAAATGGCAGAAACATATCATCGCAAAAGAGCAAAAGGTCCTGTTGATTTTTGAGGGGCGCGATGCCGCCGGAAAGGGCGGGACGATCAAGAGGATCGTGGAGCATCTCAATCCACGGGGCGCCCGAGTCGTCGCACTGCTGAAGCCGAGCGACAGGGAACGGACACAATGGTATTTTCAGCGATATTTCCAGCAGCTTCCCTCCGGTGGGGAAATCGTGCTGTTCGACCGGAGCTGGTACAACCGGGCCATGGTGGAGCCGACGATGGGATTCTGTACGGACGAGGAACATAAACGATTCTTGAAAGACGTGCCGTTGATCGAGGAGATTCTGGTCAAGAACGGAATCATTTTGTTCAAGTTCTTTTTCTCCGTTTCCAAGGAAGAACAGATTCGCCGGTTCCAATCGAGGATGAAGGATCCCCTCAAGCAATACAAGATCTCCCCGGTGGACAGGGAAGCCCAGGAAAAATGGGATGATTACACCATAAGGAAGTTCCAGATGCTCAATGAAACGAACCGGACCATTTCCCCCTGGACCATCATCCGTTCCGACAACAAGAAAAAAGCGAGGCTCAACTGCATCAAGCACATCCTTTCCAGAGTCGAGTATGACAACAAGATCCCGCAGGAAGAACTCGTGATCGATCCCGAGGTCGTTGTGTCCGGCATCGAGGAGATCAAATACATGGAAGATCACCTCATGACGGGAATGGAATTGCCGGGATAATGCCGGGACGACAGAGCGGGTTTTAAGAGCCGACGGGATGGTCGCCTGATGAAAACCGTCTTCCTGGTGAGACACGCCAAATCGAGCTGGAAGGACAGCAGCCTGGAGGATTTCGACAGGCCCCTGAACAAACGAGGGAAACGGGATGCCCCCTTCATGGGGAAAAAGTTGAAGGAAAGGCAAGTGATGCCGGACCTGATCCTGTCGAGTCCCGCGAAGAGGGCGAAGAAGACCGCCACTTCCATTGCCGCGGAGATCGGGTATCCCAGGAAGAAGATTCGATACGACGACAAGTTGTATCATTCCGGTGCAAGGGCGCTGCTCGAAATCGTGCGAAACCAGGATGACGGGCACGGCACCATCATGCTGTTCGGGCACAATCCGGACCTGGGCGACCTGGCGGAAATGTTGCTTGAAAAAGGCCCGGTTTATACTATTCCTACCACCGGCGTGTACGGCATCCGGTTCGCGGTATCCAGCTGGAAGAACGTACGCGAAGGAAAAGGGGAAACCGTCTTTTTTGATTATCCGAAACGCCACCTGGTGGATTCCATTTGACCTGATCGTTTCCCGTCAGGATCCGCAGGAACGCGACAAGAACCCTCTCTTCGACGGACAGAGGTCCCCGGAATGCTCATTCCCCTGAAATACCGTTTTCCGGACGGATATGATATCGGGCGATTGATCCGTGAACTGGCCGACCGGTATCCGGTTCGAACGGAGCGATCCCGATCGGAGACCATTTCCTTCTACGATACGTTCGACTGGCGCCTGTATCATCGGTCGCTGGTTTTGTGTACGGCCGGATCCACGCTGTTCCTGCGCAGACTGTTCGAAGCAGTACCCATCCACCATGCGGAATTCACCGCTCCTCCCGTCTTCCTCCGGGATATTCCCGAGGGTGTTCTCAAAAAAAAGCTGGCACCGATCGTAAATGTCCGGGCGCTCCGGAAACTTGCGGAACTGCATTCCCGGTCGACGCCGTATTGTATTGCGAACCGCGAGGGGAAAACCGTGGCTCGTATCCTTCATGAGGAAAATCGAATCCTGCCGGGCACGGACGCCCCGGTGCTGGCGGTAACCCTTTGGTGGAAACCGGCGAGAGGAAACATGGGGGAATCCCGGGAAGTTCGCAAGCGGTTGGAGGAAGCCGGATTCACCGCACAGGAAAAGGATGATGTCTTCTTCGCGGCGATGAAAGAAAGCGGGGAAGAGCCGGGCGGGTATTCCACGAAACCGGACATACCGCTCGATCCCGGGATGCGCTCGGACGAGGCCGTAAAGATCGTGTTGCGTTTCCTGCTGCGGGTAATGCGGGTCAACGCAGAAAATCTGGGAAAAGACCTGGATACGGAATTTCTCCATGATTATCGGGTGGCTCTGCGTCGAACCCGTTCGGCCTTGAGCCAGATGAAGCGCGTGTTCCCGGCAGAGACGGCTCGACGGTTCCGGAAAGAACTGTCTTCTGTTAGGAAGACTTTCAACCCGCTGCGGGATCTGGACGTCTATCTCCTGAACGAAGACGCCTGCAAGGAAATGCTTCCCGCATCCCTGCGGGACGACATCGATCCGTTGTTCGATTACCTGCGAAAGAAACGCTCCCGGGAATTCCGCGAGGTCATCCGGCGAGGCAAGTCGGGAACATTCAGGAAACTGTTTCGGGAATGGGACGAGTTTCTGCAGAAACCGGGAACGGATGATCCGACGGCCCCCGATGCCGCGCTTCCCATACGCGACGTGGCGCAAAGAAGGATCCGCAAGCAATACGAGCGCGTTCTCGAGGAGGGGAACCGGGTCCTCGACGACCCGAAAGGCGAGGGGCTGCATCTTCTTCGGATCAGTTGCAAGGAACTGCGATACCTTCTGGAATTCTTCTCCCGCCTGTTTCCCCCCCGGAAGATACGTGTCCAGATCGGACAATTGAAGAAACTGCAGGACCTGTTGGGATCCTATAATGATCTTCGTGTCCAGGAACGATATCTCCTGGATGTCGCCCGGGAACTCCGGGAAACCGGTCGGCAGGCGGAAAAAACGCCATTGGCCATCGGCAGCCTGGTGGGAACGCTGAACCGGGAAAAGCAGACGTTGCAAGGTACCTTTGCAAAAACCTTCGCCGAATTCGCATCGCACGCAAACCGGAAGTCTTTCCGGGATCTTTTCCCTACGGCATCGGAACCATTCAAAAAGGGGGCAAGCTGACCGTCATTGCGGCGGCGGCACCGTACCCGCGTAGAACACCTTGCACTCCCCGCCCGGGGCGGCCTCCGTCGTCACTCCCGCAGGTGTCTCCCCGGCGGGTTCTTTTCCCTTCGCGGCGATTGTCCCCGCGATTCGGGGAAGGCGGAAAGCTCCCTGTATGGTCTGCCCGGCGCGGGCACAGCCCCTGTCGTCCACGAGCGCGACCGTGATGTTGTCGAACTGCCCGCCCGGGAGGTCGATCCCGCCCGTGAGAGCGACCCGGTGCCCTTTCGTCGAAAGAGCCACGTCTTCCGCCTCGAACCTGCCGTCCTTTACGGTCCAGTGCGACACGAGCGTATCGATCCGGCCTTCTTCCCCCTCTTTCCCTGCCCTGGCGTCCGGCCCCGAAAGTCCTTCGGCGGCCGCCGCGAAGAGCGGGCCGGGCAGGAGGAGGGCACCCATCCGCGCGAGAGGGGCCGATTTTCCTTTCCCTGTTGACGACAGGAGCATATCGGGATCGAAGTCCCGGACCGTCAGATCGCTTCCTTTCCAGGAGATGTCGCCCGTCATCGTCCTGGTCAACGCGTCCGGGTCCCCCCCTTTCATGAACAGGTTCCAGGAGAGATCCGCCTTTCCCGCAAGAAGCCCGCGTTTCCCGCCGGTGGCCATGAACAGCTGCTCGATGTCGGAACCCGTTTGCGAGAACTGGATATTGACAAGGGGAGTCGACACCGAGAGATTGATCCACAGGCTTCCCTCCCCGGTCCCGCCGAACGCGTGAAGGGAAATCGGGTGAATCTCGATGTTCCCGTTCTTCGCCGTCAATTCGAACGCAAGAGTCGTAGCCTCCCATGTTCCTACGGCCGTCCTCGCCGCCTTCACGTTCCCCGAGAGGGAGACGGTACGGAACAGGTCCTCCCCGGGCGGTTCCCCGAACGTGATGTCACGCATGACCAGTTCGAGCCCATCCACTTCGGCCCGGATCGAGGAATCCTTGCTTTCATAGGAGATTATCCCCCCGGATACCGAGAACCGATCGACGCTGTCCAGGTTACCGGACAGGGCCTCCCTGGCGACCTGAAATGGCCGGGTAAGATAACGCTCGAAGTCGAACGGACCGCTTCCGGTCCGCAGGAGGGAAAGCTGCGGCCGGACAAGTTCCACCTGCCGGATGCGGATCTGGCCCCAAAGCAGAGGGAGGATTTTCAGGCCGGCCCGCATCCTTTCCACGCGGACGACGGTTGCCCCGCGACGTGCGACATCGATATCGCCAAGCGAAACCCCGAACGGGGGAAAGTACTCGATTTTCATCTCCCCGCGGATCTTGACATCCAGCCCGAGGATCCGGGACGCCTCGGTTTCGAGCCTTGGCCGGTACCTGCCGATGTCGATAAAAAGGACGAGTGCGAGGATGGCAAGCGTCAGGGCCGCAAGAAGGCCGGCGGTCACGCGCAACGCACGGTTTTTGCCTTTTTCCTTGGCCATCGCTTCCCTCCGGAAATTAGTTTACCCGTCTCTCTCCTCCGTTTCCACTATCACCAGGCGGCCGCGCGCGGTATCACCTCATGGTTTGTGTCGTGATCTTCGTCCAGGAGGAAGGATAGAAAAAAAACGCATCCGGCAGCTTCCTTCTCCCCGTAAAAAAGGAGGACGGGAGCACTGGATGCGCATCATCTTTTCCTTGTCGAACGGCGGGCTACTCTTCCAGTATCTTTTCCGCTTCTTCCCGGTAGGCGCTCATCACGTACGGGATGCCGGATATGCGCTCCGCCTCCTCCGTGAGCGACATCAGGTCCCTGCGGGAAAGGGCGGAGACCCTAAATTTTCGGCTGCCCGCCATCAACTGCTGGAGCCCGACCTCCAGTTTCTTGCTGAAGGTATAGATCCCCAGGGCGCCCAGGGGGATGGTTTTCGCCTCCTTCCCGTATTTCTCCACGAGGTCTTCGTACAGGATGAAGATCTCATCGATTTTCTGCCCGTATTTGGAGACGGTCTTCGGCAGGCTCCTCTCCTTGAGCCACATGCCGATGTTCTTCCCCACCATCCCGGGGATCATGAGGGCCCTGCCCATGCAGACCGCCTTGAAGTGGGGGCTCCCCATGGCGAGGACCTTGTAGATGCCGTCCTCCGTGGAGAATCCGCCGGCCATGGCAAGATCCGGGACCCTTACCCCTCGGCTCCGCAGTTTTTCGCAGAACTCGTAGGCTAGGGCCTGCAGGTAGAACGTCGGCACCCCCCACTCGTTCATCATGGGCCACGGGCTCATCCCGGTGCCGCCGGGCGCCCCGTCGATCGTGAGCAGGTCTATTTTCGCCTCGGCGGCGTACCGGATCGCCATGGCGAGCTCCACCATGGAATAGGCGCCGGTCTTCAGCGTGACCCGCTGGAACCCGAGGTCCCGAAGCCGCTGGACCTCAGTGAGAAACGCCTCCTTCGTCACGAAGCCCAGGCGCGAGTGGCGCTCGAACTCCTTGAGGGCGCCGTCCTCGAACGCCCTCTGGATCTCGGGATGGGTGGGGTCGGGCAGGACCAGATAACCCCGTTTCTTGAGTTCCTTCGCCCGCTTGAGCGTGTTGACCTTGATCTCACCGCCGATACACTTCGCCCCCTGTCCCCATTTCAGTTCGATAGTGTCGAGCTTGTGCTTGTCGAGCACGTATTCGGCGACCCCGAGCCTCGTGTCCTCCACGTTCAGCTGAATGAGGATCTCCCCGTATCCCTCGTGGTACTTCCTGTACGTTTCGACCCTCCTGTCCATCTCGGGGGATTTCTTCACCTTCCCTTTCGCCGTGCGCTCCAGTTCAGGATCAATACCGCAGACGTTCTCCCCGCATACCAGGGTAACCCCGGAGATGGCGGCCCCGACGGCGAAATGCTCCCAGTTGATCCGGGCGATGTCCGTCGAGCCCAGTGCCCCCGTGAAGACCGGCACCCGCATCCGGACCTTCCTGTCCCAGCCGTATTCCGTTTCGGTGTTGGCATGGGAGAAGATCGCCGTATCCGGCCCCAGCTCGGTTCCCTCGAGGAGCCCATGCGCCCCGACGGCGTATCCCTGGATGTTGATGTGGGAGTAATCGACGGGATAGTTCTTGTCCGCGCCGGCCGTTATTTCCCCGAAGGGCCCCGGGTAGATGACCTCCCGCCCCCGGAAGGAGGAAAGCCAGATCTCGCATCCCCCCTTGCAGCCGTCCAGGCAATCGCTGCAGATTCCCGACATGGGGACGACGCTTCTCGACCGGTTGAACGTTCCGGTGGTGCTGCTTGCGTTCGGTCTGCGCAGGTTTCCCATGGTGCCCTCCTGTTGTTGAAGGTTACATGCGGATGCAGCGTGACGAAGAAAGCCGGCAACGGCATGGCCGGCAACCGTTCCCAAGCGAGCGAAGATGTTCAAGGTAGCAAAATTCCAACGGGTAGACAAATGCGGGTTTTTCCCGGTCTTCGCCCTACGCTTTCCGGTTCAGCGAGGACGCGACCGGATTCCTCCCCGATCGCAGTCTTTTGAGCAGGCTCCGGCAGGGCAGCGTGTTGAGGACGTCGCCCGCAACCGCCCACCCTCTCCGTGCGATCGCCACGCCGTATTCCATGTAGTCGAAATGGGTGTTGACGTGGGCGTCCGTGCTGATGACGAGAGGAACGCCGTATCGTTTTGCCATCCTCACGTGGTAGTCGGAAAGGTCCAGCCGGGCGGGATGGGCATTGACCTCCATCGCCACGCCCCGGGCGGCGGCTTCCCGGAGAACCGCTTGCATGTCTGCGTCGTACGGGTCCCGCTCCCCGAGGAGCCGTCCGGTGGGATGGGCGATGATGCCGACGAGGGGATTCCGGACGGCCGACAGGAGCCTGGCCGTGATCCGCTCCCGGGATTGGCGAAATCCCGAGTGGATGGATGCCACGACGATGTCAAGCTCCCCGAGGACGCCGTCGGGGAGATCGAGCGTTCCGTCCCCCCGGATATCCACCTCGATTCCCTTCAGGATCCGGAAATCCCGTAAGGACCGGTTGGCATCGTCGATCCGGGCCATCTGATCGCGCAGCCTCTTCTCGTCCAGGCCGCGGGCGATCCCGAGCCCTTTCGAATGGTCGGTGATCGCGATGTACTGGTATCCCTTCCGTTTTGCGGCACGTACCATCGCGTCGAGTTCGTGGGTGCCGTCCGACCAGTTCGTGTGGACGTGGAGGTCTCCCCGGATCTCCCCGACGGTCAGCGCCCGGGGAAGTTCGCCTGCCGCCGCCGCCTCGAACTCCCCTCCGTCCTCGCGCAGTTCGGGCGGGATGAAGGGGAGCCCGACCGCCGTGTAGATCTCTCCCTCCCGCCGGCCCCCGATCCTCTTCCCGTCGGCTTCCCGGAATATGCCGTATTCGTTGCACAGGAGACCGGCGCGCGAAGCCATCTCCCGGAGGCGGATGTTGTGCTCCTTGCTTCCCGTAAAATACTGAAGCGCCGCTCCGAACGAGATTTCCTTCACGACGCGCAGATCGACCTGGATTCCGTCCGTCGTGCGGATGGATCCCTTCGTCGTACCTCGAGCAAGGACCTCCCGGACGATCGAAAGGCCGGAAAAAACCTCGATGACCTTTGCCGGTTTCACCGACGTGGCCACGATGTCGACGTCCTTTACCGATTCCTTCCACCGGCGGATGCTGCCCGCCAGGGAAATTCTGCCCAGGGGGGCTTTGGCCCGCAGTTTCCGGACGATGTCGTCCGCGACGGGCAAGGCCCTGCCCAGGGGGTGACGTTCCCTCCCCCTGCGCAGGGTGTCGATCCCCTTCAGGAAGTTCTCCTCGGTCTTCTTCTGGATCCCCGGGAGCCCGGCCAGCCTCCCTTCCCGGCTCTGCGCCTCGAGGTCGTCCAGGCCCCGGATTCCCGTCTTCTCGTAAAGCATCTTTGCCGTCTTCGGCCCGATCCCGGGAACGTGGAGAACGTCGAGGATGCCCGACGGGATCTCCCGCATCAGTTCCTCGTGGAGGTCGATTCGCCCCGTTTCGAGAAACTGCCGTATCTTTCCGACGAGATCCGGCCCGATCCCGGCGATGGACCGCAGCTCATCGTCGGCCATCCCGGCCACGTCCTGCGTGTGTCCCCCGATGTTTTGCGCCGCCCGCTGATACGACCGGATCCGGAACGGGTTCTCCCCCTTAAGCTCCAGAAGGGAGGCGATTTCGCTGAAAACTTTTGCGATCTCCGGGTTTTTCATCTTTCTTCCCCGGGAACGATTTTTCCTTCCATTTCTCCAGAAGATGGCGATGCGTCGGCACGGGATTCCGCCGGGAAGTCGAAGGTAAACGCCACTGCTGCGAAGCTCACGGCGGACCGGGTAGGATCCTCGTGCCATACGTCGTAGTCCAGCACCGTCCCGCGTATTCCGGGCAGAACGGCCAGCAGGGTCCAAAGCGTCGAGAATCCGCAGATCCGGTACCGGTTCCGGGAGCGGGCTCCCGCCAGGAAGAAGGCGGAGGCGTCTCCCGCCGTGAGCGCATCCAGAATCTCCCGGTCATAGGCCGTGAAGTCGGGCTCGATCGACCGGCCCGTATGGGGGTCCCCGAACTTCTGCCCGACGTGGGAGAGGTCGACGCCCGCCACGACGAGTTTCCTCCCCGGCGGCTCGCAAATCCAGGCGGAAACCGCCTCGACGAAGGAAGCGATGCCCGGCGCCTCGAGAGGGGAGCGAACCGTTCCAAAGAGGTCTTCCATCTGTCCGCACAGGACGGGAAGGATCGGAACCTGTTCCATCGGAAAGAGCCGCTGGAGGAACAGGAGCTGGAACTCGAGGGAATGCTCGTTCCGATGGGGGAAGTCGTCCGGACCGAGGGCCTCGCCCGCCGCAGCCCGGATCCGCGCAGCCGCTTCCCGGTCCGCCGGGACCCGGCCCAGGGGAGTCGTGAATGTCTTGTCGGAGATGCTGTAGCGGGTCCTCCCGAGGGCGTGGCCGGTCCCGAGAAGCAGGATCGCGGAAGGAGCGAGGTCCCGGATCGACCGGTACGCCGCCGCGTAGGTCCGCTCCGCCACCCGGAGGTCGATGTGGGGGGCGGCCAGCGCACAGGGGGGGCCGGGGAGGCGATTGGCGGAGGTCGCCGGGAGGGAGAGGATCCGGTCGAGCACGGAGGCGGCCTCTCCGGGATCCGCAGGGTAGGAATTTCCGGCAAGAAACGCCTCCCTCTCCGGGCTATTCGCGAACTCTTTTGTGATCCGATTCTTTTCCGCCCGGTACGAATCCGTCTGGAGGATACCCAGCCGGGAGAGATCCTCGACGATCCGCTCCGCCGCGGAGCGGAAGACGAGGGAACCGCCCTGGTGGCGCATCATGATGATCTGCAGGTTGCCGATAGAGGTGGAACCGTCGAACAGCGGAAGGTACGGGGCAATCTCCGCGGAAAGGGCGGCGTTCGGAGAGACGATCCCCAGCGGGTCCCGGACGAGGATCATGTCCCGCCCCTCGTGATGAACGGTCAGGAAGTCGATGTCCGTGCGAAGCGCTGGGAGCGTGTCCATGAACCCAATTGTACCGCGTCACCGGTCCGCGGCGGGCAACGGTTCGGTCGGTTCCTCTCCGGCTACGCCGCCTTGAGATCGGACGTGCAGTGCCCGCACCGCGTCGCCTTGATCGGGACGGTAGACAGGCAGAGCGGGCATTCCTTCGTCGTGGGTTCCGCGGGAGGGGCTTCTTCCTTCTTCTTCAGGTTATTGATGCCACGGACCACGAAGAAGATGGCGATGGCGATGATGAGAAAGTTCACGAGCGTGTTCACGAAAATCCCGTAGTTCAACGTGACCGCGCCCGCCGCCTTGGCCGTGGCGACCGTTTCGTAGGGACCGAGCGTCTTCCCTCCCTTGAGCACGAGAAAGAGGTTGGAAAAATCGACGTTGCCCAGCAATAGGCCGATCGGCGGCATCAGGACGTCTGCCACCAGCGAACTGACGATTCCCCCGAACGCGGCGCCGATGATGATTCCCACCGCCATGTCGACCATGTTGCCCTTCATCGCGAACTTCTTGAATTCCCCTAGCATGGACAGCCTCCTTTTTTTCTCAGTCGCGTGAAATGCTTCTGTTTCCCGGCTTGCGGGTGTGGGCATCGGAAATTTTCCACCAACGCCTCTCCCGGGATCTTATCCGAAAAATTCATTGGTTTGCCGGGTTTTCTGAATTGATGCAGGCTACCGGGGTTGGTTTCCGGAAATGGTTCACGGGACAC
Organism: Candidatus Deferrimicrobiaceae bacterium; assembly: GCA_049688015.1. GTDB lineage: Bacteria > Desulfobacterota > Deferrimicrobia > Deferrimicrobiales > Deferrimicrobiaceae > CSP1-8. The sequence continues at coordinate 2,392 of JBAVJZ010000112.1, read as the reverse complement.
GATGCGGCAAGGCGCCGAACGGATTGATTCGTAAAGAAATCCCCCGGGTTGTCCGATAGGGGAAATGGAATCGCTTTCAAGGGAGGGAAAGATCGTATGGCATACTGCCCGGTCACCGGAGACTGGCGTCACATCCTGGACACCATTCAGGACATGGTCATGGTTCTCGACCTCCGGCAACAGGTTCTCTGGGCGAACCGCTCGTTCCTTACGTTCCTGGGTCTTCCGGAAGAAGACGTCATCGGTCGTCCCTGCCACCGTCTGCTGCATGCAGGAACAGGTCCCGGCGATGAGTGCCCCTGCGCGCGGATGGTGAAGAGCGGACAACGGGAATCGTTCGATATGGACTTTCCGGACCGGGACATGCGGGTAAGGATCACTGTCGACCCGCTCCGGGACGGGGACGGGAACCTCGCGGGAGCGATTCACATACTCTCCGACGTCACGGCGACCCGGCGTGCCGAGTTGCGCGCCCAGCTCCAATCACGGCGTCTTACGCTGCTGACCCGTATCGGCACATCGCTTCTGGGGGATTTCGACATCAAGGCGGTGCTTACCGAGACGACGCGCGATCTGGGCCGGTTCCTCGGGGTCACCCGTTGCGCAATCTTCCTTTCCGGATTCTCCGGGGATACGGTCGAGTATCACGCACCGGATTCCCCGTCCGCCCTCGTCGTGTTCCGGGAGCTGTCGAATACCGCCGAATCGAGGGAGGCGTTCGAGAACGGACGTTCTCTCGTCGTCAACGATATCCTCCTTTGGCCCTATCCCGAAGGAAAGGAGGGGTCCGAGACCATTCTCCCGCGGGCCTTCATCGCGGTTCCTCTCTGCGATCAGGAGAAACTCTTCGGGGTTCTGTTTCTCGACCGGTCGGAACCCCACGAGTGGACGGAGAACGAGATCGAGACGGTGGAAGCGGTCGCGCGACAGGTCTCCCTCGCCGTCCGGCAGACGGGGGCGCTCCGGGAGCAGCAGCAGCTTGCCGGCCGACTCCTTTCCCTCATGAACAACGTGCCCGGAGTCGTTTACCGGGGCCTTCCGGACTGGTCTCTCACGTTCGTGGGAGCCGAGGTGGAGCGGCTCACCGGGTACACCGCGGAAGAGGTCCTTCAGGTATCCGCCAGATGGCGGGAAATCATCCATCCCGATGACCTGTCGTCCGTGAAGATGGCCTTCCGGAGCGCGGTGGGGGAGCAAAGAAAGGTCCTGCGCGTCGAATATCGCATATTGCACCGCGACGGCGAATATCGGTGGTTTGAGGACAGGCGCCAGCTCATATACAACCCGGACGGATCGCTCGATCACGTGGACGGTCTCCTTCTTGACATCTCGGAACAGAAGCGTGTGGAAAAGGAGCTGCGCGCGTCGAACGAGGCGCTTAATGCCCTGATCGAGTCATCGCCGCTTGCCATCATGGCTATCGACAAGCAGGGGTATGTCACCCTGTGGAATCCCGCCTCGGAGAAGATGTTCAGTTGGACGAAGGAGGAGGCGATCGGGCGTCTCAACCCGGTCGTGCCCGAGGAGAATATCACGGAGTTCCACAGTATCCGCGAGCGGGTGTTGCGTGAGGGGGGATTCTCCGCGATGGAGCTTGTACGGCAGAAAAAAGGAGCTGTCCCGATCGAGATCAGCCTGTCCACTGCGCCGATGCGGGACGCCCAGGGGAACATCACGGGGATCATGTCCGTCATGGAAGACATCACGGAGCGCAAGCGGATCGAGGAGGCCTTGCGCCAGAGCGAGGAGCGGTTCCGGCAGGCGCAGAAGATGGAGGCGGTAGGAAGGCTTGCCGGCGGGGTCGCCCACGACTTCAACAACCTCCTGACGGCGATCCGGGGCTACTCCGATCTGCTGCTGCTTCGTCTCGACGCCTGCTCCCCGTACCGGAAGGACGTGGAGGAGATCCACAAGGCGGGGGAGCGCGCCTCGACGCTGACCCAGCAGCTGCTCGCGTTCAGCCGGAAACAGGTATTGCAGCCGAAAGTGCTGGACCTGAACGAGGTGGTCGCAGGCATTGAGGAGATGCTCGGACGCATGATCGGCGAGAACATCGATCTGATCACGGTGCTACGGCCGGACTTGTGGAGCGTCAAGGTGGACAAGGGCCAGCTCGAACAGGTGGTCATGAACCTCGTGGTGAATGCCCAGGACGCCATCGATGGCAGAGGGAAGGTCACGGTCGAGACGAGCAACGTGTATCTGGACGACGATTACGTGTCCCTCCATTCGGTCGTGACGCCGGGCGCGTATGTCATGCTCGCGGTAAGCGACACGGGGAGCGGCATGGACGACGAGACCACGGCGCGTCTTTTCGAACCGTTTTTCACCACCAAGGAAAAAGGAAAAGGTACGGGACTCGGCCTTTCCACCGTCTACGGCATCGTCAAGC
>JBAVJZ010000111.1:0-1684 GCA_049688015.1 Candidatus Deferrimicrobiaceae bacterium | reverse complement strand
CCCTCCGTTTACGTTCACCCTGTCGGGGTCCAGCCCCAGCTCCCGGATGACGGGGAGGGACTGGGCGGCGAACGCCTCGTTCAGCTCGACCAGGTCGATGCGCGTCAGCTTGATCCTGAGCCGCCTCAAGAGTTTCGGCACGGCCGCAACCGGCCCGATCCCCATGATTTCGGGCGGCACCCCCGCCACTGCGAACCCGAGGAAACGGGCCAGCGGCTCGGCGCGTAATGCCTTCAACGCCTTCTCCGATACGACCACGGCCGCGGCGGCCCCGTCGCTCATCTGCGAGGCGTTTCCCGCGGTAACGGTCCCTTTCGGATCAAACGCAGGCGAAAGCTTCGCCAGCGCCTCGATCGTGGTATCGGCGCGCGGGCCTTCGTCGACCTCGAAGACGATATCCCGCGGGACGGGTTTCTCCCCGTCCTTCGCGTCGTAGACGATCGTGGCAACGGGCACGATTTCCCCCCGGAACTTTCCTTCCTTGATCGCCGCCAGCGCCTTCCGGTGGCTGTGAAAGGCGAAGACGTCCTGATCGTCCCGGGTGACCTTGTATTTCCCCGCGACCTGCTCGGCGGTGAGACCCATCGGCATGAATACCTCGGGGCGCTCCTCGACGATCTCGGGGTTGAAGGACGGCTTGTTCCCTCCCATCGGGACCATCGTCATCGATTCGGTGCCCCCGGCCACGATGATGTCGGCTGCGCCGGCCATGATCCGCTCCGCCGCCAGGGCGATCGACTGCAGGCCCGAGGAGCAGAACCGGTTGATCGTCATTCCCGGAACCGAGTCGGGAAGACCCGCCTTCAGGGCGCAGATCCTCGCCACGTTCATCCCCTGCTCGCCCTCCGGCATCGCGCATCCGAGGATGACGTCGTCCACCTGCTTCGGATCCAGGTTCGCAATCCGTTCGATCGCCCCGCGGACCGCGATCGTCCCCAGGTCGTCCGGCCGGGTATCCTTCAGACTCCCGCGGTAGGCCCTGCCGACCGCCGTCCGCACCGCGGAGATGATGTATGCCTTCGCCATCGGAATCCTCCTTCAAGGAGTCGCCTGCCGGTTTTTCCTAATTCCGCAGCGGCTTTCCTTTCATCAACATATATTGGATGCGGGCCTGGGTCTTTTCCTCTCCGCACAGCGACAGGAACGCCTCCCGCTCGAGGTCGAGCAGATCCTGCTCGGAGAGCCTCGTGCCCCGCGGGACGTCCCCGCCGGTCATCACGAAGGCGATTTTCCGCCCGATCCGTTCGTCGAACTCGCTGATGTGACCGGCCACTCTCATCGCGTAGAGCGCGTACGCGAAGTTGGAAAACTCCGACCTGCCGGGCAGGGCGATGTCCGTCCGGGGGCGGGGCATCTCGTACCCCTCCCGGTTCATGGCGAGAACCGTATTCTTCGCTTCCTGGATGAGGAAGTCGCGCTGGATCGTAACCCTGTCCCACGGGCGCAGGAACCCCAGATCCCTCGCCTCCTTCGCGGAGGTGGCCACCTTCGCCATCCCGATCGTCTCGAACGCCTTCCGCAAGAATGGGAGCGGATCCGCCGTCACCCCGTCCGGGATTCCCTCGAGGTGCCGGATCACCATCTCTTTCGTCCCGCCTCCCGCCGGGAGAAGTCCGACGCCCACTTCCACGAGCCCCATGTACGTCTCGGCGGCGGCCCGGATCCGGTCCGCCCCCAGGCAGAT
>JBAVJZ010000110.1:0-10014 GCA_049688015.1 Candidatus Deferrimicrobiaceae bacterium | reverse complement strand
GATGAGCATCGTGCCGGGGTACGGCGTGAACTACCGTTTTGCGAATTTCCGATCGGACAGCCAGGGAAGTGCTCCCCCGCCGTTCGTCGCGCAAAGGACAATCGTGGCGGTTACCAATTTCGGACCGATCCCCATCGGGACGATGTATTGAAACGGAACAGGGGGGAAGGAGGAGGGACATGAGCAGGACCAGGAACAGGATGAGGATCGGAATATGCCGGTGGATGATTCCGCTGATCGCGATCGCCCTTGCGGTCCCGCTTTCCGTCCTCGCTGACGATACGGAGCTGTTCTCCACGAGGGCCAACCCCAACGTCCTGCTGATGCTCGACACCACCGGCTCGATGGCTTCCGTGGACCCGGGCGTGACCGGCGTGGGGGACCTCGACGGCGACGGGACCTCCAACACGCGGATGGACATCCTCTGGAAGGTCGTGTACTCGCTGCTGAACGCCGATCTGAGCATACCGCAAAGCACGCTCAGCTATTCCACCACCGTTCGGTCCGCGTTCTCGGCCGGGTCCCAGACCCGGATCCGCGTCAATTCCAGCAACTGGAATTCGTTTCCCAGTTCGGGCACGATCCAGGTCGGCAGCGGGGGAAGCGTCGACACCGTCACCTACTCGAGCAAAACGATTTCGAGCGGGAGATACTATTTCAATTTCTCGCCCGCGGCCAATTTCACCTACAGTCACCCGCGAAACGACCGGGTATCCTATTCGGCGGGGTCTGCCTACTCGACTCCCTATCCGACGAACCACACCCAGGCGGTCAGTTCGGACTTCGGGAACAATATTACCTCGGTCGATGAAGGAGAGCTGAAGGCGCGCATCGGGCTTATGACCTTCACCACGAATTCTACCGCTACCTCGGTCCTGATCAATACACGGAACCAGATAGGCTCCTCGTCCCCGAACGCCTCGCCGTTCTCGTCGCCCACACGGTATTCGGATATCTGGGGAAGCGTCACGAACTACGCGAACGCTTCGGGGGGTACTCCCACCGCCCGGGCATTGAATGCATCCCAGACCTTCTTCACGAATGCGTACGACTCCAGCACGCCCTGTCGGAAGAATTTCGCGATCCTCATCACCGACGGGGAGGACACGATGGGCCTTCCCGGGTACGGGAACGGATACGGTCCGGATTACTATCCCGGCGGAACGTTTAATTCCAACGGGTCTCCCACGGGACCGAATCCGGGGCAGGTTACCCGGAACAACCAGGTCATCCAGGCGGCGGCCGCCCTGAAAGCGCAGGGGTACGAGCTGTTTTCCGTCGGCGTCGGGATCAGCGGGAACCAGGCGCATCTGCGCGTGCTGCGCGAAGTCCTGCGCAGGGCCGCGGAGCAGGCGGACGTGACGGGGACGACCGCGGAGTTCAACGCCATCGGAGCCTCCGGTGACAATACGGCCCGTGCCGACGGGAAGGCGTTCTTCGCCACGGACGCCACGGAACTTGCTGCAGCCCTTACCAATATTTTCAAGCAAATAACACTTGGAACCTACTCATTTACATCACCTACGGTGCTTTCCGTCAGAACCGTCGACAGGAACGAATTGTATCTGGCGAGCTTTCAACCCACGACCCCGCCCGCCACGTTTTGGCCGGGATCGCTCAAGGCGCATACGATCAACGCGGACAACACCGTGACGTTCCGGTGGGATGCGGCAACCGTACTTCAATCGAGAAGCCCGGCGAGCAGGGAGATCTTTACGAGCATGTTCGACAACGTCTCCTCGGTCTGGTCCCGGGAGGTGTTCACGACGAGCAATATATCCCCCGCGGACCTGGAGGTGCCCGACACGGCGACAAGAGATGCCGTCGTAAATTACCTGCGGGGCAACAACCACGACAATAACGCGAAACTGGGGGATATCTTTCACTCCAAGCCGGTCCTTGTGGGTGCCCCCTCGGCGTTCCACGTGGACGAGGGGTATTCCCAACTGGCGACGGGAGATTCCGGATTGAACCCGGGCGGTAAAACCTTCCTGGAGGCGAAAAAGCACCGGCGCCACGTGATATACGCCGGGGCGAACGACGGGATGCTGCACGCCTTCCAGGCAGGGGACTACAACTCCTCGACCGGCCTGTTTACATCGAATGACACCGGCGAGGAAATCTTCGGGTTCATTCCGAATTCCTTGCTCCCGGCTCTGAGCATCGCCGTCCCGTCGGACGCCACGTCACACTGCTACCACGTGGATTCCGCCCCGCGCGTCGCCGACGTCTGGTGGGACGCCGGCAGCAAGGACGGGTACAAGCAGGCCTCCGAATGGCACACGGTGCTGGTCGCCGGCCTGCGCAGGGGCGGAGAGGCGTATTTCGCCCTCGATGTGACGAATCCCGATTCCGGCGTCACCACCGGATCAAATAAATACCCGGACGTGCTCTGGGAATACAGCGATGCCGGCGTGCTGGGGGAAACCTGGTCCGAACCGTACATCGGCAAGGTGAAGATCCAGGAGACCAGTACGTCGCCCGCACGGGACAGGTACGTGGCGATCGCCGGGGGCGGAAAGTCCGACTCGGGCACGATCGGGAACTCGCTGCTGGTATTCGACGTAGAGAACGGCGTCGTATTGAAGCAGTTCTCCGGGCTTGCCGCCGAAATCGTCGCTTCCCCTTCGGCCGTTCTGGACAGCATGGGGTATATCCGGTTCATCTACGTACCGGATATTGATGGAAACTTGTGGAAATTCGATTTCCGGACGACGGGGACCAATTACGGGGCCCCCACGTTGTCGGAGTGGACTGCGCACAAGATCTTTCAGCCGATCGCGGGAGGGCAGCCGGCGTATAACCGGGTAGAGGCCGCCGACGTGTCCTCGAGCGGTAACACGAGATACCTCTATTTCGGTACGGGGGATCGGGAAAACCCCATCTCCAACGGCAGTTCCGGGAAGTTCTATGCCATCAAGGACACCGATTCCTTCACGGGCCTGATCGATGAATCCGTAAGCGGGCACCTTGCCGACCTGACCGGAAGCATTACCAGCGCCGGGGGCGGCGCGATGGGGACGTACGGGTGGAAGATCGTTCTCGGGAATATCGCCTCGACCACGAACGACAGCAGCACCCACGTCGGGGAGAAGGTCCTTTCCGACCCGCTCGTGTTCTACAACAGGGTGTATTTCACGACCTACACCCCCAACTCCGTCGATCCGTGCAGCGGGGGCGGAATCGCCCGGGTTTACGGCCTGGATTACCTGACGGCCGGGGCGGGGATGGAGCCCATAGCCCTCCTCGGGGAAACCTCCGGGACGAAGGTTCCTACCCACGTGTACACGGACAAGGGTATGCCGTCGAGCCCGGCCCTGTCGATCAATCCGGGGGGGCAGTCCTCCGTGTTCATCGGATTTTCCGACGGATCGTACCAGGAAATAGCGATCGAATCGCCGCCGAAGAGCAAATTCATTCGCTCCTGGCAGGAGCAATTCTAGGGGAAACCATGGGACACGATACGATACGAGGAATCGGGTTTGCCATATTCCTTCTCGTCCTCTCTTTCGGGTGCGGAAGAAACGATGCTCCGGTTTCCCCGTCGCGGGATGCATCCCCCGGGAAGGTTACAGCCTCGGTATCCGACGGAGTCTCCTCCGGTAGTGCAGCACGCGAACCGGCAAGCCAGCCCATCGGGGAGGCGGTCCGTGGGAGGAGGATCGATGTGAGAATATCGCCGTCCTCCCCGTCCCGGGTATCTCCTCCTCTGCTTCTCGTCGATGGCGTGGGGGGGGAGAAGGACCGGGAATTCCAGGACGTAGTTTGGCTTGTGAACGGGATTTCGTACGGGGGAGGCGAAAGGATGGACCCGGATTGGATTCATAAGGGAGACAGGATTCGGGCCCGCGGCATGGTAAGGATCGGTGGAGAGGAAGTCTCGTTTGAAACACGGGAAGTCGTCGCGGGGAACTGCCCTCCGGAGATCGGGACCGTGCGCCTGGAACCGAAGGCGCCTACCACGGGGAACAAGGTGAAGGCATCGGTCACGTACTCCGACCCCGACGGGGACCCGGTAACCTTGAAATACCAATGGTTCATCGATGACAGGGAGGTGCCCGGGGAAGGGGAGGAGCTGACCCTGGCCGGAGTGAAGAAAGGGTCCTGGGTTCACGTTCGCGTCTCCACGAACGACGGTACCGCGGCAGGTTCCTGGAAATATTCCCCGAAGCACCAGGTGGTGAACTCCCTCCCCGTGGTGAAAAGCCATCTTCCGGCTGAGGTTCCTTCCGACAGGAAATTTTCCTACCGGATCGTGGCGGAAGATCCGGACGGGGATACCCTCACCTACGACCTGGTGAAATCCCCTCCCGGGATGGTGCTTTCCGGATCCACGCTGGAATGGGACGTGCCCGACGAGGTTCTCGGCAAGAGGGTGGAAGTCGTGGTGAATATTTCGGACGGAGACGGAGGCCAGACGATCTGCACCCTCTCCATGAATATCAACACCCGGGCGAGCGGCAATCCCGGTGAACCTCTTCCCAGAGCGGGAGTATGAAACAGGGATGCTTGCCGTCGTTCTTCCCGGTTGCGGAGATTGAGACTCCTCACAAGGACAGGGGGATGATATGAAAATATACCATGCTGGTGAAAAGCGTCATTGGTACGGAGGGATGATCGCAGGCGTGATGGTGTTCCTGTTTGCGATCTCCCTGGGACTTGCCGGCCCGGCGATCTCCGGTGACCTCCGGGTGATCAACGGCATAGTCAACGGCGTGTCGGGGAAATACATCATTATGGACGGTAAGCAGTATGATGTTGCCGGCGTACCCGTGATCACGAAGGATTCCCGAAATCACGGGAAAAAGGCGGGTATCGGACAGGGGGATATGGTGTGGTTGTCCCTCCGGGACGGGAAGGTCGTCTCCATCAGGAATTACGGACCCGTATTGCAGTAAGGAACGGTACGCATCAGGGATCTTTCGGGTAGCGATCGGGGTTTCTTGCCACTGTCTCGCTCCTTAGACTATAGTAATCCGCACGATGAAACCGGGCAGGAAAACGCGGCGGATACGGGTGGGAACCGTGTTCGTGGGAGGCGGCTCACCCGTCTCCGTGCAGAGCATGACGAAAACGGACACGGGGAACGTGCGCGCCACGGTGGCGCAGATCCGCTCCCTTGCGCGAGAGGGTTGCGAAATCGTCCGGGTGGCGGTACCGGACGAGCCTGCCGCGCGTGCGTTCCGACGTATCAAATCCGTCTCTCCGATCCCTGTGATTGCCGATGTGCATTTCCGGCACCGGATCGCCATCGCGTGCGCGGAGGCCGGGGCGGACGGGCTGCGGATCAACCCGGGGAACATCGGGGGCGAGGCGAGGACCCTCGAGGTGCTGGCTGTGGCCCGGGGACGCCGGATCCCCGTCCGCATCGGCGTAAACGCGGGCTCGCTCGAAAAGGACATTCTGGACAGGCACGGCGGGCCTACCCCGCGGGCGATGTTCGAGAGCGCCGCACGAGCCGTACGCCTATGCGAAAAGGCCCGCTTCACACAGGCGAAGTTCTCCCTCAAGGCGTCGGACGTTCCCTCAACGGTCGAGGCGTACCGGCTCTTCGCAAAGAAGTTTGATTACCCCCTCCACATCGGCGTGACCGAGGCGGGCACTCCTTTTTCGGGCACGGTCCGATCGGCCGTCGGGCTTGGGATCCTCCTCGCGGAAGGGATCGGGGACACCCTGCGGGTATCCATCACCGGACCTCCCGAGGAGGAAGTGCGCGTCGGGTGGCAGATCCTCAAAACTCTCGGAATACGGAAGCGGGGCCCGGAGTTTCTCTCCTGCCCGACGTGCGGGAGGGTCTCGATCGACGTAACGGGGATTGCATCGGAAGTGGAGAGGCGCCTCGCCCGGGTGACGACGCCGCTGACGGTAGCGGTCATGGGGTGCGCCGTGAACGGCCCGGGGGAGGCGAGGGAGGCCGATGTCGGGGTGGCCGGGGGACGGGGGGAGGGCCTCATCTTCGTACGGGGGGAGATCATCGGGAAGGTGAAGGAGAAAGATATCGTCGCCGAGGTCGTGCGGCATGCCATGCGCCTGTCGGGGGACACCAGGAGGAAACGTTGATCCGGTACTCGGGATATCTCATGCCTACGACGAAGGAGATCCCCTCCGATGCGGAGGTGGCAAGCCACCGGCTGATGCTCCGCGCGGGTCTCATCCGCAAGGTGGCGTCGGGAATCTACAACTATCTCCCTGCGGGGTTGCGGGTTCTGCGCAAGGTCGAGACGATCATCCGGGAGGAGATGGACCGCGCGGGTGCGCAGGAAGTGCTGATGCCCGCCGTCATTCCGGCGGAGCTCTGGAAAGAGAGCGGCCGCTGGGACGCGTACGGGAAAGAACTGCTCCGATTCCGCGACCGGGCCGACCGGGAGTTCTGCCTTGGTCCGACGCACGAGGAGGTGATCACCGATCTGGTCCGGCGGGAGGTCCACTCGTACCGTCAGCTCCCCTTGAACCTCTACCAGATCCAGGACAAGTTCCGCGACGAGATCCGACCGAGGTTCGGGCTCATGCGCGGAAGGGAGTTCTTCATGAAGGACGCCTACTCGTTCGATACGGACGAGGAGGCGGCCGCCGGGACATACCGGAAGATGTACGAGGCCTACTGCCGGATCTTCCGGAGGATGGGGCTCGACTTCCGGGCCGTCGAGGCGGACACCGGGGCGATCGGGGGGAGCAGTTCCCACGAGTTCATGGTGGTCGCGGAGTCGGGAGAGGACGCGATCGTCTCCTGCGACCGCTGCGAATATTCCGCCAACGTGGAAATGGCGGAATGTACCCCGGGAGAAACCGATTTCCCCCCAGCCCCCGAAACGGGATCCCCCCGAAAGGTGCCCACGCCCGGGAAAAGGACCATCGGGGAGGTGTCCGCGTTTCTGGGCATCGACCCGGGGCTCCTGATCAAGACTCTCCTGTTCGAGACGGAAAAGGGGGACGTCGCAGTCGTTCTTTCGGGAAACCACGAAGTAAACGAGGTCAAGGTGAGGAATTTTCTCGGCGTCGAGTGGGTAAAACTTGCCGGCGAAGAGCGTGTGCGCGAATTGACCGGGGCCCCATCGGGTTACGCGGGGCCGGTCGGGTTGCGCGTGCGGCTGCTGGCGGACCACTCGGTCAGGCGGATCGCCTCAGGGGCGACGGGGGCCAACGAACGTGACGCCCACCTGGTCGATGTCGTCCCCGGACGGGATTTTCGTCCCGAAGCCTACGCCGACATACGACTCGTCGGGGAAGGGGACCGTTGCCCCCGTTGCCCGGGATCCCTGCGCATCTCGCGGGGAATCGAGGTGGGCCATGTGTTCCGGCTGGGAACGAAATACAGCAAGTCGTTATCGGCGACCTATCTGGACGCCGGAGGGAAAGAGCAGCTGATCGTGATGGGGTGCTATGGCATCGGGGTCGGGAGGACCGCAGCCGCCGCCATCGAGCAGCACCACGACCAGGACGGGATCCGTTGGCCGATATCGATCGCACCGTTCGAGGTGTGTGTGCTGCCCGTGAACATGAAGAACGCCGGGCTGCGAAACGAGGCGGAACGGGCGGCGGAGGAGCTTTCCGGTGAAGGGATCGAGGTGCTGTTCGACGACCGGGAGGAGAGGCCGGGGATCAAGTTCAAGGATGCCGACCTGGCCGGCATTCCGGTGCGCGTGACGTTCGGGGAGAAGAACTACGAGGCGGGTTTCGCGGAAATACGGGACAGGAATTCGGGAGAAACCGAACGGATCCCGCTTGCCGGGATCACCCGCCGGGTATGCGCCGTCGTGGAGGAAAAAAGGAAGGAGTGCATCCCGTGAAGGAACGGATCATCGTGGCACTGGACACCGATTCCCCGGAATCCGCGTTTTCTGTCGTCAAGGCCCTGGCGGGAGAGGTGGGGATGTTCAAGGTGGGGATGGAACTCTTCCCCCGGGGGGGGGGCGACTTCGTGCACAGGATCCGCAACGCGGGCGCGGAGGTTTTCCTGGACCTGAAGTTTCACGACATCCCGAACACGGTCGCCGGCGCCGTTCGCTCCGCCGCGGCCCTGGGGGTGCGGTTCGCCACGGTGCACGCATCCGGGGGAAGGCAGATGCTTGCCAGCGCGGCGGAGGCCGCCCGGGGAACGGAGACGACGATTCTCGCCGTAACCGTCCTCACCAGTCTCGATGACGCCGACCTTTCCGAGATCGGGGTTTCGTCGTCCCCGGCCGACATGGTGCTCCGCCTTACGGGGATGGCGATGCGGGAAGGGATCGGCGGGTTCGTCTGTTCCGCAAAGGAGGTGTCCGCCGTCCGGGGACTCGTCGGGAGTTCGGCCATCCTCGTCGCCCCGGGAGTCCGCTTGCCCGGGGACGCGGCCCAGGACCAGAAACGGGTAATGACCCCCTACGAAGCGATGCGAAACGGGGCGGACTATCTCGTGGTGGGAAGGCCGATCACGAAAGCGGACGATCCGGTCCTAGCGGCAAGACGGTTCGCAGCCGATATGAGAAAAGGAAGAGAAGCCGGCTCGCGGAGGGGATAGGGGGATGTGGATCACCGGACATCACCCCGTGGAGGAAGTCCTTTCCTCCCGGTCACAGCAACCGAGGAAGGTTCTTCTTTCCGACTCGCTTCCCGGGAAGGTCAGCGGGTCGTTTGCGGCGTTGGCGGATGCCGCCGGAGTTCCCTGTCTCACCTGTACTCGGGTGGAGTGGCACCGGCGGACCGGGGAAAAGGAGGGGGGGGGAGTTGCCGCGGAAATTGCGGAATTCCGGTATGCCGCGCTCGAGTCCTGGCTGCCCTCCCTTCCCGCCCGGACGGCGGCCTTCCTGCTGGACGGGATCACCGACCCTCATAACCTGGGGACGGTCCTCCGGAACGCCCGGGCGTTCGGATTTTCCGGCATCGTGATTCCCAGGGACCGATCCTGTCCGGTCACGCCTGCGGTTTTCCGGGCCTCCGCAGGGGCCGCCGCGCACGTCCCGGTGGTGCAGGTAACCAACCTCGCCCGTACCGTCGATGAGCTGCAGGAATCGGGATTCTGGATCTACGCGGCCGTAATGGACGGGGAAACCGATGTGTCGACATTCGCACCGGCCCAGCGAACGGGTTTCGTTCTGGGGGGGGAGGACACGGGGATACGGAGACTGGTGCGGGAGAAGTGCGACGGGACGGTGCGCATCCCCATGGAGGCCGGAATCGACTCCCTGAACGTCGGCGTCACCTCGGGGATCCTTGCGTTCTGCGCGCGCGTGGTCCGGGCCCCTTGAATCCCTGCGGACCATCGCGTTCCCCCTCCTGAAAATCGTTGACATTCGGGATAGAATGGTATGAAGTGTCGTGTTTCGGTAACGAATTGCCGTGCCGACGTAGCTCAACGGTAGAGCGTCTGATTTGTAATCAGATGGTTGGAGGTTCAATTCCTCTCGTCGGCTCCAGGATCTCCATGCTGGAGGGGTACCCGAGTGGCCAAAGGGGGCAGACTGTAAATCTGCTGGCAGCGCCTACGGAGGTTCGAATCCTCCCCCCTCCACCATCCTCCTCCGCACAAGGTCCGAAAAGGAAGACCAGGGACCTTGCGTCAGGGAGGATGCCCTCCGAAGCTCCGAGGCTTGGGTTTTGCGTTCTGCCGGAGGAGCAAAGGAGGGCAGCACACAGAAAGGCGAACAAGCAAAGGAATCCCTTATTTTCTATTGACGATACGGTATTATCCATATAAACTCGTAAGATTGCGAAATATGCGGGCGTAACTCAGTTGGCAGAGTCACAGCCTTCCAAGCTGTTGGTCGCGGGTTCGATTCCCGTCGCCCGCTCCAGAAAAACGCGCCCACGTAGCTCAGTTGGCAGAGCGCGTCCTTGGTAAGGACGAGGTCAGCAGTTCAATCCTGCTCGTGGGCTCCACAGTAAAGGGTCAGAATTCATTACCGAGGAGCGGAACGCACATGGCCAAGCAGAAATTCGAGCGCAAGAAGCCGCACGTAAACGTTGGCACGATCGGTCACGTGGATCACGGCAAGACGACCTTGACTGCAGCGGTTACGAAGGTATTGGCGACTCGGG
>JBAVJZ010000109.1:0-14636 GCA_049688015.1 Candidatus Deferrimicrobiaceae bacterium | reverse complement strand
CTCGGCGAGCTGGGGTACGCCCGGCTGCCCGCCACATCCGATCCGGGGGACTATTCCGTCCGCGGAGGGATCGTGGACGTGCACAGCCCCGCTCATTCGCGCCCCGCCCGGATCTCGCTGGACGGGGACCGGATTGATTCGATTCGATGGTTCGATCCGGCGACCCAGCGCACGGCGGCCGAGGGTGGGGAGCTGACCGTGATTCCGTGCTCCCAGGTCATCACCCGCCCCGACTTCCTCCTTGCAGCAACGGACGGGGCCCCCGGCCCCAACTCCGACCTCCTCCGGCAGGGGATCCGGTACCACGGGGTCGATGCCATGGTTCCTCGTCTTTACGGCCGCGCGTCCTCTGTCTTCGATCATCTTGCGAAGGGAAGCATCGTCGTTGCCGAAGACTCCCCGGGGTGCCTCGCCGCCGCGAGAAACGCCTTCCACGAGGCGGAGGAGAACTTCTTTCTCGCGGGGGAGGAGGGAAATCCCCCCGGCCCTGGCGAGCTATTCGTGTCCCCGGAGGAGCTGGTCCGCATCCTGGCAGGGGTTTCCCTCCTGTCTTTCGACTCCCTCGAGGTCGCTTCCTTCGGGCGGGAAGCTTCTCTCCGGGGAGAAATGGATGCGGAGGGGAACGAGGACATCCGTCGTCGCACCGCGTCCTCCCCCTCCGAGGGACTACTCCTCCCGCTGGTGACCGAGGCGAAGGAATGGTGGAAGAGGGGAGCCCGGTTTGCGATCACCTCGCTTTCCCCCTCGCAGGTTGACCGGATGGAGGAGCTTCTGTCCCGGTACCCCCTTCCGTTCGCCCGGGCCGGTTCGTTCGGGGAATTCGTGACGGGAGGCGCAGGGGTGGCACTCTGCCTTGCCGATGTGACGCGGGGGTTCCGGTTGCCGGAGCTGGGCGTGGCGGTGGTCACCGAGGCGGAGGTGTTCGGGGAAAAGACGCGCGCCCGGAAACGCCGGAAGGAAACCGTCGCGCCGCTCGAGGAGTTCTCGCTGCGGGAGCTGCGGGTGAACGACCTCGCGGTCCACGTCGACCACGGCATCGGTGTGTACCGCGGACTGCTCCGCCGCGTGGCGGCGGGTGTGGAAGGGGACTTCCTCGTGCTGGAGTATGCCGGGGGAGACCGGCTCTTTGTCCCGGTCGAAAAGATGTCCCGGGTGCAGCGGTACATCGCATCCGAGGAGGCCCATCCGCGTCTCGCCCGCCTCGGCGGCACCGCATGGCAGCGGGCGAAAAGAAAAGTCCGGGACTCCCTCCTGTCGATGGCACAGGAACTGGTGGAACTGTACGCGAGGAGGCAGGTCGCCACTCGTCCTCCGAACACGCTGCCGGATGCGGTGTACCGGGAGTTCGAGGCGGGTTTTCCCCACGAGGAGACTCCGGACCAGCAGAGAGTGATCGAGGAGGTTCTTGCGGACCTGGCGGCGGAGAAACCGATGGACCGGCTCGTTTGCGGTGACGTGGGGTACGGAAAGACGGAGGTGGCGGTCCGGGCGGCGTTCAAGGTGGTTCTCGACGGGCGGCAGGCGGCGGTTCTCGTTCCCACGACCGTGCTCGCGGAGCAGCATTACCGGACCTTCCGGGAGCGGCTCTCCGGGTATCCGATCCGCATGGAGAGCATTTCGCGGTTCCGGTCCCGGAAGGAGCAGGCCGACGTGGCGAAAGACCTGGCCGCGGGGAAAGTGGACATCGTGATCGGCACCCACCGGCTGCTGCAGAAGGACATCTCCTTCCGGGACCTGGGCCTGGTCGTCATCGACGAGGAGCAGCGGTTCGGCGTTTCCCACAAGGAGAAGCTGAAAAGCATGCGTGCCTCGGTGGACGTCCTGACCCTCACAGCGACCCCCATACCCCGGACTCTCCACATGGCGATGTCCGGAATCCGCGACATCAGCGTCATCGCGACCCCCCCGGAGGACCGGCTTTCGATCCGGACATTCGTCCTTCCCTTCTCGGAAGAGGTCATCCGCGAGGCGGTGGACAGGGAGATCCGCCGGGGGGGGCAGGTGTTTTTCGTGCACAACCGCGTGGAGACCCTGCCGGCCATGGAGCGCTTCCTGCGGGAGATCCTCCCCCACGTCCGGATCCTCGTGGCCCACGGGCAGATGGACGAGGAGGAGCTTGCGTTCGCCATGGACGATTTCGCCGGCCGGCGCGCCGACCTGTTGCTGTGCACCGCTATCATCGAGGCGGGGCTGGACATCGCCAACGCGAACACGATCCTCGTCAGCCAGGCGCACCGGTTCGGGCTCGCCCAGCTCTACCAGCTCCGGGGACGGGTGGGGCGCGACCGGCACCGCGCTTACGCCTACTTCCTCCTGCCCGAGGACGCGATGATGACGAAGGAGGCGTTGATGCGGCTTGGGGTGATCGCCGAGCTCACGGAGCTCGGTTCGGGGTTCCGGATCGCCTCGCATGACCTGGAGATCCGCGGCGGAGGGAACCTGCTCGGGAAGGACCAGTCCGGCCACATCCACCAGGTTGGCTACGAGCTGTACACGCAGCTTCTGTCCGAGGCGGTAGCGGAAATCTCCGGCCGGGATGCCCGCGAGGAGGAGGAGCCCGAACTCGACCTCCGGATCCCTGCGTTCCTCCCGGACGACTTTATCCTCGAAGCGGGGACAAGGCTGGACTTCTACCGGAAGCTGGCCGCCTCGCGAACAGTCCTGGAGGCCGACGAGCTCGAGCTGGAACTGCTGGACCGTTTCGGGCGGCTTCCTCTCCCCGCAGAGGCGCTTTGCGACCTGACGCGGCTGCGGGCGACCATGCGGGAGATGGGGGTGAAGGAGATGAAGCGGGGCAACGGGGCGCTCTTTCTTTCGCTTTCCGGAGGATCCGGGGTGGACCGCTCCTTGCTCGTCCGGCTGGTGGCGAAGGAAAGAAACACGTTCTCCTTCGCGCGCGGCGAGATGCTCTCCGTGCGCCTGTCCGGCGACTCTCCCCCGGAGGTTCTTGCGGCGGCCAAAAACCTGTTGAACCGGTTATCCCCGGGCGGTAGCATATAGCTTTTCGCACACAACGACTGGTCGAGATCCCCGGAAGGAGAGTCGGCGGATGCGCAAGTTCGCAAGGGTATTCGTTCTCGTGGCCGTGTCGGTCCCGATCCTCTTCGCCTGCGGGAGCACGGGAAAGAAGGAGCAGGACACCGTCCTGGCGGTAGTGGAAGGCGATCGGATCACCGAGTCGATGTTCCAGCAGGAGGCCGGGAACCTGCCGCCTTACATTCGCCCGATCGTGGAGACCCAGGCGGGCCGGATGCAGTTTCTGGACAGCCTGATAACACGCGACCTCCTCATGCGGGAGGCGCTGCGCCGCGGCCTCGACAGGCGGGACGATGTGCGCGCCCGTTTCGAGCAGGCCCGGAAGTCCATCCTACTGGAAGCCCTTCTGCGGGAGACGGCGGAGAATGCCCCCGGCTTGTCCGATCAGGAGCTCCGGAACTATTACGAGGAGCACAAAGCAAGCTACGAGGAGGGTGAGCGGGTCCGGGTGCGCCATATCCTGTTCAAGAACGAAGAACAGGCAGTGGAGATGGCTCGCAGGGCCAAAAAAGGAGAACCGTTCGATCAGTTGATGCAGGAGGCCGAATCGTCCGGTGGGAAGTCGGCGGACCTCGGCCTGATCGAGCGGGGCGCATTCGACAAGCAGTTCGAAGAGGCCGCGTTCGGCGCGCCGGAGAATTCGATCGTGGGCCCCGTGAAGACGATATACGGATATCACATACTCGAGGTACGGGAGAAACGGCCTGCCGGCCTGCCGCCGTTCGAGGAAGTGAAGGGGAAAATCGCTGCCGAACTGCGAGAGGCAACACAAAGGGAGGCCTTCGAAAACCTTGTGGCCAAGCTGAAAAAACAGGCAACGATACACATGGAGGGTACCCCGTCGGCCGGTGGGCAGTTCCCCGAATTGCCATCGGGGGAAAAGGAGGTCCCGGCGGGCGGGGGAATGGTACCCCAAGGGGACCGCTGATTCCTTACGGCGGTATGACACACCCCCGGATTCGTGCGATCTGTCGGCTGGCTGTTGCCTGGACCTTGGCTGTCAGCCTCCATTCCTGCGAGAGAGGCCCGGAACCTCCTTCGGATTCGAATGTCGTTGTTGCGACGGTCAATAAAGCACCGATCACGCTCAAGGCCCTGAAAACCGAGATTGCGAGGGTGCGCGGGGTCTCCCCTCCCGCGGCGGCGCGCAGCGGGACCCGGACGGAAGTGTCCCGCGCCCTCCGGCAACTCGTCGAGCGCGCCGTGGTGCTCGAGGAAGGGGAACGGCTTGGAGTGGCGGTGAGCCGGACGGAGGTCGAGGAAGAGGTGCGGCGGTACCGCGCCGACTTCCCCCCGGGGGGGCTGGAAAAAGCGCTCCTCGAGGGGGGAATCGATGCGCAGGAGTGGCGGGAAGAGACGCGCCGCTCCATCCTCTATCGGAAGGCCTCGGAAACGATCGCCCGACCGCTTGCCGAGGTGTCCGAGCGGGAAGTGCAGATGGTATACCGGGATACGTATGAAAACGCCAGGCGGCCGGAGCGGATCCGGGTCCGCCAGCTCCTCTTCGACTCTCCGGAGATGGCCGCCGGAGCCCGGGAGAAGCTGGCGCAGGGGATCTCCCTTGACAAATGGGGGAAGCGATTCTCTACCGCAGAGGGCATACCCCTCGATATCGACCTGGGGTATCTCTCCCGCGAAGAACTTCCGGAGGAGATCGCTCCGGAGTTGTTCGGGCTGCCGGCAGGCGGGGTGAGCCGGGTCATCCGGCGGGACAAGATGTTCAGTGTATTCCTCGTGGTCCGGAAGTCGCCCGAGGGTCCGTATTCCTACGCGGAAAAGGCGCCGGAGATTCGCCGAGAGCTGCTCGGGCAGCGCAGGGAGGAGGCGTTCCGCGCATGGCTCGATACGCAGATAGGCAAAGCGCACATCCTGATCCAGGAGGATATCGTGACCGGGCTCATGGAGGGGCGGAAATGATCTCCGGAAGGGTTACGCCGGTCCTGGGTCTCCTGCTTTTTCTCGCTGTGTTTGCCTCGACGGCCGGCGCACGGATCGTCGATGGCGTTGTTGCGGTGGTGAACGAGGAGCCGATCACCTTCTCCGAGTACCGGGAGTCGGTCGCGGAATCCCTGGGCATACCGGAGGGAGATGCTGACATCTATCTTCGGGAAGAGAAGGATCGGGAACGGGTCCTGATGGGGCTTGAAGGGCTGATCGAGACGGCCCTGGTCCACCAGGAGCTCAAGAAGTTGGGCCACCCCGTCTCCGATGCGGAGGTCGATCGCGCCATAGAGTCTGTACGAAAGAGCAACGACATGTCGGAGTCTGATTTCCAGGCGGCGCTCGAACAGGAAGGGGTAAGCCTGGCGGGATATAAAAGGCGGATCCGGTGGCAGATGGAACGTGGTGCAATCGTCCGGGCGAAGAAACTGAAGGACGTCACTGTCACGGAGGAGGAAATGAGGTCGTATTTTCAGAAAAATGCGGAACGGTTTCTGGTCGGAGCCGAAGTGCGTATCGAGATGCTTACCATTCCCTTCATGGACGAGGGGGTGGGGACCGACAACGGCGTCCGGACGCGAATCGCCGCGCAGGAGGCGTCGGAGTATATCCGATCCGGAATGACCTTCACGGAAGCAACCGACCTTCTCTCATCCGTTGTGCCCGGGGTAACCGTGTTCTCGGCCGATTTCGTGAAGACGGAGGACCTGATCCCGGAAATCAGGAAGCAGATCGCCCGGCTGAGGACGGGAGAGACGTCACCTCCCTTCTTCACCGAGGCGGGAGCTCACCTGGTCAAGGTACTCGAGCGGCGCGGGGGAACATTACCGGATATTTCCGCCGTGAAGGACTCGCTGAGAGAGGAAATGCTGGACCGGCGCAGCGAGAAGGCATTTACCGATATCCTGGCCGAACTCAAGAAAGAGGCCACGATCGATATCCGTCTCTAGAAAGAGCACGGGAACAGGAACCTCTACGAGTGGCCGTACCGGATCGTCCGGGAGCACGAGAACCGGCATCACACGCAGATCGCACGGATCCTCCGGAGCCGGGGCAAATAGGGACAGGCTGTTGAAGAAGGAAACACGGCCGAAAATCGCCGTCACGATGGGGGACCCGGCAGGGATCGGCCCGGAGATCATTGTCCTTGCGCATCTGTCCCCGGAGATATTCTCCGTTTGCCGCCCTGTGGTGTACGGGGACGAAAATATCCTGCGGCGGGCTTCGGCCGTCCTGGGAAGGCCGACCGAAGTGGCGGAAGCCGGGGAGCCCGGACCGGGCAGGATCGTCGTTACGCCGATCTCTTCCCTTTCCCTGGACGATGTGCCGTTCGGCAGGCTCTCTGGGGCGGGCGCCCGCGCGATGGCGGACTACATCCGGGCGGCGGCCCGGGACACGATTGCGGGGCGAACCGACGCGGTGGTCACCTGCCCGATCACGAAGGAGGGGCTGAAAACGGCCGGCGCACCTTTCCCGGGCCACACCGAGTTCCTCGCCGACCTGTGCGGCGGCGCGGAGGTTGCGATGATGCTGGCGGGATCCCGCCTCCGGGTCGCACTGGTCACCATCCATATCGGCTTGCGGAAAGCCCTGGAACTTCTTTCTCCCACGCTCATCGTACGTACCATCCGGATTACGCATGAATTCTTCCGGGCGCACATGGGTACGGACGCTCCCCGGATCGCCGTGGCGGGGCTGAACCCGCATGCGGGCGAGGGAGGGATGTTCGGCGACGAGGAGGAAACGATGGTAGCACCGGCGGTTTCCGCCTGCCGCAGGGAAGGAATCGACGCGACGGGTCCCTATCCCCCCGACACCGTCTTCTACCGCGCGTACCGGGGGGAGTTCGACGTGGTGGTTGCGATGACGCACGATCACGGTCTCATCCCCCTGAAGCTTGTCCACTTCGAGGACGGCGTCAACGTCACGATGGGCCTTCCTATAATCCGCACCTCGGTCGATCACGGCACTGCCTACGACATCGCGGGCAAGGGGACGGCCAGCCCCAAAAGCCTTCTGGCCGCCCTCCGCATGGCCGCGGGCATGGCTGCCGCGCGAAGGTAGACGCCATGGCGCTCGACCGGATCCTCGTGCGCGGGGCGCGGGAGCACAACCTGAAGAATATCGACGTGGAGATCCCCCGGGATCGTCTGGTCGTGATCACCGGGGTCTCGGGGTCGGGGAAGTCGTCGCTCGCCTTCGACACGATCTACGCGGAGGGGCAACGACGGTACGTCGAGTCCCTGTCCGCCTACGCACGACAGTTCCTCGAGCAGATGGAAAAACCCGACGTCGACGCGATCGAGGGGCTCTCCCCCGCCATCTCCATCGAGCAGAAGTCGGTCAGCAAGAACCCGCGGTCGACGGTGGGGACCGTCACCGAGATCTACGACTACCTGCGGCTTCTTTATGCATCGGTCGGGATCGTCCATTGCCCTTCCTGCGGTCGGGAAATCCGCCAGCAGACCGTATCCCAGATCGTCGATGCCGTGATGGCATTGGGCGCCGGGGAGAAGGTGCAGGTTCTGGCCCCGATCGTCAGGGGGCGGAAGGGGGAATACCGGAGAGAGCTCGTCAAGCTCGCCCGGGAAGGGTTCTCCCGGGTCCTCGTGGACGGCGAGGCCAGAAGCCTGGACGAAGAGATCGTCCTCGACAGGAAGAGGAAGCACCACATTGATGTGGTGGTCGACCGGGTGCGGGTCTCGGAGGGGGCGCGGGGAAGATTGTCCGATTCCGTGGCGCTCTCCCTCTCCCTCTCTGACGGGCTGGTGCGCATCGTCGACGGGGAGGGAAACGGCACCCTCTACAGTGAGAAGTTCGCCTGCCCCGACTGCAACGTGAGCTACCCGGAGATCACGCCTCGGCTTTTCTCCTTCAACAGCCCCTATGGGGCGTGCCCGGAGTGCGACGGGCTGGGGACGACGATCTACTTCGATCCCGACCTGATCGTCCCCGACAAGGAGAAAAGCATCCGGGAGGGCGCGATTGCCCCCTGGAGCAGGAGATCGACGGTCTTCTACTTCCAGATGCTCGATGCGCTGTCGGTCCACTACGGGTTCTCCCTGAACGAGCCGTTCGGGAAACTCCCGGCCCGGACCCGTGAGGCCCTGCTTTCCGGATCGGGAAGCGAGACGGTCCGTTTCTCGCTGGAGGAAGCGGAGCGTCGCTACTCCTTCTCCAAGCCGTTCGAGGGGGTGATCGGAAACCTGGAGCGGCGATTCCGGGAAACCGACTCGGAAAGCGTGCGGGAGGAGCTGGGCCGGTACATGAACAACCGCCCGTGCCGTGCCTGCGGGGGAGCACGCCTCAAGAAGGAGGCGTTGTGCGTCACGGTGGGGGGGTTGGGAATCGACGGGATCACCCGGCTCTCCATCGGGGAATCCCTCGCCTTCTTCCAGGGTCTGTCCCTCACGGAACGGGAGGAGCAGATCGCTGCGCGGATACGGAAGGAGATTCGGTCACGACTTTCCTTCCTCGCAAACGTGGGACTCGACTACCTCTCCCTCGACCGGGCCTCTTCCACGCTCTCGGGCGGGGAAGGGCAACGGATCCGCCTGGCGACGCAGATCGGCTCGCAGCTGATGGGAGTTCTGTACATCCTCGACGAGCCGTCCATCGGGCTGCACCAGCGGGACAACCGCAGGCTGCTCGACACGTTGAAGCAGTTGCGCGACCAGGGCAACACGGTCCTGGTGGTCGAGCACGACGAAGAGACCATCCGTCAGGCGGACTACGTCATCGATATGGGCCCCGGTGCGGGCGAGCACGGCGGTTACGTCGTCACGGCGGGGCCGCCCGGGAGGATCCTGGAAAGCGACGTATCCCTCACCGCGCTCTACCTGTCGGGGAGGAAGGAGATTCCGGTTCCTGCGACCCGGCGGCGGCCGAACGGGAACTTTCTCACGCTTGCGGGGTGCGCGGCGAACAACCTGAAGAACCTCGACGTCTCCTTCCCGCTCGGGGTCATCACCTGCGTCACCGGCGTCTCCGGGTCGGGAAAATCGACACTGGTCCTGGACACCCTCTACCGGGCGCTCGCGCAGAAGATCTACGGCTCCCGGGACCGGCCCGGTGCCTACGGCGCCCTCGGGGGGCTTTCGCTCGTCGACAAGGTGATCAACATCGACCAGTCGCCGATCGGCCGGACTCCCCGGTCCAACCCGGCCACGTACTCCGGTGCCTTCACCCCGATCCGTGACCTTTTCGCGATGCTCCCGGAGAGCAAGGCGCGCGGCTACCGGCCCGGGCGATACTCGTTCAACGTGAAGGGAGGCCGTTGCGAGGCGTGCGAAGGGGACGGCATCATCAAGATCGAGATGCACTTCATGCCGGACGTCTACGTTACGTGCGAGGTCTGCCGGGGAAAGCGGTACAACCGCGAGACCCTCGAGATCGCCTACAAGGGGAAGACGATTGCGGACGTGCTCGACATGACGGTCGACCAGGCCCTGCCCTTCCTCGAGAACATCCCGGCGATCCGGCAGAAGCTCTCCACCCTCTCCCGGGTGGGGTTGGGCTACATCCGCCTCGGACAGCCCGCCACGACCCTTTCCGGAGGCGAGGCGCAACGGGTGAAGCTCGCCCGGGAACTCTCGAAGCGGGCGACGGGGAAAACCGTCTACCTCCTCGACGAGCCCACCACGGGCCTGCATTTCGACGATATCCGGAAGCTGCTCTCGGTCCTCCAGATGTTCGCGGAGTCGGGGAACACGGTGATCATCATCGAGCACAACCTGGACGTGATCAAGACGGCCGACCACATCATCGACCTGGGACCGGAGGGGGGGGACCGGGGCGGCGATGTGGTGGCATCCGGTACGCCCGAGGAGGTTGCGGAAAACCCGCGCTCCCACACGGGGCGATTTCTGCGGAAGGTTCTGGGAAGAAGGGAAGGGCGACGCGCCCTCGCATGAAAGCGACGACGCAAGCCATCGGGAACAATCCGACTTCGTGTCGTATGTCGAGGGGTGGGCCGGCTCCCTAGCGCCTTCCCCGGGCCTTTACGGCCGGGAACGACTCCTCTTCGGCGCACAGCCTCCGGCGCTGTGCCTCGTCGAACAGGAACTCCACCTCTTTCCGCACGGCCTCGAGGATGGGGCGGGTCCGGTTCTTTCCCTTCATGCACCACAGGTTCTTCATGTCGTCATCGACCGTCAGTTCCCCGCCTGATACGACCAGGGGGAACATGATGCAGAACCTCGGCTTGATGATCCACTCGTGGAGGCCCGCCTCGACGGCGCCTTTCTGCAGTACGCAACCGTGTGCCGGGTGATAAAAGGAGCAGGCTCCCGCGATGTCCTGCGTCTCCACGGCCAACCCGCTCGGGCAATCCGGGTCCTCCTCCGTCTTGCCGAACCACGTCCCGGGGTCTTTCGCCTCAGGGCGGAGGTAGGGAATGAAGAGTCCCTGATTCGCGATAATCGTCTCCTGCTCCTCGATGTCCACCCAGACGCCGAAACGGCAGCACCTGCTCCGGCACAGGTCGAGACGGCAGCGGTCAGGGAACTTAGCGGAGAACACGAGCGGGTCGATCTTCAAATGAACTCCATTTCCGGTTCCTCGGTATATTCGATGAAAGATTATTATACATTCTTTTCTCTTGCCTGCAGCCCCGGTTCCCGGGATTTTTGGCGCTAGAATCTGCTCCCGGCAAGGGTTTTTCCCTGCATGGTATACTCTGCCCCATGCAGGAGACTAGGGAAAAGAGCGCTCGCGAGGTCATTCTGGACTCCATCAACGAGGGTGTTTTCACCGTCGACGTGGATCGCAACGTCACTTCCTTCAACCGGGCAGCGGAGCGGATCACCGGGGTGAGCAGGGAAGTTGCGATCGGCCGCCGATGCTGGGAGGTATTCCGGGCCAGCCTCTGCGAGAGCGACTGCGCCCTGGAGCAGACCCTGGAGCACGGAAAACCGATTGTCAACAAGATGGTCTATATCGTGGACACGCGCAGCGGAAACCGCGTCCCGGTACGCGTATCCACTGCGCTTCTCCGGGATAAGGATGGGCGGGTCATCGGCGGCGTGGAGACGTTCCGCGATCTGACCCAGGTCCAGGAACTGCGGAAAGAACTCCGCGCTCGATACACATTCGAGGACCTCATCGGCCGCAGCCCGGCGATGCAGAAACTCTTCGCCCTCCTGCCGATCATTGCACCGAGCGACAGCACGGTCCTGATCGAGGGGGCAAGCGGCACCGGGAAGGAACTGGTCGCCCGGGCGATCCATAATCTGTCGCCCCGCCGGGGAAAAAGATTCGTGGCCATCAACTGCGGCGCCTTGCCGGACACTCTCCTGGAGTCGGAGCTTTTCGGCCACAAGGCGGGCGCGTTCACTGATGCCCGCCACGACAAACCCGGCCGGTTTGCACTGGCCGACAAGGGAACCTTGTTTCTTGATGAGATCGGCGAGATCAGCCAGGCATTGCAAGTCCGGCTGCTGCGGGTTCTTCAGGAAAAAGTGTACGAACCTCTGGGGTCCGTGGAGCCGGTCAAGGTGGATGCCCGGGTGGTGGTGGCGACGAACAAGGAGGTTGGCCGCCTGTTGCGAAGCGGGAAGTTCCGGGAGGACCTGTATTACCGTATCAATGTTCTGCGGCTGGAGCTTCCTCCTTTGCGGGAGCGCCGGGAGGACATTCCCCTTCTCGTGGAGCACTTCATCCGGAAGTTCAACCATCGCAGGGATAGAGAGATCTCCGGCCTGTCGGAAGGAGCGTTGCAGGCAGTGATGGAGCATGACTACCCCGGCAACATCCGGGAGCTGGAAAATATCATCGAGCATGCGTTCGTGCTTTGCCAGGACAGTCTCGTCGGATTGGAGCATATGCCCGCGTATCTTCGCCGTCCGACCGGGGGGGAAGGAGTGTTGCGAAGCGGGATCACCCTCCGGGACATGGAAAGGATAGCGATTGCCGATGCTCTCCGGAAACACGGCGGGAACCGGACCACCGCCGCCCGGGAGCTCGGGGTCGACCCCAGCACCCTCTTTCGGAAGATCAAATCCCTTCGGATTTCCCTTCCGGAGCGGGATGGACGGCAGCGGCGGAAATAGAATGGCATAATGCCATTCAACACGTTCAAATATCATCGCAGACTGCAATGCACCACACCATGCTAAACCTATCTTGAGAAAACAAATAACACATTAATATAACTAAAATAAAACATTATTCCTTCCCGGCATACGGGGGTTGGCAGTCCCCTTGTTGTTTCTCTTTTCCATGTATAAAGCCACAGTATCCTCGCGACACAGTTTTATTGTCGGGCGATCGTGTGTTTTTAACGGGGGGAAATAGAATGGTATTATAGAATAAAACGTGCCGACCCATTTCCGTTCTCTGATTGTCGTCAGGAGATTTGACGCCGTGGAGCGAGGAGAACCTCCGGACGGAGTACAACTTCGAAAAACCGGAGGCTCTGCAGAGGCTGGCGGCGAATCGCTAATGCAGGAGGTGCGAAAGGAAACATAGCGATTTGCCAATTCATCCGGTGGCAGACCATTGCACAATGCAATTCCCCCTCGCCGTTCTTCCCTTATTGTGAATCAGTAGATCTATTGAAAACAGGTAATTATCGCTTATCCCGTCAGCTTCCGGATTTGGCACCTCCCTTGCTCCTTCCTCTTTCATTTATATGCACCATGGATGCTGGGCCGGGACCGGTTGGTGACGCACCCGGAAAGGAGGGAGACGAGGAAGGACCGGCGGCCCACTACGGAGAAAGATCGCAGTGAAGCAACGGCAAGAGCTTGATTACCAAGGAGGGAAACTTGGACATACGTCGAATTCTTTCTGGCCTTGCGGGGGTCGCTTTTTGCGCAGCCCTGTTTCTCGCGGGGTGCAACGGCGGTGGCGGCGGCACCTCCTCGGCCCCGCCAGTTTCGGGGTCCGTCGTCGGCACGAGCACAACGCCCAGTGCCGATCTCCAGGAGATCGCCGAGAGGGTCAACGCGGTGCTGGCTCTCGGCTACAACACGACGAACCCCGACGTGGTCATGAAACAGCTGAACGGTCTCGACAACACGAAAGCTCCCGGGGACCTTTTCGTGGTCGACACCCGTGAGCCTGCCGACTTTGCCGCGGGACACATCCCCGGCGCGATCAACATCCCCCTCCAGACGCTTCCCCAGGCCCTGCTCGACGGGACCTCCGGGATTCCTGCGGACAAGGAGGTCGTCGTGGCTTCCTACTGGGGGAACGACGGCAACATGGCCAGCCTGGTCATCAACCTCGCCCGCATTACGGACCCGGCCAATTCCGGCAACTTTCCCCGGTCCACGGCTCTCTTCGCGGGAATGACCTCCTGGTCCTTCGACAGGACGCTGGTTCCCTCGAACACGCGCTTCGACGACGGGGCCGGGGTGGTCACCGTGCAAAAAGCCACGGAGGCCGGGACGAATGCCGGGACGGATCAGGGTGCGTACCCGCGCTATGCCTCCTTCACGCCGGTTACGGATACGGTGGTGAAGAAGATTCTGGTGCGTGCCGGGGATTACCTGAATTCCGTCCCCACCCAGTTCGACCTTCAGGTCTATCCGAAGACCCTTGCGGACAACCTGGAAGACGGCGACGCCGCCAATGATCCCCAGATCATCAGCGTCCGGGCGGCCGACGTCTACGATGCCGGGCACATCCCCGGAGCCATCAACATCCCCTACAAATCGGTCGCGGATCTTGTGAACTACACAAAGTTCGCGGTTGTCCCCGGGAAGCCGATCGTCGCCTACTGCTACACGGGGCACACGGGATCCCTGTCCACCATGGCGCTCGGGATCCTGGGATACGATGCGAAAAACCTCCTGTACGGAATGAACGGCTGGAGCACCACCGCACCGTCCTCCGGCCAACTGGTGAACTTCGATCTGAACAGGGGGTGGGACTTCCCGTTGCACAACTGGGGGGGAGGCATCGACAATCTGGCTGTCTATACACCGCCGTCCACGGGATGCGAGGGATGCCACACGAGCCTGACCGCCCTGTGGGCAGAGTTGGTGAAATTTCCGGTGGAAGGTGCTGTCGCCCCGCCCTCATCGGGCGAAGGCTGAGGCGGAACGGTTGCGCCCGTGCCGGCGCAAAAAAAGATTTGGGTGTACAACGGCCTGATCGAACAGTATCCGGACAACTTCCTCGACAACACGAATATTCACGGGTCGCAGAGCTGCACGACCTGCCACGGCGGCGACGACACGGCCTCCACCAGGACTGCGGCGCACGACAATACGTGGGAATCGATTCCCGGGGCGGACACGTGCAGCGCGATCGGGTGCCACCCGGCCATCGCCACCTCCGCCGCCTCGAGCCTGCATACCACGCTGGGGGGATACGTGAAGATCCTGGGCGACCGGGGGTTCGACTTCACCGGCGGCACCGAGTCCAGGGCCCGGTTCGACGAACAGTGCACCAGGTGCCACGTCGCCAATGCGAGCGACCAGCCCTCCTGCGGCTTCTGCCACGTTTCCGTACCGCAAGTCGCGGGAGGCGGGTTCCTGAACGGACACAATTTCCGCTACACCCCGGACATGGAGCGAAACTGCACGGCATGTCACGGGAGCCGGGTGAAGGACGAGTTCTTCGGCCTGAACAACGCGCTCATCGGGAGGAACGACCTGGGCCTGGCGAACGTTCTGCCCGACGTCCATTTCGCCCGGACGCAGGCGATTGAC
>JBAVJZ010000108.1:0-14113 GCA_049688015.1 Candidatus Deferrimicrobiaceae bacterium | reverse complement strand
CTCCGGCAAACAATGCTACGGATGTCCCTTTAGGCAGTACCATTACCGTTACCTTTAACAAGGATGTGGAACCTGCCACCCTTGTCGGCGCGATAACCGTAAGTAGTATCACGGGGGATCTTCCCGGAGTGATTTCGTACAACTCCACGACGAAAACGGCAACTTTTTCGCCCGTCACTCCGTTTGCTCCCCTTGCCGATTACACGGTTACAGTGGAAACAAAAGTTAAATCCACTGACGGTGTACGATTGCCCGCACCGTATATATTTGTCTTTAAAACGGGTTCTGCTTTCTAGGCGAGGGAGTTCATTATGGATAATTCCTAACCGAAAGAATTATGTAGTACACATCGGATTGGGAGGAAACGAATCGTACCCCGGGGTGTTCGCCCCGTTCGGGGGGATTTTGGTCCTTATTGCTTGAAAAAGATGGAATGGATGGAAACCTCTTCCCCACCTTAAAAATCTAACCAGTAGTAGGGACGGTACACGGAAGATTGTCATCGATAACCCGTGGGGAACGATATTTCCACACCGTTCCAAGGCAACCAGGAAGCAGAAAAACAATGGGCGAAAGACCAAGGAGGCTTGCAGTGGACGAAAAAAGGATCATCGCGGTAGTGGGAGCTACGGGCGCACAGGGAGGCGGCCTGTGCCGCGCCATTCTGAATGACAGGAGCGGTGGATTCCGGGTGCGCGCACTCACGAGAAACCCCGGTTCCGACAAGGCGAAAGAGCTGTCCAGGCAGGGCGCCGAGGTCGTCGCGGCGGACGTCGAGGACGAAAAGAGCCTGGAAAAGGCGTTCCGGGGCGCCCACGGCGCCTTCTGCGTCACCTTCTTCTGGGAGCACTTTTCGCCCGAGAAGGAGTATGCGCATGCCAGTGCCATGGCGCGTGCGGCGAAGAAGGCAGGCGTCAAGCACGTCATCTGGTCGACCCTCGAAGACACCCGAAAATGGGTTCCCCTAAGCGACGACCGGATGCCCACGCTCATGGGCAAGTACAAGGTGCCGCACTTCGACGCTAAGGGGGAGGCCGACCGGGTGTTTATCGATCTCGGCCTGCCGGTGACCATCCTTCCGACGTCGTTCTACTGGGAGAACCTGATCTACTTCGGCATGGGACCCAAGAGGGGAGCGGACGGGAAACTGGAAATCGCCTTTCCCATGGGCGACAAGAAGATGCCGGGGATCGCCTCCGACGACATCGGCAGGTGCGCGTACAGCATCTTCAGGAAAGGGCCCGAGTTCATTGGGAAAACCGTCGGGCTCGCCGGGGAGCATCTGACAGGCGAACAGATGGCAAAGGCCCTCATGAAAGCGCTGGGGGAGGAGGTGCGTTACCAGGACATTCCTCCGGAGGCCTACCGTGGCCTGGGATTTCCGGGCGCGGAAGATCTCGGGAACATGTTCCAGTTCAAGCGCGACTTCGAACACGTCTTCTGCGGGGCACGCGACGTCGGCATCGCGAGGTCCCTCAACCCCTCCCTGCAGACATTCGAGGTCTGGCTTGCCGTGAACAAGAACCGGATCCCGATCGAAAAGGAATCCCGGCGCGTAGCGGGAGAATGACGGAAGCGATCTCGCGGCGGCTCTACCGGGGAGGGGGGGCGAAGGTGCTCGGACAGTTCATGAAGACGGTATAAGTGAGTCCCGTGCGCCGGTGACCCCCGCGGAGAGCATGGTACCGCCAGGCCCAAGAGAAGATCCGGAGCCGATCCCCGGCAGGCGCGACGGAACGAGGAGGACGGGGTCACGGATTCTGCTTGCCGCCGCGCTGGCCGGGGGGGTCGCAGCGGCGATTATCGCCGGGGCAGTCATCTCCGATTTCCTCTGCGACGTCGCCGGCATCACCTCCGCAAACGTGCGCCTGGTCATAAAGGTGGCAAGCGTCGCGATCGCGCTTCCCGCGGGGTTCTATCTGGTTGAACGGTATTTCCTTTTCCGGTCTTCCCGAGGCGCCAGAAATCCCTGAAAAGCTGCAGGAACATCCCCGTTTCTGACGTAACCGTTCGTGGCGTCCAGTTCCTAGGAACGTCCCCGTTCCCGGGGGGTGAGGTGGAGGATAGACTCGGCGTTCTCCTGGATCTGCTTTTTTTCGGTCCAGACCGGGTGGGACGTGCCGGCGAGCCACAGGGGGCTCTGGTCACGGTAGTGCCGCTCGAAAAAATGCCCCGACTCGCCCGTCGTGATGACGGACCGGGCCATCGAACGGAAACCCAGCGGGACAACCTGGCGCATGGATGGCCCCACGACGACCGAGAAGTCATCGCCGTGCCTGAACTCCTCCTTGAAGACGGTCCGCCCGTCGCCGGGCACGGGGAAGGGTCCGATGTTGAACCATCGCCGGAGGTACCGTTTCTTTCCGAAGGGATGTTCGAACGTCACCTGGTGGAGGCGATCCCACTTCCAGGTCGAGTATATATTCCCGAGCCGGGACTTCAGGAACGCCATGGCGTCCAGCAGGGAGCGGGCGGCTAGGTCGTCAAGCGATTCCTTGACCCCGGTCTCCGCGTTCTCCAGGAACAGGGAGTCCCCCCGGTCGATCGCCCGGTCCATCGCGTTCCACAATAGGCGCGAGGTGCGGGAGGCCTCGTCGAACAACTCCTCCCCCAGGTCGTCCCGGAAGGTATTCTCGATCATTTTTTCATAGAAGACCTCGTACAGCGTCGCCCCGGGACTGTTCCCGGATACGCGCAGATCCCACCCGGAGAGGATCCTGGCCGCATCCCCGAATTCCAGCGTCTCCCGCTCCCGCTGGCGCGCGACACGGACCGCGAGAGAGACCACACCGGCTGCATCCGGCCGCAGAATGTCCTGCTGCATCCGCTCGAAATCCTCCACCGAGAACTTCCCTTTTTCCGAGAGCATCCGGAGGATCCGTTTCCCCCGATCCGGCGGTTCGTAGAGGCGGGAGATGTAGTGTCGGTAGGAATTCCCCGCGGGGGGAAAGTTGGCCGCGACGACAACGCGTTCCGGCGGATTCCACACCCGCGGGTTCCCGGAGAACGGAACGGTTCCCGTCCATTCCCACTCGCCCGTGTCGCCGGGAACCGGAAGAAGGCTGCTCCCCCCTTTGCGCACCGGGATTCGCCCTGCCGTCACTGCGCCGATATTCCCCTCCCGGTCCGCGTACACGATGTTCTGGGCCGGGTGGGGAAACCCCGAGACGGCCGCGAGGAACTCCTTACGGTTGCGGGCGCGATTCAGGGCGTGGAGCGCTCCCAGCGCGTCGCCCCCGTCGAACCCAACCCACCGCAGCGCCAGCGCGGCGGACGACCCGGCAAGGATCGGGGAGAGAACGGGGCCGTGCGGTGTTTCCCACACCGTGAGCGTCTCCTCTTTCTTCCCCCGGACCCGGATCTTCTCGACGCGTTTCGTCATCGGGATCCATTTCCCGCGGAACATCACCCGATCCCCGTCCACCCTCTCGACGAAGAAGTCCGCGTCGTCCAGCATCACGTTGGTGAACCCCCAGGCGATATCGGGATTGTGCCCGATGACCACGGAAGGGGCGCCGGTGAAGGAGACTCCGTAAACATCCACGCCGGGGGCGACGAGGTGGATCTCATACCAGAGGGAGGGGCAGGGAAGCAGAATGTGAGGGTCGTTCGCCAAGAGGGGCCGCCCCGTCACGCTCCTTTCCCCGGAGACGGCCCAGGCATTGGAGCCTCCGGACCGGGGAAGATCCCCCACTGTCCACTTGAGCGAGGCAAGCCCGTCAAGGAGGATCGAGGGGACGGGCGCCGAAGCGGCGAATCCCGGAGCGACAACGGGGGAACCGGCTGGCACCCGGGGCATCAATTCCTCCGCCTTCCCCCGGGGAAGCTCCCTCCAGGCCCGGTAGAGCGTCACTTCCTCCTGCCACTGAGCCAACCCGAACGACTTCAGCAGGCTGATGGCGGCGACGTCCTCGGGGAGGAAATCCCGTGGCGGAGTCCGGAGGAGGCGGAACTCCACCGGCCAGGCGCGCAGCGCCGCCATCGCCGCGTTCACGCCCTCGCAGTACGCCCGTATGATTTCCTTCGTCTTCTCCGGCAGGGAGGCGAGGATGCCGGGGGCGCGGGCCGCGAATCCCAGATACCGGAAGAGCCGGTCGGCCGGGAACGCTCTTTCGCCATAGATTTCGGATAGTTCCCCCCGGGCCAGCCTCCTTTCCATGTCCATCTGGAAGAGACGGTCCTGGGCGTGCACATACCCTTGCGCGAAGTAGAGGTCGTGATCGTTCGACGCGGTGATATGGGGAATGCCGTACGTGTCCCGCACGATTTCGACGGGGGCCGACAGCCCGGCGACGGCAATCCGGCCTTCCCGCTGCGGTACGCTCGTCCGGAAGAAGGAGGAACAGGAGGCAAGAAGGAGGAATGCCGCCGCGAGGAGGCGCAAGGCCATGCCGCGGGATCCCCCGGGGGAAGGGTGTCCCCCCCTCATCGCTTCCCGAACGCCCGGGCCTTTATGTTTCCCAGAACCTTCTCGAAAACCTCTCCCGTGTAGGTGCGGATATGCCGCCGCATCTGGATGAGGTACCGCTCGATCTCCCCCCATTCCCGGACGATGATCCGCATCTGGTCCCGGTACGCCTTGTCGTACTCGGTCCGCATCTTTCCCTGGAGATCATCCCGCTTGTCCCGGTCGTCGGGGAAAACATTCCGGGGAAGAAAGTCGTAGATCGGCTCGAAGATACGGACGTCGGTGTCATCGAGGTGGAACAGTTCTATGTTGTCGATCATGACCACCGTTTTGTCGGGGGTCGCAACGTAGTGGCCGTAGCGCAGGGCGGTCCCGAGACAGTCTCCCAGAGCATCCTGTCTCGCTGCCCCGTTTACCCACCAGGACCATTCCCGGAGGACCCGGGAGGCGGTCACCCCTTCGTCCAGGTAGATGTTCACCCCTTCCTCCTTCGGCTTCAGGAGTATCTCTTCGCCCTGGGGGGTCAGGTGATGCACGACGGGGAGGACGGGCAGGCCTACCAGTCCCGGCAAGCCGCTGTGTATGTACTCGCCCAGGCAGCCGAACCGCGAAAGGTACAGGGAATACTCCTTCCCTTTGGTGTCGCGCACGGTGAAAAGCGTATCCTTGTGCACCTTCTCCACGAGCTGGACGTCGGTCACCTCGAAGTCACGGGGGGCGTCCTCCGTCATCCGGGAAAGAAGCTGCAGGATCGCTTTCTTCAGTCCCGTGGTCTTCAGCTTCGAAGAAAAGATCTTCACGCGGGAGTTGTCCGACATCAGCCGGATCGCGCCCCGGACCCAGTTGACATAGGAGTGGGAGATGCTTATCGGGAGCATGTCTGTGCAGGACGGGTCGAGAAGCTCGTCGATCTTCACCTCCCACAAGGGAATGTGCATGGCGAGAAACTCCTGGGGATTTTCCACCCCGAGGACCTTGAGGATCTTCTCCCTGTCCTTGGTCTTCCTCTGGGAAGCGGGAACCTGATAATACCGGTTGAGGGCCCGTTCGTACTTCGCAAGGTCGGCCTGGGCGGCAGAACGCATCGGAAGCCCCTCCCGTCTGGCGTGGAGTACGGTAGAATGTTTTGGACGACACGATTATAGTAACACGCGGCCGGGGAATACCATTCTTCCTTTCCCGGCATTTTGCGAAGTTCCCCGTCCGTTCCCGTGCGGACAGCACCTTCAAGGGAGATGCCATGCCGAATTCCCCGGAGAACCTGGAAATAATCGTGGAACAGTGCATTCTGATGGAGCTACAGGCAATGAGGCTCTATACCACACTGGCCAACCGTGTCACCGACGAGGAGACGGGCAGGATGCTGCGGCACCTCGCCGAGATGGAGGAATCACATGTAACCCGCCTCGTGGAGATTTTCTCGGGGACGATCGAGAACTCCAATAAGGCCCTGTCCCAAGTGGACGTCGTCAAGGCCTTCCGGTCGGAAGCGTGGAAGATGCACAAGGCCCGCCTGACGGGGGCCGGTCTCACCGAAACGTCTCCTCTTGACGACTACCTGACCTTCGCGATCGTCGGCGAGTCGCACGCCCGCTCCCACTACGATCGCCTTTCCGCCGAAGCCGGTGACGCAAAGGCAAAGGAGATATTCCGGATACTCTCCCGCGAGGAGGCCGACCACGAGACGCACCTGAAAAAGATCCAGACGTCGCTACGGGAGAGTCGTTGACGGGGGAGGTCCCCCCTCCCCCGTTTTCCCTCAGTCGTTTTCCCCTAAAGTCCCGCCCGGCGGCTGCCGATAGAGCAGGTAGCGATCCTCGGTACGCAATAGTTGCCTCTTCTCCCCGGAGAGGCTTGCTCGCCCGCTACCCCCGCCACTGGCTCCGCGGGCGACTTGGGACCCCCCGGGACTCCTGCCACTGCCCCGGGGGGTTTTTTTCTGCCCGGACCCGGCCTTTATTACAGGATGCCGCGAGCGCGTAGGGAGGACAGGTCCCTGCCCGTCATCCCGAGAAGCGTGGCATAGACCTCTTCGTTGTCGGCTCCCTGGGGTCGGCAGACGGACCGGATCCTGGGGGGGGTCCCGCTCATCTTCCACGGGGGGGCGGCAAGCAGGAGGTTCCCGTAGACCGGGTCGGCCACCCGGGAAAAACAGCCGCGATCCCACCAGTTGCTCTCGGAGAGCGTTTCGAGAGGCCGGTTCACCCGCCCGGTTACCACGGCCGCCCCGTGCCCGCTTTTCTTCGACGTGTACTCCTCGATCTCCCGGAGGATCTCGTCGGCCGTCCGCGGTCCCGACCACTCCTCCAAAATCGCGTGAAGGGCTTTCTCGTTTTCGATTCTCGTTCGGTCCGGACCGGTGCGAAACCGCGGGTCCATCGCCAGCTCCGGCCGTCCGATGATGTGCATGAGCGACTCGAACGCCTCGTCGTTGTACGCGGCGATGAAGGTGTGGCCGTCCCGGCACCGGATGTAGGTGTAGGGGAAGACGGCCGGGTCGAACTTGCCGGTCCGCCGGCGCTCCCGGCCGGCGGTGTGCATCCAGGTGATGTTGTAGTCGACGAACTTCATCATCGCCTCGGCGCCCGCGACGTCGACCATCTGTCCCTTCCCCGTGGCCTCCCGGTGCATAAGCGCCGCGAGCACCCCGAAGGCCCCCCACAGTCCCTCGGCGAACCAGCCGTGCCAGTTCCCGGTCTTGGTCGGGACCTGGAATTCCTCGCCCGGCCCGTTCTCTTCCGGGTCACCCGTCACGTGCGGGACGCCCGAGAGCGCCTGGCACAGGAGATCGGAATCCTTCACCTGCCGCCCCGCATCGGGACCGAAGGAACCGTAGGTCGTCAGGGTAAGGTAGATGAGCGCCGGGTTCTCCCGGGAGAGGGCCTGGTATCCGAGCCCCAGGGAATCCATTCGGGCAGGCCCTTCCGTCTCCACCACCACGTCCGACGCCGCGGCGAGCCGCCGGAAGATCCGTACCCCTTCCCCATCTTCGAGGGAGAGCGTCACGAACTTCCGGTTCCGCGCCTCGGAAAGGAAGGGGAGCCCCGTGCCGGCGATGGCGATCCCTTCCGGCGCGTAGCTTCGCGCAGGGTCGCCTCCCGGCGCTTCCACCTTGATCACCTCCGCCCCGAACTCGGCCAGGACCGACGCCGCCACCATCCCCCCGAAATGGCCGGGGGAAAGCTCCAGGACGCGCAACCCCGGGAGCGCCTCCGGCTTCCCGGCGGCGTTTTCCGGGTCGGTCGCCTCTTTCGCCCACTGTTCGAAACTTCTCATCTCGCAGGTCCCTCTTTCTCCCCCCCGCCGGCCGGGCCACCTGCATCCCCACGGGGCGGCCTGGCCCCCGGGGCGTCGGCCCACTTCCCGATGACCTTTTTCCGCTCGAGCTCTTCCCGCTCCGCCCCCGACAACCCGAGGAGGCCCCCGAACACCTCCTCGTTGTGGTACCCCACCGGCTTTGCGGACCACTTGATCCGTCCGGGACTCTCGGAGAGCTTCGGGACGGGCCCGAACTCGTCGACCCGGCCGTACAGGGGATCGTCAAGCTCCCATACGGTGCCCCGTGCACGCAGGTGGGGATTGTGGTACTGGTCCCGCCCGCCTTGTACGGAGGCGGCGGAGAACCCCGCCTCCTCGCCGATGCGGACGATCTCGGCGCACGTGCGGGGGGCGGCAAATGGGGCCACGTCCTCCGGGGTCGCCGTCGACACCCCGAGAGTTTTGGCGAGCGCGCCCCGCTCCGAGTCGTCCCTGGCGGAGATGGCGACGAATCCGTCCGCGCACCGGTAGATCCCCGACGGGGGAAACGTCACGTCCCGGTTCCCGGAGCGCTCCCTGTCCCGTCCCGAGATGTCGGCGTACATCCACGTCCAGTCGAGCGCGCGGATCAGCGCCTCTCCTTGCGCAAGGTCGATCATCTGCCCCTCCCCCGTCCGGCGGCGGGCCGCAAGCGCGGCCAGGATGGCGATCGCGGAACAGAGCGAGCCGGTGAAGTCCCCGATCCACAGCCCTACCCGGACCGGCGGGCGACCGGGGAACCCCGTGATCGCCGACATGCCCGAGACCGCCTGCGCAGTGGCGTCATAGGAAGCACGCCCCCTGGCATAGGGTCCCCACTGGCCGAACCCCGAATTCGCGGCGTACACCAGGCCGGGGTTTTTCTCCCTGAGCTGCCGGTACCCGATCCCCCAGCGGTCCATCGTCCCGGCGCGCAAGTTCTCCACCACTACGTCCGACTTCCGTGCAATACGGGTGAACAGCTCCCTTCCCTCGGGGAGCCGGACGTCGACACCTACGTGGAGCTTGTTCCGGTTCTGCGGAAGAAATGCCGGGGAGACATCTTGCCAGTAAAACCCCTCGGGGGCGACATACCGCATGAGGTCGCCCGTGAGCGGCAACTCGACCTTGATCACCTCGGCCCCGAATTCGCCAAGGTAATCCGACGTGGCGGGCCCGAAGATCCGTGTTGCAAGCTCGAGGACACGAATACCGCGCAGGGCCTCCGGCCGGGAAGGGAGGGAAGCAAGGGAAAACGCTCTCTCGAAAGAACCCTGGGAACCGCTCAACCATGCCCCTCCCGTCTGGTTTTTCTTCTTCGTTCCCCGTCCGACCCGCAAGGGGAGGGGTGCGCCGTTCTTCTAAGACCGCTCGATCTTCGTGTTCCCCAGTTGCTCCAGCACCAGCATGAGCGCCTGCGTGCCGTTGCGTCCGCCGCCGTTGGCCTGCAGGGCCACGTACATCTGGTGGACGAGCGCCAGGCCGGGGAGCATAAGCTTCATCCGCTTCGCCTCGTCCAGGGCGATTCCCATGTCCTTGACGAAGTGGTCAACGTAGAACCCGGGGTCGAAGTTCCGGTTCAGGATGCGGGGAGCCATGTTGTCCAGCGTCCAGCAGGCTGCCGCGCCGCCGCGAATGCACGAGAGCATCACCTCCAGGTCGAGTCCCGCCTTGTGCCCGTAGATCAGGCTTTCGCAGACCCCGCTCATCGTGCCGGCGACGACGATCTGGTTGCACATCTTGGCGTGCTGGCCGGCCCCTGCACCTCCCTGGTGGACGATCGTCTTTCCCAATGCCTGGAAGAGCGGCATGACGGTTTCCACCGCCCCCCGGTCTCCGCCGACCATAATGGACAACCGTGCCTCGCGGGCGCCGACATCCCCTCCCGACACCGGCGCGTCGACGCTGTGGGCATTCCTCGATTTTGCGGCGGCGTAAATCTTCTGGGCCAGGCTGGGCTCGGTCGTGGTCATGTCCACGAGGATGCTCCCTTTCTTCGCTCCGGAGAGGACTCCACGATCCCCCAGATACACGTCCTGAACATCCGATGGAAAACCGACCATGGTAAACACGACATCCGACGCCTCGGCAACCGCCCCGGGAGAATCCGCCCACGAGGCTCCCTTCTTGAGAAGCGGCTTCGCCTTCTCCTTTGCCCGTGTGTAGACCGTCATGGAAAACCCTTTGTCCATGATGTGTCCGCACATCGGCCCCCCCATGACGCCGGTGCCGATCCAGCCGATCCGGGTTTTTCCTGGTTTCACCGTAAGCATTGCAGCTCCCCTCCTGCTGGTTTTTTCTTTCTTCCTTCCCATACGCTTCTCCTCGATCGCACGGGTAATCACCCGTCCCGACGATCCGGAGAAAAACATTTTTCTATTGTATCTCCCGGCGGAGAAACGGACAGGGAAAAGCGATATTGTCGGCGCACCCTGCAGGGAAACCATCTGCTCCGTATTTCAGGAGATTATGCTTTTATACTATGCAGACCCATGGAGAGACGGAAACCCATATCCCGTTTTGCCCCCACCTGGATGTCCTGGCTGATGTGGGGGTTGGTTGCCGGTTTCTACCTGTTCGGGTTTTTTCAACGCGTCGCTCCTGCCGTGATGGTCGACGAGCTGATGCGGGAATTCCGCATCGGCGGGGCTATTCTCGGGAACCTGTCCGCGACCTATTTCTACTCCTATACCGTGATGCAGATACCCAGTGGCCTTCTTGCGGACAGGATCGGTCCGAGACGCCTGAGTACGGTTGCAGCCTTCCTGGCCGCGGTCGGCACGCTGATGTTCGGGCTTGCGGGTAACCTTTGGGTGGCCTATGCAGGCCGTCTGCTGATCGGGGCCTCGGTCGGCGTCGCGTTTGTCACCTGCATGAAGCTCGCCGGGCACTGGTTCCCCGCCAACCGCTTTGCCACGGTGACAGGCGTTGCCCTGCTTTTGGGCAATTTCGGGGGCGTGCTCGCCGGCGTGCCGCTCTCCGAGGCGATTCGCGCGTTCGGCTGGCGGTCATCCATGGTAGCGAGCGCAGCGGTCACGTTCGCCATGGCCGTGGCGATCTGGGTAGTTGTGCGGGACGACCCGAGGGAGCGCGGTTTCACAAGCTACGTCCACGCCTCGGTGGTCGAGAAAGGCAGCTTCCCCCCCATGCGTGCACTACGAACCGTATCGGTCCAGCGGGAAACCTGGCTGCTGCTCGCGGCCGGCGGCCTGTCGGCCGCTCCGGTTCTGGTGTTCGCCGGATTATGGGGTGTTCCCTACCTGACCCAGGTGTACGGGATCGATCGCAGTCACGCGGCCGCGCTGACCTCGACCATGCTGGTCGCCTGGGCGGCCGGGGGTCCGACCCTGGGGGGGATGTCCGACCGCCTCGGGCGACGCAAGCTTCCCTACTTGACGGCGAACGTAGCGAGCGCGACGCTATGGGGGGTATTTCTGTTCTGGGGGAACATTCCCCGGGGTCTTTTGTATCCCCTGTTCGCCGCCATCGGGTTCACCTCCGGGGGCTTGATAATCGGCTTCGCCCATTCCCGGGAGGCCAACCATCCCGGGGCGGCAGGCGCCGTGGGCGGGGTGGTCAACATAGGACCCCTGGGGTTTGCAGCGCTCTTGCAGCCGTTGCTCGGCGGCATACTCGACCGGCATTGGGACGGACTGCTGGTCAACGGAGTGCGAATATACGGCGCAGACGCCTATTCGGCCGCATTTCTGTTGCTGTTCCTGAGTTCCTGCCTGTCGGTGGCAGCGGTGTACTTCACCCGGGAAACCTACTGTCGCATCCGGAAGTTCGACGAAACGTAACGAACTGGCCTGGTGACGATGCCGGAATGGATGGAGTATAGTGCAAATCAGCCGGATGATCCGGGACATCCCGCAAGCGATGGCAGGATCTTGCCAACGGGGGAGGATTCCGTGAACGGGCACAGACATCCATGAAAGTAGCGATTGTCGGTGCGGGGGGGGTAGGCGGCTATTTCGGCGGACGGCTCGCGCAGGCGGGAGAGGACGTTGTCTTCATCACCCGCGGCGAGCACCTGCGGGCGATCACGAGCAAGGGGCTCCGGGTCGACAGCATCAATGGTGATTTTCGCGTCGATCCGGCCAGGGCGACGGACGATCCCGCAACCGTGGGCGAGGTCGACTACATACTGGTTGCCGTCAAGTCGTGGCAGTTACGTGACGCTATCGAAACCATGCGTCCCTTGGTGGGGGACAAGACTTCAATCGTGCCCCTGCAAAATGGCGTCGAAGCGCCCGATCAATTGTCCCGTGTATTCGGAGTCGAGCGGGTGCTCGGCGGATTATGCAGCGTAATCAGCATGATCGCCGGTCCCGGGCACATATCCCATTTCGGTGCGCATCCCCAAATTGCCTTCGGGGAGCTGGATCATCGTCCCAGCGAGCGTGGGGAACTCCTGCGTAATGCGTTCTCGCGTACGGAAGGTGTACAAGCAAGGATTCCGGAAGACATCCACGTTGCGATGTGGAACAAGTTCCTGTTGATCGCCCCCTGGGGCGGTTTAGGCGCATTGACCCGGGCACCCATCGGGGTGACTCGCAGTCTGCCGGAGACAAGAGCCCTGCTCGAACATGCCATGGAAGAGATCTATCTGCTTGCACAAGCGCGAAAGATCGCCATGGAACGGGAATCGATCGGGCAGGCGATGACGTTCCTCGACAATATGCCCTACGAGGGTACCGCCTCCATGCAGCGGGACATCATGGCGGGACGGCCGTCGGAGCTTGACGCCCAAAACGGTGCTGTCGTTCGACTCGGGAAAGAAGCGGGCGCAGCAACTCCGGTAAACGGCATGATCTACGCGAGTCTCCTCCCGTTGGAGATGCGGGCCAGGAAAGAACTGAACTTCGACTGACGGATGTCCCCGGAAACATTCCTTTTTTCTCCCGTACAGGGACGGAAGACACCCCCCGACGAGACGGATGAGGAAGCAAGCGTATTCTGTCATCCCATGGTAATGTGTATTATCAAAAGGGTAATTATGAAACCTGGTTTTTTTAATATTGCTTTCAAAAAAAGACCTTGATAGTGTGGAAAAGAAAATCTCATCATTCAAATAAGCAATTATTAAAAACATTATGGAACGACGTTTGCGGTTAGCCCTTGCGATGGATCGACACGTCGGGAATGGACTGTTTGCTATTGCCTAGAGGAGGCAATCAGCGCATTATCCAACATTCCACAGAGAGGGAGGCTTGGGTATGAAAGAAGAACAGACCAAGAAAACCGTAAAGAAACAGGGAGATGGAAAAGCCAGCCGTCGTACGTTTCTGAAGACGGCTGCGGCAGGAGCGGCCGGCGCGGCAGCATTGGGCTTCCCGATGGTCTCCAGGGCCCAGACGGTCACCCTGAAGATGCAGGGCGCCTGGGGCGCGAAGGACATCTTCAACGAGTACGCGGAGGACTACGTCGCGCGCGTCAATCAAATGGCCGGCGGACGACTGAAGATCGACTATCTGATCGCCGGCGCCGTGGTCAAGCCGTTCCAGGTGATGGACGCCGTCAACAAGGGGGTGCTCGACGCCGGGCACCAGGTGGCGGTCTACTGGTATGGGAAAAGCAAGGTGGCCTCCCTGTTCGGCACGGGGCCCGTCTTCGGTCAGAACGCCCACCAGGGCCTTGCCTGGATCTATTACGGCGGCGGCCAGGCACTCTACGACGAACTTCTCCAGGCCTTGGGGCTCAACATCGTCGGGTTCTTCGCCATGCCGATGCCGACCCAGCCTCTCGGGTGGTTCAAGAAGCGGATTACGGACGCCAAGCAGCTGGTGGGCCTGAAGTACCGCACCGTGGGGCTGGCGGCCGACCTGTTCCAGGCGATGGGCGTAAAGGTTACACAGCTTCCCGGCGGCGAGATCGTCCCGGCGCTGGAGCGCGGCGTGATCGAGGCGTTCGAATTCAACAACCCGACCTCCGACAGATCTTTTGGCGCCCAGGACGTGAGCAAGGTGTACATGCTGGGCAGCTACCACCAGGCGGCGGAGTTCTTCGAGATCATCTTCAACAAGACAAAGTTCCTCACCCTGGCCGATGAACAGAGGGCGATCCTGAAATACGCGGCCGAGTCGGCGTCCTCGAACAACTTCTGGAAGGGGCAGGATCGGTACTCTTCGGACCTTTTGTGGCTGCAGAATGATGCGGGTGTCAATGTCTACCGGACGCCCCAGTCGGTCATGAAAGCGCATCTCGGTGCCTGGGACAAGATCCTGCCAGGCCTTGAGAAGGACCCGTTCTTCAAGAAGGTCGTCGCCTCGCAGAAGCTCTTTGCGCACCGCGTTGCGTACTACGATATCCTCAACTCGTGCGACTACAAGCTTGCCTTCGACCATTACTTCCCCGGCGAGCTGAAGAAGGCAGGGTACTGACACGTCCTTTCGTAACAGAGCGAAATGGCCGGACAAAGGGTCGGCG
>JBAVJZ010000107.1:0-3711 GCA_049688015.1 Candidatus Deferrimicrobiaceae bacterium | reverse complement strand
CCTACCCCCCGATAAGCGCCGCCAGGTCCTGCTGAGAGGCCTCGATTGGCTTAGTGACAATTTTCACGTTTTTCGAACTGTGCCCCGGCGCCCTCATCCTGCACTTTCCCATGTGATAAAGGTCCGGCGACCACCGGTCCATCCTTGAAGTGGAACTCCAGACGACTCTCAACTTCTCCGTCCCTGCCGACCAGGAGAAGATCGCCCGAAGCAATGAAGACTTCTTCGGGGGTGCTCAGCACGAGAAACCCATGGAGGGATCCCTCGGGGAAACGCACCGGAACCGGGGCCGCCGCGAGGGGCCGCTGCCACAACAGCGCGGTCATGAGAACCAGCAGCCCCGCCGTCGCTCTCCTCGGAAGTAAAATCACTGCATAGCTCGGGGACCCTTCATTTTTTCTCCCAGGGCGTCATGAGCTGGAAATAATTGTTGTCCGGATCGGCGAAGGTGGCGATCATCATTTCCTGGACTTCCGCCGGACGGTAAGGCTCCGCGACCACAACGGCACCGAGTTTCTTGACTCTTTCGAATTCTCCCTTTACGTCCTTGGTCTCAAAATTGAACATCGTCCTTTCGGGATTCGCGTTCTTGCCCCGGACATTGTCATGCGGGCCAAAAGTGATGTATCCCTTGCCGACCATGAAACCGTAATAACCGCCTTCCGACCAGCCGGGATCTTTCTGGAAAACCTTCCCGTAAAAATCCGCGAGTTTTCTGGGATTCTCGGAAAACACCAGGATCGAATTGAACTCCAGCATAATCTTCACCTCCTTTACGAGATCGTCCTACCGTGGCCAACCCCCGTTAATCGGCCCACCCCAATCTTAGAGTGCAAGATCCCTCCCGGAGTCTCCGTCGAATTACAGATAATCCGCTCTCCCTTAACCACCCGACGCTGCAAAGGAAATCCCGCGTCAACAGCCCCCTCAGGAAACTCTCCCCCCGACCCCGAATTTTTATAATTGATATCTTGAACGTTTCTTTTTCTCTTTGAAAGAAACAAAATTTGGGATATAATTCCCAAATATGAAAGCCCAGGTTTCCCAAGCCCTCTCCGCGGCGGTCACCGCTCTCCTTCGTCCCCTCATTCGACTCCTCTTGCGTAACGGGGTCCCGTACAGGACATTTTCCGATCTTGCCAAGCGTGTCTACGTGGATGTCGCAACGGAAGAGTTCGATATTCCCGGCCGGAAACAGTCCAAGTCCCGTGTTTCCATACTTACCGGCCTATCCCGGAAAGAGGTGTTGAGGGTGAAACGCCTTCCTGGATCCGACGACATGGGCGCGGCACGGCGCTACAATCGCGCTGCACGCGTCATCAGCGGTTGGGTACGAGACCGAATATTCACGAATGAATCGGGAGA
This sequence comes from Candidatus Deferrimicrobiaceae bacterium, assembly GCA_049688015.1. Lineage (GTDB taxonomy): Bacteria > Desulfobacterota > Deferrimicrobia > Deferrimicrobiales > Deferrimicrobiaceae > CSP1-8. The sequence goes on along the minus strand of JBAVJZ010000107.1, from coordinate 2,346 downwards.
CCCCGTCGACCTTCCATTCGAAGGAGAGAACGCCAGTTTCAAAAGACTTGTCCGATTGTACAGCGGGGATGCCCCTGCCCGGGCAATCCTCGATGAGCTGCTCCGGGTCGGATCCGTCGAACGCACGGAAGAGGGAACAATACATCTGCTCGACCGCTCGTATGTCCCGAAAAAGAGTGAACTCGAGAAGATCGGCATTCTGGGGACAGACGCGGCAGATCTGATTTCGACCATCGAACACAATATTCACCAGACGGATGCCCCATTCTTCCAGCGAAAGGTCTGTTACGACAATCTCCCCTGCGAGGCGCTTCCCCAGTTGAAAAAGATGGCGGGGAACAAATCGCAAGTGCTCCTGGAATCCCTGGATCGATGGCTCTCTGAGCGCGACCGCGATTTCAATCCGCAGGTTGGCGGGACCGGAAGGAAACGGGCGGGGGTGGGGATCTACTATTTCGAAGAGGATTACAGCGTAGGGGCTGAGCAATGAACCGATTCCGGATTTCCACCCCGGGTCTTGCCATCGTTTTATCCCTGTCGCTTGCTTTGATGACCGCCTCGTCCTGCGGGGATGAGAACGGGGATCTGGCCGGAGGCGGAACCGGTGGTACGGGGATCAGCACCGGCCCGATCACCGGATTTGGAAGCGTGGTGTTGAACGATGCCCATTACAATACCGACGATGAGGTGGGCCCCGGGTTCAAGACCAAAAAAATCATAAAAGGGATGGATAAATCCAGCGCCAAAGACCGGGACATCCTCCGCGTAGGAATGATTGTCAGCCTTTACCATTCCTCCCGAGGCAACAACGCTTCGGAAATCGATTACGAGGCCAATCTCCAGGGACCCGTCGCGTCGAAAGTCGCCGGTCCCGCAATGACCATCTGGGTCCTCGGCCAGGCCGTCATCCTGGACAACGCCGCGTTCTTCAACTCCCTGGAGGCAGGAAACGTAGTGGAGGTCAGCGGGTTCATCGATGATCTGGGCCTCATCCGGGCGACGTTCGCCGAGGTGAAGCATCTTTCCCCCACGACCGGCGAGGAGTTCGAGATCAAAGGGTATATCTCCGGCCTTCTTCCATCCGACAACTCGTTCCAGCTGGGTGCGCTTCCCGACGGCTCCGGGAACACCGTGACGGTGTCCTACACCCCGGTCGCTGTCCGGGACCTTCCTGCAGGACCGGCAAACGGAATGTACGTTCAGGTCTTGACGACCGATCTGCAACCGGTGAGCGGGAAGATCGCAGCAATCGATGTCCAACCGTTCCTCCCGAGAACGAATTTCCCCAAGAACAGAAAGGTGGATCTCGACGGACTTGTCACGAAACTCGGGGGCAGTTCCGGAAACATCCTCTCCTTCGACCTGGAAGGAAAGGGCGTGCAGACGGATGACTCTACCGAATGGATCGGGGGAACGGCAACGGATATCGAACCCAACGTGAGGTTGCAGGTACAGGGAAAAGAGACCGATGGAATCCTTAACGCCAGCAAAATATTTTTCCGATAGGCGTAACGCATATTCGCGTCGATAGATGGGGAATTATCAGCGAGGAGGAAAGGAAAGTGAAAACAACTGCCGCAACAGTCCGGAACGTTTTTTGTTTTTTGAGCCTGCTGGCACTATCCGTTGTTCTTGCCGCCTGTGGAGGTGGCGGGGGGGACACGAGTTCGAATCCATCGGGAATCGCATCGGTGAACGTCTCCCTGGCTGCCGCTCCCGCATTCCCCGCCGGGACGTCGTTCACGGCCATGCCGACTGCGGTCGAAGTGGCGGCAAACCCTGTTGCTCCGGGATTTGACAACGTTTGGGTGAAAATCGAGAAAGTGGCGCTCCTTCCGTCCAAGGAGGGGGAGGCTCCGGATCCCAATGGGGAAGTGATCGCCGCTGGCGACGGTCCGGGGCATGAGGGGGCAGTTTTCTCCGGTCCTGTCGATCAAACGATCAACCTGCTCGACCTTCCTTCCGGAAAGAATATTGCCAAGTTTCTTAACGAGTTCGATGGCGTTCCCGCCGGCACATACGGAAAAATCCGGGTGTACTACAGCGAACTGTGGGGCCAGAAAGAAGGCGATCCGGGAAGGATCGATTTTCACCCCACTGCCAATTCCCATTTCGACGTGCACTTCGTCAACGGGGACCTGGTGATCCCGGTGGCGCCGGACCCGGACGGAGGGGTCCGCATCTACGACGTGACGATCAATTTCGTCGGACTAAAGATCGTCGAGAACAAGAACAAGGTGCTCATGCGTCCGCAGGTGTTCGCAACGGTGGAGGACGTCCAATATGTTGTTTCCGGTATCGCGGACAACGTCGACAAGACGCTGGGGACGTTCGACGTCTCCACGG
>JBAVJZ010000106.1:0-8496 GCA_049688015.1 Candidatus Deferrimicrobiaceae bacterium | reverse complement strand
GTTGAAAAACAGGGGGGACTTCTGCATTTTCGTGATGTTAAAGGGGGAGGGTTCCGGCGGGTAACGGCCGAAAAGACAAAGGAGGTGAGGACTACGTAACCGTTATTCGCAGTGCGAAATTCGGATTTTCAATGGGGGGAAGCAATCCATGCTAACAACAAACAGGACCGGATATTCCAAAGGGAGAGGGGGAGGAAACATGCGTAATACGGGAAAGGTTATTGCGATTTCATTGTCGTTGGCTGTATTCGTAATTGCGGGCATGCTGGTCGTCGGGGGGACGGCGTACGGAAACGTCGACATCGAGGCTACTTTCGATAACGTGTATGGCACTGGCGGCACCCCGCTGAGTGATTGCATCACCTGTCACACCGCCTCTCCTCCAGCATTTAATCCTTACGGGCAGGCAATGTTGAATGCCGGGGGGCGCGACGCAGACGCAGGATTGGCCGCAATGCAGGCGATAGAGGGAGATGATTCCGACGGGGACACATTCGCGAATCTGGGGGAAATCATGGCGCTGACCTTCCCGGGCGACGCTACCAGTTTCCCGGCCGCCGTGGACAATACGGCGCCCACGGTCGACGCAATTTTCCCGGCTGACAACGCGGTTAACGTGGCGATCAACACCCTGGTCGCCGCCAGGTTCAGTGAGGCGATCAACACTACGACTGTGACCGACAACTCGTTCATCGTGAACAACGGTGGGGTCGTGACCGGGACGATCGCCTTTTCGACGGACAACACGTCGGCGACCTTCACGTCGGCGGCGTTTCTCGACAACGGTGTCACGTACACGGCGACGCTGACGACCGATATCCAGGACCTCGCGGGGAATGCGCTGACCGACAACGTCGTGTGGACCTTCACCACCGCAGCCGACAATACCGCGGACACGACCGCGCCGAGCGTGGTCTCCACCAGCCCGGACAACAACGCGAGCCCGGTGGCGGTAAATACTGCCATCATGGCCACGTTCAGCGAGCCGATCGATCCCGCGAGCGTGGACGGCGCCTCGTTCTCCGTGGTCAACGGGGGTGCCGTGGCCGGCACGATCTCCGTATCCGTAACCGACAACACCGTGACGTTTACGCCGTCCGCGGACCTCGCGGCATTGACCGTCTACACGGCGACGCTTTCGACCGGGGTGACCGATCTCGCGGGAGTCCCGCTGGACAACAACTACGTGTGGACGTTCACCACCGGAGTGGGCAGTGACGTGACCCCGCCCACGGTGCTGAGCACCGTCCCGGCGAACGGAGCAACCGGAGTGCTGGTCACCACCACGATATCGGCCACGTTCAGCGAAGCGATCATGAACGTGGACGGCTTCGTGACCGACGGAGTCGACAACGTGGTCGGAACGATCGGGATCGCGGGCAGCACGGCGACGTTCACCCCGTCGTCGAACCTCGCCACGAGCACGACCTACACGGCGACGATTACCTCCGCCGAAGACTTATCCGGGAACCCGCTGGCCGCTCCCTTCACCTGGACGTTCACCACAAGGGCTGCGTCCTCCAACAATAGCGATGGCGGCAGCTGTTCCATCACCGGTTCCGGCGGCAACGGGGGAGGTGGTGCACTCCTCTTCCTGACGCTGCTGGCGATTCTTGTCACCTTGCGTCTAAAGGGAGCAAGAGCAAGACGGTAGATGTTCTTTAGCGGGGGGACTACCTTCCGCGAGCGACACGGGGGGACGGCCTGTTACGGCCGTCCCCCTTCTTTTTTGTCTGTCCCTTCCTGAAAGGATTTTCTTCGGGGCGATCATCCAAGAAACGTTTCGTGCCAGAGAATCAGGATCGCTCCCGCGAGGATAACCACGAGGTTAAGCGTCATCGAGATGCCGTGCAGGCGGGAGAACTCGCGCCGCGCCGGGTTTTCTTCGGGGGCCCCCTCCAAAGAGACGACCGTTTCCCTGACGGTTGCCATGCGGGGAGCAAGCCCGAAGGCGTGGTACGAGACGATTCCCAGGCAGAAGACGACCAGCAACGTCCCGGCCAGCTGCCGGGCGCCGGTGAACGCCCTTCCGGAGGCCGCCCGCGCCACGAGGGCGGCGGCGGTAACCAAAAGGCAGAAGCGGAAGTAGACCGGGAAGAGGGCGCCGACGATCTTCCCCGCGCTGTCGCGTGTCTGCGTACGGAAGATGACGGGGGTCACCACGAAGGTGAAGACCGACATCCCCCCGACCCAAAGGGCCAGGGCGATTCGATAGATGGCGGAGGCGATCGGGTGCATTCGGATTCTTCCTTCCTGTAAACTACCATAAAACGCCGGACGGGCATCGGTCGCGGGCGGTTGCCGTCAACGGGAAGTGAAAATGAGCGGCGCAGGCCGGGGAAAAAAGAGGAAGGGAAGGCAAGGCGGAAGCGGCGTGGTCCGCAGGGACGTTCTCAAGGGGATGTGCTGCGTCGCAGCTGCGGTTCCTACCCCCCCCTGCCGGCTGGGGCTTAACGTGAAACGGCTTGCCCGCCGTGCTCATCGTCACCTGGCCTGAAAGTGACAAGATGCGCCGGACGGGACGATATCGGATCGCGGGCCACAGGGTCCTCGTCGGGCTCTCCCTGTTTCTTCTCGTCGCGGGACCCCGGTGCGCGGCCCTTCCCGTAAAGGACGGGGGGGATGCTTCGCTGTTTTCCCGCCTGGCGGCCCGGTCGTGGACCGCGACGGAACCGCCGCGGACCTTCGGGCCAAACAACCTGTACGAGGAGATCGACGGAGAGGCAGAACTCTTCCTCCCGTACGGTTTCCGGGAACTGACGGTGGGGTTCCTGCATCCCGCGGGGAACGAAAAGGCCGAAGTTCGCCTCGAGATCTTCCGGCAGGCAACCCCCCGGGACGCCTTCGGTGTCTTTTCCCAGCAACGGTTTCCGGATCAGGAGGTCGCGGATGTGGGGGCCGCGAAGGCGATCGTGTCGGACACCTCGCTCGATTTCTTCCAGGGGTTCCGGTTCGTTCGGATCCGGGCGGCATCGCGCAGTGCCGGCCGCAGCGACCTGGAGAGTCTGGGGAGGGAGGTCTCCGCCCTCCTCCCGGGGACGGACGATCCCCCCCCGGAAACGGAAGCGCTGCGGATCCCGGGGCTTGTCGACGGAAGCCTCGTCTTCCACAGGCGGGCGATTCTGGGATACGAGGTTCTCGCCCCCGGGTACGAGGCGAAGTATGCGATGCCGGGAACATCGGCGACACTGCTCCTGATCACGCCGGAGGACGCCGGCCCCGCTCCGCAGTTCCGCGAGAGGCTCTCCCGCGTCCTCCCCGGGTTTGCCATGATCGAAAAGGATCTGGCCCGGGCCGATCTCCCCTCCGGTACGCTCTGGCTTAAGTCTCTGAACGGGTTCCACTTCGGGGTGTCTGGCAAGATCACGCAAGCGCAGGCAAGAGAGATCCTGTCGGACCTCGACCAAAGAGTGGGCTTGCAGCCATCGGAACGCAAAGGGAATTAGATTCGTCGTAGGAAAACATGAATTTCCATGCAGGAAAAGACCTAATCGATGGAGGCATTTTTCCCAAAATAGGCAATTTTTATTCCCGTCGCTGAACCCGGTTTCTTTCGATAATGAAATTGCCATACAAATCAAGCCGTTGTGGTTGAAATCCTCGGCGAGTCTTGGCCCGGGAATTGCTATATATCGGTGTGGATCAATTCCCCCTGGCAAAACGGGGTAAATCACTACGATATATGACATTCAACGGCAATAACCATAGTTTTGGTGCCACTTTCAGGAAGGGGGGGAGCATACTGTCCGGCACCCCTGTTATCGTTTTCCCGCCCCCTGAAACCGGACACGCATCGTGACCGGCAGGAGGCAGGAGTTGCGCAAAGAGTGGGCGGGGGTCCTCCTCGTGATCCTCGTTCTCCCCGTTCTGTTCGGGATTCACCGGTACAACAACGCCTTCACCCACGAAATCGCCGAGTTCTTCAGCATCGTCGTCGCGTTCGCCATCTTCATGTTCACCTGGAACGCGCGCCGCTTTCTCGACAACCGCTATTACCTCTTCATCGGTGTTTCCTTCCTCTTCGTGGGAACCCTCGACCTCATCCATATGATGTCCTACGAGGGGATGTTCCGGGGGGACAGCAATAACGTTTCGAGCCAGCTCTGGTACGCCGCCCAATACATGCTGGCCGGATCGCTTCTGGCCGCCCCCTTTTTCTGCGACCGGAAGGTCAGGACCGAAAGCCTCCTTCTCGGGTACCTGCTTCTCTTTCTCCTGCTGCTCGGGTCGATCTTCCTGTGGGGGGTGTTCCCCGCCGCTTACGTCGAGGGGGCCGGGGTCACGGCTTTCAAGACCGGGTCCGATTATCTGATCGTCCTGCTGCTGCTGGCATCGATTGCCGCTCTTCATCTCCACCGGGACCGGTTCGACACGGAGATGCTCCGGCTTCTCCACTTCGCCATCCTGCTGTCGATCGGCGCCGGGCTGGCTTTCCACCTGTCCCGGGAGAATGACTTCTACAACAACCTGTTCGGCCATTATCTGCGGATCGTCTCCTTCTTCCTCTTCTACCGTGCGCTGATCGTGACCGGCCTCTTCCGTCCGTACGGGATTCTCTTCCGGGACCTCAAGCAGAGCGAGGAGGAGCTGCGGGCGGCCCGGGACGGGCTGGAGCTTCGGGTGACCCAGCGGACGGCGGAACTGCGGGACGCGAATCTCCGGCTGGAGGAGGAGCTCTCCGAGCGGCAGCGGGAAGTGGAGATGCGCCAGCTGATCCTCGACCTCCTGCAGCTGACCCACCCGGGTCAAACCGTCCAGGAGTTCCTGTCCACGCTCTCCTCGTTCGTGAAGGACCGCTTCGGGTGCGACGCGGTCGGGATCCGGTACCGCATGAACGGCGATTACCCCTATTTCGCGACACAGGGGTTCTCGCAGGATTTCGTCGAGGCCGAAATGAGCGCCCGTTCCGCCGATTGGAGCCGGTTGTGCGAGTCCTGCCAGGAGGTGCCGAACTACGAGGGCACGTGCGGGGCGGTGATCACGGGAACCATCGATCTGTCCCTTCCGTTCGTCACCCCTCACGGATCGTTCTGGACCAATAGCGCATCCGATCTTGTCGCCACGAGCGAATGGACCCAGGCGATCGCCACCCGCGGCCGGTGTGTGCGGGAGGGGTACGAATCGATCGCGCTGATCCCGCTGCGCCTGGGAGAGGAAACGACCGGCCTGATGCAGGTGAACGACCGGCGCAAGGGGCAGTTCCCGCCGCACCGGCTGGCCCAGCTCGAGCGCATCGCCGAGAACGTCGCCGGCATGCTGGGGCGGCTGCTTGCCCAGGAAGCGCTTCAGGAGAGCGAGGACCGGTTCCGGTCGCTGGTGGAAAAGTCGTCCGTCGGGATCCTCATCGTCCAGGACGGGCGGATCGTTTTCCACAACCCCCGGCAGGAACAGCTCTTCGGGAAGATCCGGGAAGGGTTGCCTCTCCGGGAGATCGGAGAGGTTCACCCGGAAGACGCAGAAACGTTCGAGCGGCTGGGGGAGGAGACCGACTCCTACGGTTCGGACCGGAGGGCTGTGATCATTCGGTTCCTTCTTCCCGAGGGGGAATCCGGCGGCAAGAAGGTGCGCTGGCTCCAATGCCAGAGACAGCCGGTGACGTTCAAGGGACGCGCGTCCCTTTTGATCGACATGGTCGACATCTCCCGTGTGAAGCACCTCGAGCAGATCGTCACGGTCCGCGACAAGCTCTCCCTGCTCGGCCAGATGGCCGCGGGGATCGCCCACGAGATACGCAACCCCCTCTCCGGGGCCAACCTGAACCTGTCCACGCTCGCCCATCTCTGCCGGGAGTCGCCGACCATGGACGAGGAGGAGAAGGAGCGGATCCGAGGGATCGTGGAGCAGGCGCAGGCGGCCTCGAACAAGATCGGGTCGGTGGTCCGCAGCGTCATGGAGTTCGCCAAGCCGGTTCCCCCCTCCCTGGTCGAGATCGACGTGAACGGGGTGGTCGAAAAGGCGGTCGCGTTCACCGAGGCCGTGATCCGAAAGAGCGGCGTGGTGATTTCCTCCGCGCTCGCCCCGGAGGTTCCGAGGCGCCGCGGCGACCCCCGCCTGCTGGAGCAGGTGATGGTGAACCTGATCACCAACGCGGTCCAGGCGATGGAAAAGATCGACCGGCCCCGGCGGATCGAGGTATCCTCCTCGGCGATGAACGGAAGCATCGTCCTCAAGGTTTCCGACTCCGGCCCGGGGGTGCCCGTCGCGGAACGGGAGAGGATCTTCGACCCGTTCTACACCACCCGGAGGGAAGGGCACGGGATCGGGCTTTCCTTCAGCCACCGGGTTGTCTCGGAGCATGGCGGGAGCATGTCCGTCGGGACAAGCCCGCTGGGAGGGGCCGAGTTCCGGATCGATCTCCCGCTCGGGGAAGGGAGCGCGAAGGGTTGATCTCCTATACCGTCTTCGTGGTGGACGACGAGGACTCCATTCGGGAGGGGGTTTCGGTCGCCTTCGGGTCCCGGTACGAGGTCCGGACCTTTTCCGACGCCGAGTCGGCCCTATCGGCCGTCCGGGAAGACCCGCCCGACCTGGTGCTGCTCGACATCGGCCTGCCCGGCATGAGCGGGCTCGACGCCCTCCGGGAGATCCGCGCGATCGACCCGGAGATCCTGGTCGTCGTCATCACCGCGTTCGAGGATGTCCAGACCGTGGTGTCCGCCATGAAGGGGGGCGCCCACGACTACGTGGTCAAGCCGCTCCAGATGGAAACCCTCGATGTCTGCGTGCGCAACGCCCTGGAAACCGTGCGGCTCAAGAAGGAGGTTAGGCTTCTCCAGGACCGTCTTCTGCAGGAGAACCTGCCCTGCTTCATCGGGGAGAGCGACACGATCCAGGACGTGATGGAGTTCGTGAACTCGATCGCGAAGAGCCCGGACACCCCGGTCCTGATCCTCGGGGAGACCGGCACCGGGAAGGAGCTGATCGCCGGCGCGGTCCACTTCCGCAGCCCCAACTTCCGCGGACCGCTGGTCAGCGTGAACTGCGCCGCCATCCCCCAGGAGCTGATCGAGAGCGAGCTGTTCGGGTACGAGAAGGGGGCCTTCACCGGGGCGAGCGCCTCGGGGAAGAAGGGGCGGGTGGAGGAGGCCGCCGGGGGGACGCTGTTCCTCGACGAGGTGGGGGATCTAAGCCTCCAGGCCCAGGCGAAGCTGCTCAGGTTCCTCGAGGAGGGGGCGTTCTACCGGGTGGGGGGAACGAGGCGGCTCTCCGTCGCCACCCGGGTCGTCTCCGCGACGAACAAGGATCTTAAGTCGCAGATCGAAAAAGGGCTCTTCCGGGAAGACCTCTTCTACCGGCTGGCCGTCGTCTCGGTGAAGGTCCCGTCGCTCTCCGAGCGGGCCGGGGACATCCTGCCGATCGCCCGGCACTACCTGCTCGAGTTCTCCCGGAAATTCGGCAAGCCCTTTACCGGCTTCTCGCCGGAAGCGGAAGGCGCGCTTGCGCGGTGGCCGTGGAAGGGGAACGTGCGGGAGCTAAAAAACGTCATGGAGCGGGCGGTCCTTTCGGGTGAGGGTCCCGTCCTGGGGGAGGCGGACCTGGGGCTCGGCGACCTGCCGGCGCGGCGCGGCGAGGGGACGGGCGACGGAGACTTCTTTTGTCCCCCCCTCTCCCCGGACGGGATCGACTTTCCTTTCGTGCAGGCCTCCCTGGAGCGATACTACTTCGAGAGGGCCCTGCGGATGACGGCGGGCAATGAAAGCCGGGCCGCTTCCCTTCTCAACCTGAACCACCACACTTTCCGCTACCGGAAAAGGAAACTGGACCGGTAGGCCGCACCTTCCGTTTCGCCCTTCGAAAATTTGCGAAGATGGTAGAATATGTTCGAAGCGGGGAGGGATATTCCTTCCTCCCGGGTCGCGTCCGGATTATGCAACAAGTTGAAATGTCTGACGAATATTCTAGACGCCTCCCTTGGCACCCCCTGTGCAGCGGAGGGAGTAGATTTTCCGGGGACGACGAAAGGGTGCGGGTGGATCTTTACGCAAGACTGCGCGGAATGCGTATGCTTCTGGTCGAGGATGACAAGATGCTGGGAGACGCCCTATCCGTGTTTTTCCGGATCAAGGGGTGCAACATGTCGCACGTTCCCGACGCGGAAGAGGCGCTTGCGTTCCTGGACAGGGAGACCTTCGGGGTCGTCATCTCGGACCACTGGCTTCCCGGGGCCGACGGCCTGACCCTGCTGAAGCGGGTCGGGGAGCAGCAGCCGGATGCGCTGCGGGTCCTGATCACGGCCGGCCCGACCGCCGCCCTGGCCACCGACGCGATGGCGGAAGGCGTGGACGGCTTCATCCTGAAGCCCTTCACCGGCGAGGAGCTGGAATCGGCCCTTGCCGAGGTGCTGCGAAAGGGACGGGACTCCGGGGACCGTGTGGATGGATTGCTGGTCCCGAAGGTGTAGCCGGGACCTCGCAACAACTAGAATGCGCTCCGGCGTGCATCCTGCGGAAAGCGGCCGCGTTTCAAGCCACTCCTCTACCCTTCCCTCGTTTATCT
>JBAVJZ010000105.1:0-10589 GCA_049688015.1 Candidatus Deferrimicrobiaceae bacterium | reverse complement strand
GTTGAAAAACGGGCAATGAAAAAGCGAAGTCGTCGCCCGGTAAAGATTGCCTGTGTGGATCCCTCGTGCAAGAGCGGCCGGCCCGGGTCGAATGAATCCCTGCCGGGTGGATACGGGGTGCGGCTGCCGGGACGCGAAACCCCGGCAACCGCTCTTCGCATCGGCTTTCAGGTCAAAAGAATGTTACCTCCAGGGGCGATGCTTGTGCCGCCTCTCCCCCATCGGGCCAAGTTTGCTGGCCGATTCCCGCTGTTCGGGAGAAAGCAATGCGTAGATCTGGCTTCTTGTCCGGGCCCGGGACACGACCAGCTCGACGCGCGTTTCGCTCTGCTTCGCCGCCAGAGTCCGAACGGTTGCCTCGTCGAACGGCTGGGCCTCGATGGCCTTCCGGAGATTCTTCCGGTTTTCCGCAAGCTGCTGCCTGAGCGGCTCGGCTTTCTCCCGTTCGGATGCAAGGATCGCCTTGACCTGCTCCTTCTGGGCTTCCGTCAGATTGAGTTTCTTAGCCATCCGGTCGATGCGTTTCCCGGGACCCATTCCCCTGTGCCTGCCGGGGAACCCCTCTTCCGGAACGGCGACCAGCCCGCCCCGCATGTCCCGGCAGATGCCGGAAACGGTACTCCCGCGAGGAGTCGTGAACTGAACCAGGTCCCCCTTGCTCAAGTCCTTGCACGCGTCGATCGCCTCCTGCGGCGGTCCTTTCGGTTTTTCGCCGTCCCAATGGCCGCCAAAAGCGAACCCGGTGGCCGGGATCATAGCCGAAAGTGCCATGATCAACGCGGTTTTCCTGATCGTTGCTCCCATCGCATTCATCGCGATCTCCTTTCCGTTCGGTGGTTGAATTCCCCTTTCATGAACTATTAAACCCGCCGAATGTGGATGAAATGTGCAGGAAATGAGGAAATACGGAGGTGAACAGGGATATATCTGGTTTTCCCCGATATCTCTGTGCTATTCGGAATGGTAGCAGTGGATTCCGACTCCGGGGGGAGCGGTGAAGATCCGGATCCAATACAAGTTGTTTCTCGCCATGCTGGCGGTCGCCTGCGGCGTAGTCGTCTGCATGTTCCTGGTAATGCAGTGGAGTTTTAACCGCGGATTTCTCGACTACGCGAACAAGGCGGACCTGGAGCGTCTCGAGTCCCTCGCCGGGGTGCTCGAAGAGGTATATGCAGGGGAGGGGTCCTGGAAATCGCTGCAAGACGACCCCCGACGCTGGCGTCGGCTGCTGCGCGCATCTCTGCCGGACCGGATCCAGGAACCTTTTCCGCCGGGATCTCCCGAAGGGGACGCACCTGGGGAGACGACCGTTCCGCCGAGGCAGCGAAGGCCCCGCGGCGACACTCCCTCGGCGCATCCGCCCGGACCGAGGCGGCCGGATCCCGGCCACCATTTTACGCGCAGGGTGGTGCTGCTGGACGGGGACAAACGGAGCATCTTCGCCCCCCCCGATCTCCCGGAGAGCCTGCCGCTCAAACCGCTGTTGCACGAGGGGAAAACAGTGGGATACCTGGGATTGCTTCCTCTGAAAATGCTCTCGGACGCCCGCCAGATGCGCTTTGCCAGGGAACAGAAGCAGGCCTTTGCCCTCATTGCCCTGGCGATGGTCTTCCTGGCGGCCCTGCTGTCCATTCCCCTCGCCCAACGGATGGTCAAACGGATCCGGGATTTGGCGTCGGCCACGCACCGGCTGGCGTCCGGACGATACGACACCCGCGTTCCCGTGGAGTCCTCCGACGAGCTGGGCCGGCTCGCCCGGGACTTCAACGCCCTGGCCCTGACCCTCGAAAAGCACGAGCAGGCGCGTCGGCAGTGGATCGCCGACATCTCCCACGAGCTGCGAACGCCCCTGTCCATCCTTCGCGGCGAGATCGAGGCCATGCAGGACGGGATCCGCGCGGCCACCCCCCAAACGATCGGCTCTCTGCACGGCGAGGTGATCCGACTGAGCCGGCTGGTGAACGATCTCTACGATCTCTCCCTCTCCGATCTCGGTGCCCTGGCGTACAGCAAGTCGGACATCGATCTGGCCCAGGCGCTTCGCCAGGCGCTGGACCCGTACCGCCCGGAATACGCCGACAAGGGGATTTCCCTGGAGACCGATCTTCCGACCGGCACGGCATTTCCCCTGTTCGCCGACGCCGAGCGGCTCCGCCAGCTTTTTTCCAACCTGCTGGAGAATTCCCTGAAATACACCGATCCCGGCGGGCGGCTCCGGATCTTCGTCGAACGAAACAACGGAACGGCAACGGTTCATTTCCAGGACTCGGGTCCCGGCGTTCCCGAGGGGGAGCTGGAAAAGCTCTTCGACCGGCTGTACCGGGTAGATAGCTCCCGCAACCGGGAGTCGGGCGGGGCGGGGCTTGGCCTTTCGATCTGCCGGAGCATCGTCCTGGCCCACGAAGGCACCATCGCGGCCGTCCCCTCCCCGCTGGGCGGTCTCTGGGTGAAGATCGCGTTCCCCATGGCCGGATAGGCGAAGATGCGCGGGAAAATCCTGGTGGTCGAGGACGAACCGAAACTGGCCAACCTGTTACGGGATTATCTGGAACAGGCGGGATATGAGCCGCACTGCCTGGGAGACGGGAGGGAAGTCGTCCCCTGGGTCCGGGAACAGACCCCTGACCTCGTTCTGCTCGACCTGATGCTGCCGGGCAAAGACGGGATGGAGATCCTAAGGGAGATTCGTTCCTTCTCCGCCCTCCCGATCCTCATGGTGACGTCCCGGGTCGAGGAGATCGACCGGCTGCTCGGGCTGGAGCTGGGGGCCGACGACTACATCTGCAAACCCTTCAGCCCCCGTGAGGTCATCGCACGCGTCAGGGCGGTGCTGCGCCGGACAGGGGGACAAGCGTCCCCCGCCGTGCACGGGCTGTCGCTCGACAAGGAGCGTTTCCAGGCGACGCTCCATGGGCAGGACCTGGATCTCACCGCCATCGAGTTTCAGCTGCTTCACATCCTGGCGCAGAACCCGGGCCGCATCTTTTCCCGAAGCCAGCTGATGGACCGGATCTACCCCGATCAGCGCGTCGTGAGCGACCGCACGATCGACAGTCACGTGAAAAAGCTTCGAAGAAAGATCGCGTCCGCCGCCCCGGGCGAGGAATGGATCCATTCGCTGTACGGAGTGGGCTACAAGGTCGAGACCCCGTAGGCCGTCCTCGCCGCGATCGTCATCCCGTCCCTTGCCTAGTACATTTCCTTTTTCTTGTATCCGGCCGGCAGCTCGAACAGCGAAGGCGCGACCTCCTTCCGCTGCACCCCGGTCAACTCCATCCGTTCCACCTTTTTCCCGCGGGAAAAGCGAATCATCCTGACGGGAACCCCGGTATAATCGTCTCCCTTCTTCCCCTTCTCCTTTTCGATCCTGTAGAACGGCATCCCCTGTTTCGAGAACTCTTCCGAGAACTCGCGGAGACTGTCAAAGACCTGGACCTCCTCCGGGCGAAGATCGAACTCCCCCGGGTCGGCCGTCCAGACCTCTTCCTTCTTCTCCCCCCCGATAACCCCGTCGTATTGATCGCAGACCCAGCGGTTCACCGTGACGCCGGAGGCCACCTTCTTGTATACGGTCTTCGGAGGCTGCTTCGGCATCCGGTCCTTCATCATCGCTTCCATCATTTTCCTTTGTTCGGGAGGCATGTTCTTCATCTGCTCATCGAGCGTTCTGGTCGCCTCGTCCATCTTGCTCTTCAGCTTCTTCAGATCTTCCCTGGTGATTTCCGTGTACGTCCTTTTCCGGTTGTCGATCATCCAGTACAGTTTCTTGTCGCCGCGAAAGATGAACACCTGGTCCGCGCTGCCTCCTTTGGTTTCCGTCCGCATGCGGTCCTTGTCCATGTAGACCGTCATCGCCTCCTTCCCGGGCCGGTCATAGGATTCCTGCTCGTACACCATCATCAGTCCGGCTTCGACAGAAGACGCCAGCATCACCAACGTAAGGACAACCCCCACCAGACAGAGTTGCGGCTTCATCAAACCCCTCCCCTCTCTCTTTCTATTTCGTATTTGATGGCGCATTTCCGCCCTGCCCATCCGGACAACCGGAGGGCACACCGCTTCCTGCGATTAGCCCGCCAACGAACCCTAACGGACCACGGGGAGTCCTTCCTCCTGCCACCGTTTGATCCCTCCCTCCAGATGGTAGTAGCTGCGGAAGCCGAGCTCCCTCATGATATTCATGGCACCGACGCTCCGGTTCCCCGTCCGGCAGTAGACGAGGTAGGTCTTCGCCCTGTCCCGTCCCGCCATTTCCTCCCGGAACGCGGGGGAACGGTAATCGACCAGCACGGCGTCTTCGATGTGGCCTCGAGCGAACTCGCCCGGCGTGCGGACATCGAGGACCACGAAATCCTTTTTCCCTGCATTCTCCCGAATCAGCGCCTGCGCCTCCCCCGGCCCCATGTTCCGTGTCGTGTCGCTCCGGGCCGTGCCGGTGCCGATCCCCGCCACGAGAAACGCCAGGGCGGCCAGCCCCAGCAGGAATGTCGCTTTCAGTGTATCCCTTGCGCACGCCATAATCACGCCTCCTCCGGGCCGATTTTACTTTCGCAATAAGATTCCGGAGATCGTTCGCGGATTCGCTCGAGACCTGCAGTGAGGGGGATTTCCGCCCCGGTGAGCATACCGCAAGATTGGGAGAAGGCGCCCGTACCATTCTCTCCGGCGATACCGGAAAACCTATATGTCCCGACCGGGGAAACCCTCGTCTTGCAGCCGCCATCGTATAATTTAAGCCATAATTGCAAAGGAAATAAGGGATGCCGGCAGGAAACCTGGAAGCGGCGCTGAAGCGTGACCGGGCCTTTGTGATCGCCGGCCTTGGCGGTATCGCCGGGCTCTCCTGGGTGTACATCTTCCACCTGGCAGGAAAAATGGGAACATCGACGGGGATGGAGATGGGCGTGCCCCGTATGCAGGGATGGGGAGCAGTCGATTTCATCCTGATGTTTGTCATGTGGGCGGTGATGATGGTGGCGATGATGACCCCTTCCGCCGCGCCCATGATCCTCACGTATTCCCGGGTGAGCCGCCGGCATCATGAACAGCGGAGCCCATTCCTGGCGACAGCGGTATTTCTTGCCGGCTATCTCGTTGTCTGGACCGGTTTCAGTGCCGTCGCCACCCTGGCCCAGTGGGCACTCCATCGCGCCGCCCTGCTCTCCCCCATGATGGTGAGCAACAGTCCTCTGCTGGGCGGGGTGCTGCTGATCGGGGCCGGGGTCTTCCAGTTCACACCCCTCAAGCGTGCATGCCTGGCGCACTGCCGCTCTCCCCTGGGGTTTTTCATGACCGAATGGCGGGAGGGGACGCGGGGCGCGCTCCTCATGGGGATCCGGCACGGCATCTTCTGCGTGGGTTGCTGCTGGCTCCTGATGGCGCTTTTGTTTGTGGCGGGTGTGATGAACCTGCTCTGGGTGGCGGTCATCGCCGCGTACGTTCTGGTCGAGAAGATCGTTCCCGCAGGCCACTGGGTGAGCCGGGGCATCGGGTTGTGCGTTATCGTCGGGGGCGTCTGGATGGTTACGGCGACATTCCTCTGACCATTTGGATCGAAGCTCTCACGATGACGCACGTCCGGGTACATTCCCCTGCGCCGGTGGAATCTGCCGGACCGCCGGAGTCGTCGCTCCAATGAAAAAAACCCCGGCGGGGTTTCCCGCCGGGGCCTTTCCTCTTTCGGGGTTGTCTCCCCGAGGTTGCCGGGGATCAGCTGGCCTTGACCACGTTTGTCGCCTGGGGTCCCTTGGGCCCCTGCGTGATCTCGAACTCAACCCGGTCCCCTTCCTGGAGAGATTTGAAGCCCTCCGCCCGGATGGCGCTGAAGTGGACGAACACATCCGGCCCGTCCTCCTGGCTGATGAATCCGAACCCCTTCGCGTCGTTGAACCACTTCACACTTCCAGTTGCCACATCTACCTCCAAAAAAATGAATTATTGCTCAATCCGGGCGGTGGAGCCCAAACAGCGCAATTACGGGACACAAACCATGTCCCGGCGTTATTATGCAACTATTGGGTTCACTTCTCAAGGAGAAGTTCCGTGCCGTTCCCGGCGGGGAGGGAGGAAGCAAGGCCATGGCTCATAGTGCACGACGTCTGCTGGATGATGCGCGCAAGGCCATCGCAGCCACCGAAAAGCGGATTCGCAGCCACCCGTACCTGGAAGCCCTGGAGGGGCGGGCGGTAGAGAAGAAAAAGCTGGCGCTGTTCGCGGGCCAGCAGTGTCACATCATCGAGAGCGACCTGCGCAGCGTGGCGCTGATCGTGTCCCGGGCTGAATCGCAGGGGGCGCGGGACTTCCTCACCGGAATGCTGCAAGGGGAACGTGCGGCTCTGACGGCATTGGGGGCATTCGGGCAGGCGTTGGGGATGTCGCCGGAAAAGCTGTACGCGGCAGAACCGCTCCCCGGTGCATTCGCCTACAGCGCGTACGTGAACTGGCTCGCCACGTATGGAACGGCAGCGGAATTCGTGGGGGCCTTCCTGGTAAACCTTACGGCATGGGGCGAGAACTGCGGACGGATCAGCCGGGCGCTCCAGGCAGGCTACGGTCTCTCCGGACAGGACGTCGCCTTCTTCGATCTGTTTGCCAGCGCACCGCCCGGGTTCGAAGAGCAGGGCCTTTCGGTGGTTGAGGAGGGGCTGGCACAAGGAGCGGACCCCGTGCGCATCCGGCGTGCGGCCCGTTTGCTGCAGGGGTTCGAGCTGCTGTACTGGGACACGATGTGGGAGGCCGCCAAAGGCTGAATCCGCGGCCGGGCCCGCCGGACGAGGCAAGACACGCGACGGATGCCGACCTCCATCACCTATTCCCCGGAGTTCCCCGGGATCGGCGGCAAATGAGGTTCCCCGGGGCGCCAGCCGGCAGGGCAAAGCTTGCCGGTACGGAGCGCGGTAACGAGCCGCAGGATCTCGTCCACGCTCCTTCCCACGGTCAGGTCCTGCACGATGTACGCCCGGAGAAGCCCGTCCGGACCGATGATGAACGTCCCCCGCAGCGCAGCCCCGAGCCTCTCCAGCAGGACCCCGTAATCCTTCGAAACCTGCTTGGTGAAATCGGCAAGGAGAGGGTATGTCAACTCCCCCAGTTCCTTGTCTACCCACGCCATGTGGGAAAACTTGGTGTCCGTGCTGATCCCGAGAACCTGCGCATCCACCGCCGCGAATTCGCTCTCCCGCCGGGAGAACTCGAGGATCTCCGTGCGTCATATGGGGGTAAAGTCCAGTGGGTAGAAAAACAGGACGACCCACTTCCCCTTGTAGTCGGAGAGCTTGACCTTCCGGTACTCTTTTCCCACGACCCCCGACAACTCGAACGCCGGTGCCGGGCTGTTCACCTGGACGGCCATGTGCGTTCCTCCTTTTCCCGAACTAGCGCCCACGATCAGCGTAAATCATCGACACCAATTAGAGAAGGCGGTGGGCCGAGAATCCGACCACGTCTTCACCCTGAAACAGGTTGCGAGCTACCAGCGCTTCGCCCTCGAACCCGACCTGGCTAGAAGAAGGGGCACACAACGCCGTCGAATCGTCCCGGATCCTAGCCCAGCAGGAAGTCCATCCTCATACTCTGCTCGTCAAGAAACCGGGGGGCAAATCCGTTGGCTCCGGGTCCCCGTGAGGGCAGCGGCGTTTTTTACCACTGTGGGAGTCGTCTCGACCTAAACACTTCTTGGGCCATCCTCGGGGGGCGCACCGGTTTCAAGAAACAGGCAGACCCTCAACCTTTACATGACGCTAATAGGCATAACCATTTGTATTTAAAGCCTGTCGTCTCGACGGACTTCATCGGCCTGGCAGGCTTGCGCCAGCAGGACTGGACGTTCCGCTTCCTGCCACCGTCCCCCGCCCCCGATCCTGCACAGCGAGACCGCCATCCCCTTCCGGCGGACAGGGATTACGTTTGATACAGGTGAACGTCCCGCTGCGGGAACGGGATGGAAATTCCCTCCGCGTCGAATCGTTTCTTTATATTCTCGGTCGTATCGAAGTAGACGCCCCAGTAATCCTCCGTTTTGACCCAGGGGCGAACGGCAAAGTTGACGCTGCTGTCCCCCAGCTCCAGAACCGCGATGGTCGGGACCGGGTCCTTCAGGACGCGTTCATCGCCGTTCAGAACGTCCGCGACGACGGCCTTCACTTTCTCGATGTCATCCTGATAGCTCACCCCGATGACGAGATCCACGCGCCGGTTCTCTTTCCTCGTGTAATTCGTGATGTTGTCGCCGGTGATCTTCGCATTCGGGACGATGATCATCTTGTTGTCCGGCGTACGCAGCTGCGTCGTGAAGATCTGGATCTCTTCCACGATCCCCATGACCCCTCCCCCCTCGATGAAATCGCCGACCTGAAAGGGACGGAAGATGAGCATCAGGACACCGGCGGCGAAGTTCGCAAGCGACCCTTGCAGCGCCAGTCCGACGGCCAAACCGGCCGCCCCGATAACGGCGATGAACGATGTCGTTTGAATCCCGAGTTGGGCGAGTGCAGCCAGGATTACAAACGTGAGCAGGGAAACGTAGATCAGGTTCCCGACGAAGCTGACGAGGGCAGCGTCGACTTTGCTCCTGGTCATCATTTTCTCGGTGGTGTTCCTTATGAATCGCGCCACCCAGCGACCGACTACGACGATCAGGATCGCGGTGAGAATTTTGAGCCCGAAAACCGCTGACCATCCCTGCAACTTCCCAATCATCCCTTCCATTCGTCACCTCCTGGTTCCGTCTCGAAGCCTGCGCGTAAATTTTCTGAATGATAAACGGTTCACTGCTGTCATTCAACAGCCGGTCTGTCAGAAATACTTGGCAAACCCCATCGTCGGCCTCACAGCCGGAGAGCGCGGATCCCTCCAGGTGCGGGCCTGGGAAGGCGTCTCCGCCGCGCTAATCCGTCGGCTTCTCGGCGCCCAGCAGCCCTCGCGCGGGAGGGTCTTGCCTTGGGGAGACAGACGCGATGGAATTCGTACGTATTAAAGGCTTAACCCATCAACAGGAAACAGGTAAAAGGATAACCAATATCGGGAGTGCACAAAGGGGGGGCGCTTGACATAACTTACCATTTTTTATAAGATAAATGCGGAATAAAACACGTCAACCTGGCGACGGCTTCCCAAGACAAGGAGAGAAGACGATGGAACAGAAGATCCTCGTCCCACTTGACGGATCCGCGTCGTCGGAGCGGGCGATCAACCAGGCGGAAAAGATCGCGAAAGCATTCGGTTATGAGATAGTCCTCTTTCGAGTCATCGATACCCCGTTGGAGACGTCTCCGGAAGCCGAGCCGGAGGAAGAGAAACGGGTGGCCTCTGCAAGAATCGAAGAAGCGACCACCTACCTGAAAGGGATCAAGTCGCGCATCGAAGGGAAAGGGATCAAGACCAGGATCGAGGTCGGCGCAGGGTATGCGCACTCCGCGATCCTCGCCCTGGCCGACAAAGAGGACGTGGAATTCATCATCATGAGCACGCACGGCCACACGGGGCTTGCCCGGGTCCTGGTGGGAAGCGTCGCGGAGAAGGTCCTGCACGCGACGGAGCGCCCTGTCCTGCTCGTGAAGCCGGAGAAGATTCACAAGACCCGGACCGAAGGAGAGAAAGCGATCCTGAGCGCCCGCTCCTGAAGAAGTTTCCGTATGCCCTGCCCTTTCCTGGGGCCGGAAAATGCTTTTCTAAAGCAGCTTCAGAAAAGCTGCCAGCCAGGCCGGGTGCGCCGGCCAGGCCGGGGCAGTTACAAGGTTGCCGTCGACGTGAGCTTCGGGCCAATCCTTGGGCACATACTTTCCTCCCGCGGCCTCCACTTCGGGGCCACATGCCGGGTACGCAGAGCATTCCTTGCCTTTGAGCACGCCTGCCGCAGCGAGAATTTGCGCCCCATGACATACCGATGCTATCGGCTTGTTGGAGGAGGCAAAATGACGAACCATCTCGAGAACCCGCTTGTTCAGTCGGAGGTATTCGGGAGCCCGGCCGCCGGGTATGACGAGCGCATCATAGGAACCTGGCTCGATCTCCGAAAACGTCGCGTTCAGCCGAAAGTTATGGCCGACTTTCTCGCTGTATGTCTGGTCGCCTTCAAAATCGTGTATCGCCGTCCTTACGGTCTCTCCCGCTTTCTTGTCAGGACAGGCTGCGTGCATCGTGTGTCCAACCATTTGAAGTGCTTGGAAGGGAACCATGACCTCGTAATCTTCCACGAAATCACCGACAAGCATCAATATGTTCTTTCCCATAACGGGTCCTCCTCGCTTGCCCGTATTCAGTTGATGTTTATCTGTCGATTATATAAACACCGTGACAGGGCGCTTATCGGCGGTTCATCGGCACCTACCGCACCGTCCCGCCGCGGGGGGTCTCGCGCAAGACGTCTTCGGCCGGTTCCTCCTGCGGCCTTACCCTCTCGACAGGCGCTGCCTCCGGTCTGACCCTGTCCGGCGGTGCCGATTGCGGTGGACTGAACCTCACCGGCGGTGCCGACTGCGGCGGACTGACCCTCACCGGCGGCGCCGACTGCGGCGGACTGACCCTCACCGGCGGTGCCGACTGCGGCGGACTGACCCTCACCGGCGGCGCCGACTGCTGCGGACTAACCC
>JBAVJZ010000104.1:0-28061 GCA_049688015.1 Candidatus Deferrimicrobiaceae bacterium | reverse complement strand
CACGAGGTCGGTCACGCCCTGGGACTCAGGCACAACTTCGCGAAGGGCCCGATCAGCACGGTCATGAACTACTTGCCTTTCGACGAAACCGTGCGAATCGGACACGACACGATCCTGTCGGGCGACGAAGCCCTGGAATACGACCGCCAGGTGATTCGCTACGTCTATCTCGGCGAAGCGCTGGATCTCGAGACGCTGCCGCCCTTTTGCACCGACAGCCAGCCTGGCTGCTTCCCGTTTTCAAGGATCCTGTCGGGCTCGGGGATCGAGGGTCCGGAACCGCGTTGATCGGGCTCTTGCGGGCGGCGGCCAGGGCGACCCGCTCCGGAACGGCACCTCGGGTACTTCAGGGAATGAGTCGGGACGGCGAGATTTGAACTCGCGACCCCCTGGTCCCGAACCAGGTGCTCTACCAGGCTGAGCCACATCCCGACGGAACCTGGAATGATAGCAATACCGCCTACATTCCGTCAATACGCAGATTGCTCCCTACAGGCCCATCGGCTCGCCGCACAGGAGCACGGAGATATCCGAGTTGGGCGGCTTCCGCTCGATGATCGAGTAGACGCGGCAGATCCGCTGGGGGGAGTCGCAATCCTCGCAGAAGCCGGAGGTTGCGCACGGGGTGCCGAGCTTGAGCCGCTTCGTGTTTCTCGGCGCGGCGACGGTCTTGATTCTCCGGATCGCCTCGGACACGCCGCCGACCACCTTCTGCCCCCCCGCCACCACGACGATCTTTTTCGGACCGAACGTCATCGCGTTTGTCCGGTTCCCGTTCATGTCCAGGTTGACGAGGCACCCGTCGAGGGTGACCGCATTGGTCCCGGCCAGAAACAGGTCGCAGGTGAGCTGGGCGAGCCTGGTCTCCGCCTTCTTCTCGGGGGGGACGCGGCCGTGGTCGAACAGCTGCTTGCCGCTTTTCTCGAGGAGATCGAAGATCCCCATCTCCGCGACCGACATGGAGCCTCCGAAGCCGATCGATTCCGCCTTCTCGCACTCCGCGAGCACCCGCTCCCGCACCGTTTCCAGGCTGGGATGGTACTCGGCGTCGAAACCGTTCTTCCGGAGCGCCTCGACGCACTTCCTCGCCCGAACCGAAAGTTGCCACAAACCGATCTCTACCCGGTTCATTCCTCACCCCCGCCCGGTCTTCGCCTCCCCGCCCGCGTCACGCGGAGGCGGAAACGGCTTTCCGGATGTTATTGCGCATCTCGGAAATCGTCTTGCCGTATTCCTTCGTTTTGAAGATCCCGGAACCGGACACGATCACGTTGGCTCCTGCCCGGACGACCTCTGCGACGTTGTCCGTCTTGATCCCGCCGTCCACCTCGATGTCGACCGAAAGCCCCGAGCGGACAAGCTGCGAGCGGAGAAGCTCGATCTTTCCGGTCATCGAGGGAAGGTATTCCTGTCCCCCGAACCCGGGGTTGACGGACATGATGAGCACCATATCGATGTCGGTAAGGACCCACTCGATGGCCGATAGCGACGTGGATGGGTTCAGGGACACCCCCGCCTTCTTCCCCAGTTCCCGCACCCGGGCGACGGCGCGCTGGAGGTGCGGGGTCGCCTCCGCGTGGACGGTGAGGACGTCCGCCCCGGCGTCCGCAAATGCCTCGATATATTTCTCCGGCTCGACGATCATGAGGTGCACGTCGAGGGGGAGCTTCGCGCACCGTTTGATCGCCGCCACCACCGGGGGCCCGATCGTGATGTTGGGGACGAACCGGCCGTCCATGACATCGACGTGGAGGAGGTCGGCTCCCGCCTTCTCCACGGCGCCTATCTCCTCGGCAAGCCGGCCGAAGTCGGCCGACAGCAGGGACGGCGCAATGTAATAGTCCATCCCGTTTCCCCTTTCACGGCGGTTCGCGAAGATTCTACCACGGACGGGGCCCGTGCATCCTCCCTTCACTCAACGCCTGTCAACCCTTCTTCCGAAGCAGCGCCGCGAAGAACCCGTCCGTGCCGTGCCGGTGCGGAAGGAGGCGGAGGAACCCCTCCGGCGTCCACGCATCCTGCGGTCCGGGCCAGCCCCGCACGCCTTCCCGGTTCGCCCTCGCGTCCTCGTGCCTCGTGCAGAACGACCCCACCACCTTCCCGTTCTCCTCCGCAAAGGGGGTGCAGGTGCAGTACACGAGGAGCCCCCCGGGCCGGACCGACGTCCACGCGTGGTCGAGAATCGCTTCCTGCAGGCGCGCCATCCCGCGCGGCCCGTCCGTGCGGAACCGCCACTTCGCGTCGGGGTTGCGCCGGATGACCCCCATGCCCGTGCAGGGGGCGTCCACGAGGACCTTGTCGAACAAGGCCTCGGCCTCGGGGAGCGGACCAGCCTGGAAATCGTGGCGCCGCGCCGTAACCGCCATCGCCCCCGTGCGCGCGATCGTCTCCCGGAGAAGCCGGAGACGTCCTTCCGAGACGTCCACTGCCACGATCTGCGCCCTGCCCCCGGCAAGGGCCGCGAGGTGGGTCGTCTTCCCCCCGGGTGCGGCGCACGCGTCGAGGATCTTCTCGCCCGCCGAGGGGGAAAGGAGCGGTGCGATGAGTTGCGCACCCTCGTCCATCACCAGGTACTCCCCGGACCGGAACCCCGGGTCGGCGTGCACGCCGGACGGCTCGGAGAGCACAATCCCGTCGGGGGCGTACCGGCAGGGGGAAGGGGACATGCCCGCGCGGGCCAGCCGGGAAAACAGGTCGTTCCGGGTGATGCGAAACGGGTTCGCACGGACCACGAAGGGGGGCTTATCCAGAGCGTTCGCAAGAAACGCGGCCGCCTCTTTCTCTCCCAGGGAGAGCGAAAGGGCCGAGACGAGCGCGGCGGGGGCCGAATGCATGACCGCCGGGTCATCTTCCCCTTCCTCCGCGCGGAGAACCGACGCGGTCCCCGCCCGCACCACTTCCCGCAGGACCGCGTTGACCAGCCCGGCGATCTTCTCTCCCCGAACCTTTTTTGCCGCCGCGACGGTCTCGTAGATCGCCGCCCGCTCCGGCGCACGGGTGTAGAGAAGCTGGTAGGCGCCCATCCGCAGGGCGTTGCGCGCCCAGGCGTCGGTCTTCTCGATCGGCCGGACAAGGTGCGCGGAGAGGGTGAAATCGAGGATGCCCCGGCGCCGAAGCGTCCCCATCACGATCTCGGTGAGGAGCGCCCTGTCTCTCGGGTCGGATAACAAACGCTGCGCCCGGTCGAGAAGGATGTCCGCATATGCGCCCCCCCGGTCCACCCGCGCAAGGATGCGAAGCGCCGCTTCCCTTACGGAGATAGCCGGTCTCCCTTCCGGACGCGGCGGCCCTGCGCGTATTCCCTTGAGGACATCGCCCTGCCCCCTTCGGGCTGGACCTTGCCCAGGAGAAGTGCCTCCTCGCCGCAGGCGACCACGACCCCGTCCCGGGCCACCGAGAGGATCTCGCCCGGACTTCCCTTGCCCTCCCGGACGGAGGCGGCGAGGATTTTCAACGTCTTCCCGTCATGGTCCGTGAAGGCGGAAGGCCACGGCGTCATCCCCCGGACCAGGTCGCGCACCTCCCGGGCGGGCTTTCCCCAATCGATCCGACCGTGCTCCTTCTTGATCATCGGGGCGTGGGTCGCAAGGTTCCCGTCCTGCGGGGTCTCCGCAAGGGTTCCCTCGCGGAGATTGCCCAAGGCCTCGATCAGGGCCTGCGCGCCGAGGGACGACAGCTTGGGGAACATCGTCTCCGCCGTGTCGTCCTCCCCGATCGGCATCTCCCGCACGTGCAGCATCGGCCCCGTGTCCATCCCGGGATCCATCTTCATGATCGTCACGCCCGTCACCGTCTCGCCCCGTGCGATCGCCCAGTTGATCGGAGCGGCCCCGCGGTACCGGGGGAGAAGGGAGGCGTGCACGTTGATGCACCCGTACTCCGGGATGTCGAGGATCGACGGAGGGAGGATCTGTCCGTACGCGACGACGACGATCAGTTCGGGCCGCTCTCCGGCGATGCGCGCCACCGACCCGGGGTACCTCGCTTTCTCCGGCTGGAATACCGGGATCCCGAGCCGCTGCGCATCCCGTTTCACCGGAGGGGCCGTGAGCGCCCGGCCCCGTCCGGACGGGCGGTCGGGGTTGGTGACGACGAGGATCACCTCCTCGGTGCGTGCAAGTGCGTCGAGAGAGGGAACCGCAAACTCCGGGGTTCCCATGAAGACCACGCGGTATGGGGGCATTATTTCGCGGATGCGGCGGGGGCGGCGAGCTTGTCGACGAACAGGATACCGTCCAGATGGTCGATCTCGTGCTGCAGGGCGCGGGACAACATCCCCTGGGCTTCTATGGTAACCGGGATCCCCTGCTCGTTCTTCCCCCGGAGGACGATCGACTCGTGCCGGCAGACCACCCCCTCGACGCCGGGGACACTCAGGCACCCCTCCACCCCCTCGACCTGCCCCTGTTTCCCGACGATCTCGGGGTTGACGAGGGCGATCGGCCCGGCCGTTTCCTCCACCGGGGAGATGTCCACCACGATCACGCGCTTCCCCACGCCGACCTGCGGGGCCGCCAGTCCAACCCCGTTTGCGGCGTACATCGTCTCGAACATGTCTCGGATGAGTTCGCGCACCTTCCCGTCCACGTTCGTCACGGGAAGCGACATCGTCGACAGGAACGGGTCAGGATAGGTGAGAATCGGCCTCAACATTTCGCTCTTCCACCTTTTTCGGCGGGTAGAAACGGACGATGTTCTTCCCGCTCTCCTTTCCCCAGTATAATGCCCGGTCTGCGTTCCCCACAAGATCGTCGGCGGAAAGTTCCACTCCCGGTAGGAGGGAGGAGACCCCGAAGCTGGCGGTAAGGTTCAAGCGGCTGCCCGCGACGTCGAACGCTTTCTCGTTCACCATCCGGTGCGCCCGGGCGGCCGCGTGAAGCGCCTGGTCCGGGTCGGCGTCCATGAGGAGCCAGGCGAATTCGTCCCCCCCCAGGCGCGCCACCGTGTCATAGGCACGCTTCGCCGAATGAATCACGTTTCCGAATTGCCGGATCACGCTGTCCCCCTCCGGGTGGCCGAAATCGTCGTTGATCCGCTTGAAATCGTCGATGTCGACTATGATGCACGACAGGCAACGGCCGATTCGGCGGGCCATTTCCACATCCCGGGCGAGATCCTGGGAAAATTGCCTCCGGTTGGGAAGCCCCGTCAGGTCGTCGCGCATGGAGAGCTCACGGAGTTCCCGGTTGATTTCCGACAGCGACCGGTACAGGCCGCCGTAGTGGAAGAGGGGCTTCGCCCTCTCGACGAGCTCTCCCGGGGAGATGTCCGCGGGCAGCACAAGGTCTGCGCCGGAGGACAGGAACCTGCCGGCGCGGAGGATGGCGTTCATTCCCCCCACCAGGATGATGGGTACGCCGAGAGACCCTTTCCTTTCCCGGAACCGCCGCAGGACCTCGAGCTCCGCTGCCGTGTCCCCGTGTTCCCCCAGCAGAATGCCGGACAAGTGGCGGCAGGAAAGCCCGGAGTCCAGGAGCTTGGACCAGGAGGGGGTCTCCTCGACCCGGTACCCGTCCTCGGTAAGGAACCGGGCGGCGTGGCGGAGCACGGGCCACAAGGGCCTGGCGACGATTACGTCGTTTTCCATTGCGGATACCGCGCGGCCGGGGAAATGGAGAACATCCTGTTATTATGATAAATCCCGCGGCCCGGGGGAATGCTTTTGGCGACGGCCGCCGGGACCGTCATCGGTCCTCTTCCCCGTCGAGAACCTTCGCATTCTTGAGCGCCACGGCGGCGACGTTCGCGAAAGCGGTGAGGAGTTCCTGGTCTTCTTCCGTAAACGCGTACCGGCTGTAGTGGTCCACGTTCAGGACGCCTACGACCTCGTCCCCCCACTTGATCGGGACCGCCAGCTCCGACTGCACGTTCCTGTTCGCTTCCACATACCGGAAATCGCTCGCCACGTCGGTCAGCAGCGCCGGTTTCCCCTCCTTGGCCACCCACCCGGTAACCCCCTCCCCGATCCGGAGGAGGACCTCCTCCTTGACCTCCGGCCCGAGTCCCCGCTCGGCCTGAATGCGCAGCACGCCGGAAGGCCTTTCGATCAGGATCATGGAACCGCTGGGGGCCCCCAACAGGTCCGTGGCGCGGTCGATGATGAGCTCGAACAGGACCGCCGGGTCGCTTTCCTCGTTCAGCGCCCTGCTGATCTGGAAGATCGCCGTCAGCTTCTTCGCCTTCCGGTGGAGCCGGGCAACCAGGTTGGCGTTCTCAATCGCCACGCCCGCGAAGTTCGCCATCACGGAGAGGAGCTTCAGATCGGTTTCGGTGAGGTTCCTCCGGTCGAGAGGGGAAGCGGCGCAAAGCACCCCGACGACCCCGGAGGGATCCCGGATGGGGGCGGCGAGGAATCCCTTGACGTCGAGGCGCCGCAAGAGGCGCAACAATTTGCTGTTGAGGCCGATCCGCGTTTCCGAAACGATCATTCCCTCGCCGCTGGCCAGTACCGGGGAAAAGATGCTGTCGTGGATCTCCCGGCGGTACTTCTCGAACTGTCTCCCCCGCGGGATCCCCGCACTCGCCCGGAGATGGAGCTCCTCCTCCCCGGGCGACTTGAGGAGGATGGCGACCCTCTCCACGCGCAGGATCGAGGTGGCGGCGGAGGCGATCAGGTCGAGGCTGCTCTGCATGTCGCCCGCCGTCGTGTTCATCGCCTGCGACACCTCGTAAAAACCGGAGGTCAGCGCCCCCGCGAGCGAAGCCCCCCGGGTAGAGGCCGGCATCTTCTTCCCGAAGATCGCCTCCTGGAGAAGGGATCGGACCGTCATCTGCCCCCCAGCAGCCGGCGCACGGTAGTCTTGAGCTCCTTCGTGTCGTGGGATTTCACGATATAGGCATCCGACGCCCAGGTGGTGAAATCCTGCTTGAACTCCCCGAAGGCGGTCAGCAGGAGGACCGGAACCGACGGGTTCTTCTCCCGGATCCTCCGCAGCACTTCAAGACCGTCCAGCCCCGGCATCTTCACGTCGAGCGTCACGAGATCCGGGCGGAACGTTTCGAATTTTTTGAGCGCTTCGAGCCCGTCCGAGGCAAGCTCCACCTCGTACCCCTCCTCGACGAGCTCGTCCCGGTACAGCTCGCGGATGTTTTCCTCGTCGTCGACGACCAGGATCCGTTTCATGGAGGAAACCTCCTTCCCGTGCGATTGCACCCTTGCCGCCCGTCACGTTCCCGTTTTCCGGCGGCTTCCCCTTTCCCTCTTCTTCGCCGGTCCGGGGATCTCTCCCCACCGGGCGGTGAGCCCCGCGTCGATCCCGATTTGCCGAAGAATGCGGGATACGACAAAGTCGACCATCTCCGCGACCGTCGCCGGACGGTGATAGAACCCCGGGCATGCAGGAAGGATGTCCGCCCCGGCGCGGACCAGGGTGAGCATGTTCTCGAGGTGAACGGCGGAAAGCGGGGCTTCCCGCGGGACGACCACAAGAGGCCTCCTCTCCTTCAGGGCAACGTCCGCACACCGCGAAAGGACCGAGGACGAAATACCGTGGGCGATCCTGCCGAGCATCCCCATCGAGCAGGGAGCGATGATCATCGCGTCCGGGGGATTGGACCCGGATGCAAACGGGAGGGAAAAATCGTCCTCCTCATAAAGGTGAAACGCCGTCGCGGGCACGGACATCTGTTCCGCGAGCCAACGCTTTCTCCCCGGCAGGCCCATGCCGCGCAGCCGTGTCCTGCGCGTCGATCCCGGCCGGGGGACGTTCCCCGTCCCGATTTCCGCCTCCAGGATGTCCCATGCCGTTGCGGTGACGACCAGGTGCAGATCCACCCGGCAAGCGTTGAGCGCCGCACCGGTACGTACGCCGTAGACGGCGCCGCTTGCGCCGGATATGCCGAGCAGCACCTTCATGGAGTATCCTCTCCCCCCGGATCCGCCGGCCGGGTCAGAGCGCAAGGTCAAGATAGGTGAACAGGCAAAGCGCGACGCTCACGAGTCCGTTCAGGTTGAAAAACGCCACGTTCAGCCGGGAGAGGTCGTCCTTATGCAGGATAGCGTGCTCGTACGCCAGCACCGCGGAGCAGATTCCCCACCCCGCGAGGAACCACCATCCCAGCCCAAAACTATAATAGCCCACCAGCAGGAGCCCCGCCATCACGAAGTGAAACCCCCGGGCCACCCACAGCGACTTCCCGACGCCGAGATACCGCGGGATGGAGTGGAGCCCCTCCTTCCGGTCGAACTCGATGTCCTGGAGAGCGTAGAGGATGTCGAACCCGCTTACCCAGAAGAGGACCGCGAAGGAGATGATCAGGATTCTCGCATCGACCGCCCCCGTTACGGCGATCCATGCGGCCATCGGCGCGGCACCGAGGCAAAGCCCCAGGACGATGTGGGACGCCCAGGTGAAGCGTTTCGTGTAGGAGTAGGAGAAGAGAAGGAGCAGGAGCACCGGGGATAACTTGAGGCACAGGGGGTTTAGCTTCGCCGCCGACAATTCGAGCAGGACCAGCGACAGGAAAATGAAGACGGCCACCATCGGCTTGCTCACTTCGCCCTGCGGGATGGCCCGCCCCCGGGTGCGCGGGTTCTTCGCGTCGATGTCGGCGTCCACCAGCCGGTTGAACCCCATCGCGGCGCTTCGCCCCCCGACCATGGCAAGGACGATGTAGAAGACCGTCCGGAGGGAGGGAGCCCCGCGCGCGGCGAGAAACGCCCCCATGAGTGCGAACGGTAGCGCGAAAACGGTATGCGCCACCTTGATCATCTCGAGGTAGACACTTACGCGGCCAAGCATGTCAGCGGTCTCCCGCACGCCGGAGGAATGGCTCGGTGCATGCCCCGTCGCAAGAGCACCCCGGGGACGGCTCCGCATCCTCGGAGGGGGACTCCGTTCGTGGCTCGCCGTGCGATACACCTGCACGCCTGCGCTTTACCTCACTGCGCCCCCCTCCTGCGGCTGCTGCACCAACAAACGAGGCCCCGGGGCGATGGGGAAGGCGGCCCATCAGAAGCCGTATTCTTTCCAGCGGCGGGTGACGAGTTCGACGATATCCTCGTCCATCCGGATGTCCTCGGGCCATTCCCGCGCGAACCCTTCGGAGGCCCATTTCCGCGTGGCGTCGATCCCCATCTTCGATCCGTAGTGGGGGATGGGGGAGGCGTGTTCGAGGGCATCGACCGGCCCGTCGACGATCATCGTGTCGCGCCGGGGATCCACGTTGTTCCCGATCCGCCAGATGACCTCGGAGGGGTCCTGGATGTTCACGTCGGCGTCGAAGACGACGACGAACTTGGAGAACATGAGGAGACCCATCCCCCAGACCGCGCTCATCACCTTTCTCGCGTGCCCGGGATAGCGCTTGTCGATGGAGAAGAGGGCGACGTTGTGAAAGATCCCCTCGACGGGAAGGTTCATGTCGACCACTTCCGGGACGATCTTGCGGAGCAGCGGAAGGAAGATCCGCTCCGTGGCCTTCCCGAGGTAGACGTCCTCCATCGGGGGCTTCCCCACGATCGTCGCCGGGTAGATCGGGTGCTTGCGCCTCGTTACGCAAGTCACGTGGAAGACCGGGTATTCGTCGGCCAGGGAGTAGTACCCGGTGTGGTCACCGAACGGGCCTTCCGTGCGAAGCTCGTCCGGGTCGACATATCCCTCGAGGATCACCTCGGCGTGCGCCGGGACCTCGATATCGACCGTCCGGCACCGGACGAGTTCGACCGGCTGCTTCCGCAGAAACCCGGCGAAGACCATCTCGTCCACGTCTTCGGGCAGCGGCGCCGAGGCCGCGTAGATTGTCGCCGGGTCGCCCCCCAGGGCCACCGCCACCGGCATCCTCTCCCGCTTCCTGCGAAACCCCCGGTAATGCTGCGCCCCCCCCTTGTGGATGTGCCAGTGCATTCCCGTGCTCGTCCCGTCGTAGACGTGCATCCGGTACATCCCGACGTTGCGCCGCCCCGTTTTCGGGTCCTTCGTGAAGACAAGGGGAAGGGTGAGGAACGGTCCCCCGTCCCCCGGCCACGTCTTGACGACGGGGAGGAAGGCGAGAGACGGCCGTTCTTCCTCTACCACCTCCTGGCACGGGGCGGAGGATACCGTCTTCGGGATGAAGTCGGCCAGGCGGGCGAGCTTGGGGAGCATCTTCAGCTTTTCGATGAGATTGGAGGGGATCTCCGGCTCGATCACCTCCACCATCCGTGCGCCGATCTCGTCCAGAGAGGCGACGCCCAAGGCGAGGCACATCCGCTCCATCGTGCCGAAGAGGTTCATCGCAAGCGGGACGTCGTGCCCCTTTACGTTTTCGAACAGCAGCGCCGGCCCGCCGGCCTTTATCGCCCGGTCCGCGATCTCTGCCACCTCGAGGTCCGCGGACACCGGCGCCCGAATCCGTAACAGCTCCGCGCGCGCCTCGAGCGCGGAGAGGAACTCCCGCAGGTCCCGGAAGGCCATCCGTTCCCCCTTTTTGCAATGCGCAGTGGGAAAATCATACCACACGAACGGCCGGCCCACAGGGGATCCCGCCCGGGTTTCCGGGCGGTTGCATTCCCCTCCCGCAGCGCGGTATAGTTCATCCTTCGTATGCAGACCGTCCTGCTCGTCGCGCTGTGCGGCGCCCTCGGGTGCGCGGCGCGCTATTACATATCGGGGTGGGTTCACGACCTCGCCGGAATCGGCTTCCCTTACGGGACGCTCGCGGTAAACGTCGCGGGGTCGTTCCTGGTCGGGCTCGTCATGGAGACGGGTTCGCGCACCACCCTTCTTTCCCCCGACCTGCGCATCGGTCTCGTAATCGGCCTGCTCGGAGGGCTGACCACTTTTTCGTCGTTCAGCTACGAGACCTTCAAGCAGATCGAAGGGGGCGACTTCGTGCCGGCGGCGGCCAACATCGCGGTGACCGTGCTCCTCTGTCTTTTTTTCACCTGGCTTGGAATAATCACCGCAAGACAGCTGTAGGGTGACCGACATGACAAAACTGACGGGCGAAAAGGTTCTCATGCGGATTTTCATCGGGGAAGGCGACCGGTACCAGAACTGTCCGCTCCACGAGGTGCTGGTGGAGCTTTTCAAGAAGGAAGGGTTCGCGGGAGCCACCGTCCTGCGCGGGGTGGCGGGGTTCGGCGCCCACAGCATCTACCACACCGACAGGATCCTCCGGCTATCCCGGGACATGCCGATCATCGTCGAGGTGGTGGAGACCCAGGAGAGACTGGACGAGGTGATGCCCAGGATCGACGAGATGATGTGCGGCGGGATGATCACGATGGAGAAAGTCACGGTCATCCGGTACGCCCACAAGCACGAGCACAACAGGTCGTAACGGGATTCTACCTCCGGTCCACCCCCGAATCTCCGGCCTCTTCCGCATCCCTGGTGAACGGCTCGATGAGCGCATCCAGTTGGCGCTCGCTCCGGAACACGGAGGCGGTGAGGATCACGTTCGTCACCACGATGACGAAAATGGCGTACTGGATGAATGATCCGGTCCCCTCGATCCCCGCGGCGGACGGGAGAGTGGCGAGGACGGCGGAGGCCAGTCCCCGCGGCGCCATACCGGTGATGATTCCCCGCTCGAACGGCGGCTGCCTCCTGCCCAGCCACCCCACGATCCGCGTGGCAAGGTACCGGGTCAGGTAGACCAGGAGGACGATCCCGCAGGATGCGACGACCACCACCTGCGTGAACCCCGACACGTCGAGGAGCATTCCCAGGTAGACGAAGAAGAAGACCCGGGCGATGAAGGTCACCTCATCGTGGAACCACCCGATGGTATCGTGGAGGGCGAAGTCGGTGGCGTCCCAATCGTACTGGTTCTTCGTGGGCATCTTCTTCATGATCGATTCCGCGTTGGTCATCGCCATTCCGAAAACGAGGACGGCGAAGACGCCGCTGGCGTGGATGATTTCGCATGCGGCGTAGAGGAGAAGGATCGCCGCCATCGTCAGCATGTACGAAAGGTGCATCCGCCCCACCCGGGCCAGGAACCGCACCCAGAGAACGCCCCCCACCCCGCCCAGCAGGCCCGCCCAGAGAAAGGCGCTCACCAGGAGCGAGACCTGGAGCCCCGTGTCCGCAATCGGGGCCTTGATGTACCGGATGAGAAAGAGTACCAGGACGACGGCAAGCGTATCCCCCAGGGCCGCCTCGAGGGTAAGAAGGGTACGGGTATTGACCGACATCCGCATATCCTGGACGAGGGGGATCACGACGGCCCCGCTCGTGCACCCCAGGGCCGCCCCGAGAATGAGGGACAAAGGGATCGACATCCCCGCGTGGAAATGGAGCACCGCGGCGATTCCCGCCGTAGCCAGGAGGAACGCCAGTGACGTAAGCAGAACGATCCACTTCATCTGGCGGACAACCCGGTCCACGTCGAGGTTCATCCCTCCCTCGAGCATGATCATGAGCAAGGCGAGGGTACCTATATAGGGAGCGAGAGGGAGCAGCGTCCTGCTGTCCATCAGATGAAGAACGGGACCCAGCAGCACGCCGATGCCCAGCAGAAGCGGAATATCCGGGATCCGCGTTTTCCGGAACAGGGCCTTGCCTGCGAAGCCCGCCAGGATGATGAGGCCCGTGATCGCGTAGACGGCGGGGACCTTCATCCCGTCCCCCTTACGTCCCAGGTTCCTCGAGATTCTCCGGCATCCCCTCGACAAAACGGCGGATCTGGTCCCGGACGTCCCGGAACCGGGCGAGCACTTCCTCTTCCGTCCCCCGGGCGAAGACGGGGTCCTCGAACGGCCGGTGGACACGTTTCCCCAGGCCGGGGTGGTAGGGACACACCTCTCCCGCGTAGTCGCACAGGGTCACGATATAGTCGAAGCGGATCCCCTCCAGCTCCTCCACATGCTTCGAGTACTGCGCCGAAATATCGACCCCCGCCTCCTGCATCACCCGGATCGCCCGCGGGTGGACGTAGCAAGGCGCTACCCCCGCGGAGAAAACCTCGATCTCCTCCGATTTGAGCGCCCGTGCCCACCCCTCGGCCATCTGGCTTCGGCAGGCGTTTCCGGTGCACAGAAAAAGGATCCTTTTCCAACCTTTACGCGGCCCCGCCCCTTTCGTCTTCTCCACGCTCCTCCCTCGCGATCGTACCCCCCCGCCCTGTTTCGTCCTGCTTGACCGGGCCGGGCAACAAGGATTACCTTATACTATTACCCGGGGGGGTGAGTCCTTTGAAAACCACGACCAAGTTGTTCAAGGCCCTATCGGATGAGACGCGTCTGCGCATCCTCAAGATGCTGGAAGCCAGGCCGCTTTGCG
This sequence comes from Candidatus Deferrimicrobiaceae bacterium, assembly GCA_049688015.1. GTDB lineage: Bacteria > Desulfobacterota > Deferrimicrobia > Deferrimicrobiales > Deferrimicrobiaceae > CSP1-8. The sequence continues at coordinate 14,853 of JBAVJZ010000104.1, read as the reverse complement.
TCTGCGAGATCCAGCACGTGCTCAAAGGATCGCAGCCCAACGTGTCGCATCACCTGAAGACCCTTTCCGACGCAGGATTGGTCGAATCAAAAAAAGACGGGTTGTGGATCGATTACCGGCTGCCCGACAAGGCTCCGACTCCGCTGCACGCGGCCGCGCTTTCCTTCATCAAGAAATCGCTCGACGGCGAAGCAATCATCAAAAAGGACCGAAGCATCGTAAAGATCGTCGACCGGATCGAGATCACCCTGCGGAAATAACACGTTTTCAGGGTAGCCGCAGCAGCACCAGTGTGGCTCCCCACCCCCCGGCCTCGGGCGGAGCGTTTCCGAACGCTTCCACGCGCGGGTGCCGGGAGAGGGCGCTGCGGACCATGCGCCTCTGGGTCCCCGTCCCGCGTCCGTGAATGAGCCGGACCTGGCGCAGCCCCTGTCTCGACGCCTCCTCGAGATACTCCTCCACCACGGAGACGACCTCCTTCGGGGAAAATGCGTGCAGGTCGATGCGGTCCTCGATCGGGATCCTGTGCGGTGAATCCAGCGTCGCCTCCTCGTCCACCCCTTTTTTCCACCACATTACCACCTCTTCCCGAATCCGGTAAGATAGGCCTATGTCGAAAAAGGTGATCGTCGGAACGGCCGGGCACATCGACCACGGAAAAAGCGCCCTCGTCCTTGCGCTCACGGGGACCGACCCGGACCGATTGAAGGAAGAGCAGGAGCGGGGGATCACGATCGAACTGGGATTCGCCCATCTCCTCCTCCCCTCCGGGACGCTCGCGGGGATCATCGACGTCCCCGGGCACGAGAAGTTCGTCCGGACGATGGTCGCCGGCGCCGCCGGCATCGACATCGTGATGCTGGTCGTCGCCGCGGACGAGGGAGTAATGCCGCAGACCCGGGAGCATCTGGACATCTGCCGTCTTCTCTCCGTCCGGGACGGACTCGTAGCCCTGACCAAGTGCGACAAGGTGGACGCCGACTGGGCCGACCTCCAGGAGGAGGAGGTGCGCCGCTACGTCCGCGGCACATTCCTTTCCGACGCCCCCGTCGTGCGGGTTTCCGCGGTGACGGGGGAGGGACTTCCTGCGCTCACGGAGGCACTCGACGCCATCGCCTCGCGCGCACAGGGAAAGGACCCGGGTCTTTTCTTCCGGCTCCCCGTCGACCGTTCGTTCTCCATGAAAGGGTTCGGCACGGTGGTGACCGGCACCCTGACCGGGGGAACCGTCCGGTCCGGAGACGAGGTCCAGGTGCTTCCCGGCGGGCCGGTCGCCCGCGTCCGGGGTCTGCAGGTGCACGGGGGAACGACGGAATCCTCCTCGGCGGGGACGCGTACCGCGGTTAACCTCCAGGGCGTGGAAAGGGAGAGCGTGCCCCGCGGGTCGGTCCTGTGCCACCCGGGGACACTTTCCCCCACGAAAGAGGCCGACGCGTTCGTCGAATACCTCCCGATGGCCCCCCGGCCGCTGAAAACCCGCGCCCGGGTCTCGTTTCACTCGGGGACGTCGTCCACCCTCGCGAAGGTCCTCCTTCTCGACGCATCGGAAATCCCGCCCGGCGGCTCGGGGTTCGCCCGGATAAGCCTCGACGAGGAGATCGTTCTCATGGGGGGGGACAGCTTCATCCTGCGCGGCTTCTCCGCCCTCGAGAATTTCGGGTACACGATCGGGGGAGGGCGGGTGTTGAACCCCTATCCCCCCCGGCGTAAAGGTCCCGGAAAGGGTTTCCTGCAGACGCTTTCCGGCTTTCGGTCCCCCGAGGTGTCCGATCGGGTCCTGGCCGCATTGCAGGAAGCCGGACGCAGCGGGCTCAGGGCAAAAGAGGCCGCTGTAATCGCAGGAGCAGGGCTCCCCACGGTGCAGGCCGAAATCGTGCGCCTGGGTTCTCTCGGGAGGATTCGGGCGGATGCCGCAGGAAGCCGGTACTGGCACGCCGCCGTGGTGGAGGAGACCGGAAGGGAGGGGATCCGCGCCCTCACCTTGCTCCACGACCGGTTCCCGGACCGGGAAGGGTTTCCCCGCGAGGAGATCGCCGCCCAGATGCCCGTCGTGCCCGACCCGGAACTTGCCGCGCTCGCGCTCGCCGCCCGCCCGGAAGCGGAGCGCTCGGGGGATTTCTTCTTCCTGCCCGCGAGAAAGCCGCGGTCCGTGGAACTGTCGTCGCCCCTTGCCCAATCCATCGCCGCGAAAGTGCGCGAGACGGGATTGTCCGCCCTCTCCCGGGCGGAACTGGGAGACCTTCTGCGTCCACCGGACCGGAAGGAGTTCGAAAAGACCCTGGATGCGCTCGTCAAGGGAGGCGCCGTCCTGCGCGTGAAGGAACTTTTCTTCGACCCCGGCGCGACCGGCGCATTGATGGAAAAGCTCGTCGCCCACCTGGAGCGGAAGGGGGAGATCACCGTGCCGGAATTCAAGGACCTGGCCGGCGGGCTCTCCCGGAAGTACGTCATCCCGCTGCTCGAACACTTCGACATGTCCAAGGTCACGCTGCGGATAGGCGACAAGCGGGTACTGCGGAAAGGCAGGTAAAAGAGGAATCTCCCTCCCTTAATTCACCTTGGTCAGTTCGACCTCGAAGATCAGGGCGCTGTTCGGTCCGATGCGGGGGCCGGCGCCCCGCTCGCCGTAGGCCAGGTTCGCGGGGATGAAGAGTTGCCACTTCGCTCCCGGCTTCATCAGCTGCAGCGCCTCCGTCCAGCCGGCGATGACCCCGTCGACCCGGAAGGTCGCCGGTTTCCCCCGTTTGTAGGAGCTGTCGAACTCGGTGCCGTCGATGAGCGTCCCGCGGTAGTTAACCGTCACACTGTCGGTTTTCTTGGGGGAAGTCCCGTTCCCTTTTTCGATCACCTTGTATTGCAGTCCGCTCGGCAGGGTCTTGACGCCCTTCTTCTTCGCATTCTTTGCCAGAAACGCCTTTCCTTCCGCGAGATTCTTCTGGGCCTGTTCCTTCTGCTGCTTCCGCTGGTCCGCCACGATCTTCGTCTTCAGGTCCACCAGGGTCTTTCGCATCTCCTGCGGGGTCATAAGGGGCTTGGATTCCGACAAAGCGTCCTGGATCCCCTTCACGATGAGGTCAGGATCGAGATCGATCCCCTGCCGCTTGAAGTCTCCGCCGATCTGGTAGCCGATGCTGTAATTGATTTTCCCCTTCTCGTCCTTGATCTCCGGTTTGTCCCCGGCCAGGCAGACTCCGGAAAGAAAAACGAACACGAGAACCACATGGACTGCGATCTTCCTCACGCTCCTGTTCCTCCGTTTCCCCATTTTGTCGACGATCTTCCCGGCCGATCAGCCGCCAGGTCGGGGTATTCTACTGCGGCGGCGCACCTCCGTGCAAGGATCGGTTCCGCCGGTTACGGCAGGGGGTTCCCCTTTCGCCTCCCGTTCCCGGCCCGGCGACAAGCGGGTATTGCCCAGAGGGAACTAACGAAAGGAGGGGAGAACGTTTCAGCTTCGGTTGCCGGACAGGGAAGGGCCGGAAAGACGTTCCTCACGGAGCCGCCAGAGAACCGCACCGGCAACCCCGGCCCCAAACCCCGCGAGGTTCCCGACGAGGGAGAGAGGCGCGGGGTTTACGATCTCCACGAACGGGCCGGGCCCGATCAGGAAGACGGCTGCCACCCAGACGCAGGCGAACAGATATGCCGGAACGGTAGTTACTTTTCCCAATCCGTACATTTCGATGGAAACGTCGGGGAAAAAGACGAGGTAGGCGCCCAGGATCCCCGCGACCGCGCCCGCCGATCCGAGGGCCGCATATCCCCCCGGTTTTCCCCAGAGGACGTGGGCCGTCCCCGCGAGGACGCCGCACGAAAGATACAGAAGAAGAAACGGCAGCCACCCCATCCGGTCCTCCACGTTGTCGCCCAGGACGAACAGAAAAAGGGCGCCGGTGAGAAGCGGCACCAGCCCGGCGTGCAGGAACGGATAGATCAGGAGGTTGGTCAAGGAGACTCCCTGGGTTCCCGATCCCGACGGAAGGCCGGGAAGGCCTCCGGGCAGCGTAATGGTCGCGTCGGCGATCCTGGCAAGTATGTAAACGCCCAGGGACAGCCCGATCAGCAGGGAGGTGACAAGGGGAAACGAGGAGACTGCCGGCCCATCGTCGGCGAGGGGCACGATGACCGGAAGGGGGATCGGCATGCCCGAGGTGCCCATGACAGGTCCGTGGCTGCGCTCCATCCGGCGCTTCATCGCCCCGGCGAGCGACTCCCCGAGATCGGCGAACTTCTTCCCGTGCAGGCGGGCGATCCGGAACCGTTCGACAATGGCGGCCGCGGACCGGCGCGGCGCGAGATATCCCCGGCACTTGCGGCAGCGGATAACGGGGACCCTCGTCATCTGGAAATCGATAGCGCCTACGGCCCCTCCGCACCGCGGGCAGGAAATAGACATCGCCTGCCGGTGCATCTTGCGGAGCAGTCCTCCCGGAGGATCTTGTGGCGTCTCCTCCCCGGGCTCGACCTCCAGGTGTCCTTCCGTGAGCTCGCGGATCTCCCCGTAGTCGAACCAGAGGGCTCCGCAGGCAAGGCACCGGTCGATCTCCTTGTCCCCCGCCATCACCCGGCGCATGGAGGATATCCGGCAAATGGGGCAGTCCATCCGCTCCAGTATATCCGGCCCCCGGGATCAGGGGGAGTCTCCGCCTTTCATACCCCGGTGCTATATTGGGCGAAGGAGCTTCCCGGACCAGGCGACGGGCGGGAAGTTTCACCCATTGGCATTCTTTTGACAGCGGGGGAGACATGTTGGACATGCAGCGGGTCATCCTGGCGTGGACTGCCTTCGCGGTGTTTCACAGCCTGACCGTTTCGGAACGGTATGAAGACTTTGCGCGCCGGACGATGGGGGAGAGGGCGTTCGCCGCGTATCACCGCCTTCTCTTCACCGCGTACTCCTTCGTCGCATTTCTCCTGGTCGTCCTGTATCTGCGCACTGTACCGGACCAGCCCCTCTACCGTCTGGAAGGCGGAGTGCGTCTTCTGTTCTATGCCGCCCAGGCCTGCGGGGCCGCACTGCTTTTCTGGACCCCCTGGGATGTAAAGGAGTTCCTCGGCATCCGCCAGTGGAAGCGGCAACGGGAGGGGAACCCCCCGGAGCCGGGGCGCAACGATCGCCTCTTCACGAAGAAAGCATACGGATGCGTGCGCCATCCGCTCTATCTCGGCACCTCCGCGATCCTGGCCTTTCACCCCGTCCAGACCCGGAACTCCTTTCTGTCTGTCGTGCTGATCGTCCTTTACTTCTACGTCGGGACCTTCTTCGAGGAGCGTCGCATGGTCCGCATCTTCGGGGAGGAGTACCGGAAGTACCAGAAGCGAGTTCCCCGGTTCCTGCCGGGAAGGTGGCCCAAATGACGAATCCCCCTGTCGTTCGGGGGTATCCAAAACATGACGGAAAGACGTACAAGAGAAAAAAAAAGGACAGGAGAACATGGGGGAGAAACCAAAGTTATCGGTGTCCGTATTTTCCGATTATATCTGCCCGTTCTGCTATATAGGGGACAAGCGCCTGGCAAGGCTTGCCGACCGCTACGATCTTGCCGTGGACTGGCATTTTCTCGAGATCCACCCGGACACGCCACCTTCCGGGATGCCGGTTTCGGAACTGGGGTACCCGGCGGAACAGTGGCGGCAGATGATGGAGCACCTCTCCCGGATGGCCGGTGAGGAGAATATCCCCCTGGCCGAGCGGAAGATCACGACGAACTCCCACAAGGCGCTTCTTCTCGCCGAAGCGGCGAAGGGAGAAGGGGCGGATGTGTTCAACGCCCTCAACGAGAAGCTCTTTGCGGCATTTTTCGGGGAGGGGAGAAACATCGGCGACGACTCCGTGCTTCGGACCCTGGCGGAAGAGGCCGGGGTGGCGCCCGACGTGGTGGAGCGCGCCTGGAGCGAGCCAGCCTTCGAGGAAACGCTGAACTCGAATCGGGCGGTTGCCGCCCAGCTCGGCATCACGGGGGTTCCCTCCTTCCTCATCGGAAACCGGATTCTCGTGGGCGCGGTGCCCGCGGAAACGCTTTTCGCAGCGGCCCGGGAGGTTCTTCCTTCCCCGCCCTGACCGCAGTCCCGGCGGCCCGGGATAAATTAGGTTCTTCCCGCTATTTCGCGAGTTTCGCGGCGATGGACGCCACGTGCTTGCCCTGGAACCTCGCAGCGGCCAGCTCGTTCTCGCTCGGCATCCTCTCTCCCTTGCCGCCGGCGATGGTGGACGCCCCGTAAGGGGATCCGCCTGTGATCTCGTCGATCCGCATCTGTCCTTCGAATGCGTACGGCAGCCCCACGATGATCATCCCCTGGTGGAGCAGAGTGATGTGGAAACTCAGGATGGTCGACTCCTGCCCGCCGTGCTGGGTATTGGAACTGGCGAACACGGAGCCGACCTTGCCGACGAGAGCGCCCTGCGTCCAGAGCCTGCCGGTGGCGTCGAGGAACTGGCGCATCTGCCCGCACATGTTGCCGAACCGGGTGGGCGTGCCGAAGAGGATCGCGTCGGCCTCCTTAAGCTCGTCCACCGTGCAGACCGGCACGTGGGCGAAGGCCTTCTGGGCTTCCACCGCCCCCATCTTCCGGAGAACCTCCTGCGGAAGCGTCTCCGGCACGCGCCGCAGGACCACTTCCGCCCCCTTTACCTCCTTCGCCCCTTCCGCGACGGCCTCCGCCATCTTGTGGACATGCCCGTACATCGAGTAGAACACGACGTAGATCTTCATGCTGTCCTCCCCATTCTCGTCCGGTTTTTTCCCTTTGATAAGTAGATGCTTTTCCAAAGGAATCGATTCCGAACCGCCCCCCTGCCGGCAGTACCCGGGGGCGATACCGTGGAGCCGAATTCCCGGTAATCTTACGCGCAATGGGCTTCCGCAGCCTCGGAGGGGGACTCCGTTCGTGGCTCGCCGTGCGGTAAACCTGCACGTCTGCGCTTAACCTCACTGCGCCCCCCTCCTGCGGCTGCTACGCCCGAACCCGGGGACCCAAGGCGCGGCCGGCGAGCGGAACCGGCAGTGAGCAGACGCGAGGTCGCGAGCGTAGCGGAGCGGAATCCCCCGCGAGCCTTACCTTAGGGTGTCTCCGCCGACAAACGCCCCCGGATGGCTACATCAGCATGGAGAGGATGGAGCGCTCGGCGATCTCCAGCACGGAGCGGGGAACGAGCCCCAGGACGACGACGACGACCGCCGAGGCGGACAGGGCCAGCGAGAAGAGGAAGCGCGGCGGGCGGGGGACCGGCACGGCGCCCTCCGCCGGAACCATGTACATGTAGACGACCAGACGCAGGTAGTAGTAGATAGAGGCGGCGCTGTTGAGCACGCCAATCACCGCCAGCCAGATATAGCCGTTCTTCACCGCGGCGCTGAAGAGGTAGAACTTGCCGACGAACCCGGCCGTCGGCGGAATCCCCCCCAGCGAAACGAGAAACAGGGTGAGCAAGGCGCCCAGCACCGGGTACTTGAAGCCGATCCCCTTCAGGTGCGCGATGTCGTACCCGTCGTCCTCCTTCCGGGCGATAAGGATCACCACGCCGAACGCGCCCATGTTCATGAACGCGTACACCAGGAGGTAGAACAGGGCGGCCTGCCCGCCGAGGACGTCGCCGGAGACGAGCCCCACCAGGACATACCCGGCGTGGGCGATCGAGGAGTAGGCGAGCAGCCGTTTCACGTTGTCCTGCACGAGCGCCGACAGGTTCCCTACGGTCATCGTCAGCACGGCCAGTACCCAGAGGACCTTCCAAAGGGCGGGCTGCACGCCGGGAAGAGCCACCAGGAGCACCCGGATGAGCGCGGCGAAGGCGGCCGCCTTGACCGCGGCGGACATGAAGGCGGTGACAACCGTCGGGGCTCCTTCGTACGCGTCCGGGGTCCACATGTGGAAGGGGACCAGCGAAACCTTGAAGCCGAACCCCACCAGGAGCAGGCCCGTCCCGATGAGAAAGAGCGGGCTCGAAACGATCCGCGGATCATAGAGCATCGTCGCCAGGACAGGGATCTTCGTCGTGCCGGTGGCCGCGTACATCAGGGCGATGCCGTAGAGGAGGAACCCCGAGGCGAAGGCGCCCAGGAGGAAGTACTTCAGGGCCCCCTCGACCGAGGACATCCGGTTGCGGTGGAATCCGACGAGGACGTAGATCGGTATCGACAGCGTCTCCAGGCCGAGGAAGACCGTCATCAGGTCGGTCCCCTTGGCCATGAACATCATCCCGGACGTGGAGAGCAGGATGAGCGCGTAGAACTCCCCTTTGTTCGTCCCTTCCCACTCGGAGTAGCCGGACGCCATCAGGAGCGTGAGCGCGCAGGCGGAGAGGATCACGACGTCGAAGAAGGCGCCCGCCCCGTCGTGGACGATCATCCCCGAGAACCCCTCGATCTTTCCCTGTCCGAGAGCGTATACGGAGAAGAGGGCGATCCCGATGCCGACCAACCCCGAGCCGCAGAGAACCCGCTTGTTCTCCTCGGGAATCACCAGGTCGAGGAGAAGGATGATGATCGCCGTGGCCACCACGAGGATCTCGGGAAGGATGCTGTAGAGGCTCGTCACCAGCGCCGGCATGTCCGGGGAGAACGGTTCCATCAGGTGCTCCCGTTCATAAATACGGTGTCGCACCGAGAGCGTCGATGCGTCGCGCCAGCGAGGCGCGCGACTGAGGCGTACTCGTAGCAGTACGGCGCAAGGAGCGTAACGATGCTGGGGCGGATGCAGCGGCGCTCGAATGCAGCCGTATTTGTGAATGGGAGCACCATGGCCTCACTTCCCCGCGTGGAAGTAGCGGGCGAGCAGCGTCTCCCCCGGGGGAGAGCCTTCGAGCGCCGCCTGGCGTTTCGTCTCGATCCGCGTCACGAGGGCTTCCACGGAGGCGTCCATCTTCCGGAGGAACGTCTGGGGGTAGACGCCGATCCAGAACACGAACACGAGGAGTGGCAGCATGTACGCCACCTCTCGCGCGTTCATGTCCGCGAGGTGGCGGTTCTTCTCGTTCGTGACCGTGCCGAACATCACCCGCTGGAACATCCAGAGGAGGTAGACCGCCGCGAAGATGACCCCGCTGGCGGCCACCACCGTGAGCGCCCGCATCGAATGAAACGCCCCCAACAGGATGAGGAACTCCCCGACGAAGCCGTTTAAGCCCGGGAGGCCGATCGAGGAGAGGGTAATGACCATGAAGAAGGCGGCGTACAGGGGGAGCACCCGGGAGAGCCCGCCGTACTCCGAGATCAGGCGGGTGTGACGCCTCTCGTAGATGATGCCGACCAGGAGGAAGAGGGCCCCCGTCGAGATGCCGTGGTTGACCATCTGGAGAATCCCCCCCTCGATCCCCTGGACGTTGAACGCGAACAGGCCGAGCATCACGAAACCCAGGTGGGCCACGGAGGAGTAGGCCACGAGCTTCTTGATGTCCTTCTGGACCATCGCCACGAAGGCCCCGTAGAGGATCCCGATGACCGCGAGCGTCGCCATGAGCGGTGTCAGGTCCACAGCGGCCACGGGGAACAGGGGCATGGCGAACCGCAGGAAACCGTATGTCCCCATCTTCAGGAGGACAGCCGCCAGGATGACCGACCCCGCGGTGGGGGCATCCACGTGGGCGTCCGGCAGCCACGTGTGGAACGGGAACATCGGGACCTTGAAGGCGAACGCCAGCGCGAACGCGGCGAACATCCAGAACTGGAGCTTCACGGGGATATCGAGTTCGTACATGGCCAGAAGATCGGTGGAGTAGACGCCGGTCGCCTGGTAGTGGTGAAAATAGAGCGCGATGATGGCGACCAGCATCAGCACCGAGCCCGTGAAGGTGAACAGGAAGAACTTGATCGCCGAGTAGATGCGCCGCCCTCCCCCCCACACGCCGATCAGGAAGTACATCGGGATAAGGACGAGCTCCCAGAAGATGTAGAACAGGAATAGGTCGACCGCGAGGAACACGCCCACCATCCCGACCTCGAGGAGGAGCATGAAGATCATGAACTCCTTCACGTGCTTCTCGACGGACGTGTAGGTGGACAGGATGGTGATGGGCATCAGGAGCGTGGTCAGCATCAGGAGCCACAGGGAGATGCCGTCCACCCCCACGTGGTAGCTGATCCCGTACTGCGGTATCCAGGGAACCTTCTGGACGAACTGCATCGCGGCGGTCGACCCGTCGAACAGGACTGCAACGGGCAGGGACAGGAGGAACTCCGCGAGCGTGATGCCGAAGGCCAGGTTCTTGAGGAGCCTTCCGTTCTCCCTCGGCAGGAAAACGAGAGCGAGGATCCCGGCAAGCGGGAAGAAGATCAGCACGCTCAGCAGGTTCGCCACCAATGCCTGCGGTACGGATGTCATCGGCACACGCTCCGGGAATCTCTGCCCGCCGCTCTCACGGCCAGATCAGGAATCCGACGAGGATCACCGCGCCCAGGAGCAGGGAAAGGGCATAGTTCCCCACCACGCCGGTCTGCAGGCGCCTCGTCCTTGCACCCGCCCCCTGCACGAGGGCCGCGATGCCGTTTACGATCCCGTCGATAAACGCATCGTCGAACGCTTCCCACAGCCAGATCGAGCCGTTCACGATCCTGCGGACGATGGCGGCGTCGTAGATCTCGTCCACGTAATATTTGTTCAGCACCAGGTCATAGAGTCCCGGCACCCGGTCGGCGATCTCCTTCGGCTTCTCCGTGCGGACCCGGTACAGGTACCAGGCCAGCAAGATCCCGCACAGCGCCACGCCCACGGACGCGGCCATGAGCAGGTACTCGAGCGCCGCGGATGCATGGGCCTCCCCGTGCGCCGCCCCTTCCGCCCCGTGCGCGAAGACCGGGGCAAGCCACTCCTCGAAGTAGTTGTGGCCGCCGAGGACGTGGGGGATGCCGACCCAGCCGCCCGCAACCGCGAGGACGGCAAGGATCATCAGGGGGACGGTCATCGAGTACGGGGACTCGTGGACATGCGCCTCCACCTCCGGGTCCATCCGCGAATCCCCGAAGAAGGTCAGGAAGACCAGGCGGAACATGTAGAATGCCGTGATCCCCGCCGCGACGGCCCCGACCAGCCACAGGCCCACGTGGCCGTGCCCGGAGGAGAAGGACTTCCAGAGGATCTCGTCCTTGGAGAAGAAGCCGGACAGCCCGGGGATCCCCGAGATCGCCAGCGTTGCGATGAACATCGTGACGAAGGTTACGGGCAGGTGTTTTTTCAGGGAGCCCATCTTCCGCATGTCCTGCTCCCCGGCGAGGGCGTGGATCACCGACCCGGAGCCAAGGAACAGGAGCGCCTTGAAGAAGGCGTGGGTCATCAGGTGGAAGATTCCGGCGGTGAAGGCCCCCACGCCGCAGGCCAGGAACATGTAGCCGAGCTGGGAAACGGTGGAGTAGGCCAGCACGCGTTTTATGTCGTTCTGCGTGATCCCGATAATGGCGGAGAAGATCGCCGTCGCCGCGCCGACCACCGCCACGACCATCATGGAAGCCGGGGCCAGCAGGAAGAGAGCATTCGTCCGGGCGACCATGTAGACCCCCGCCGTGACCATCGTCGCGGCGTGGATCAGGGCGGAAACGGGGGTGGGCCCCTCCATCGCGTCGGGAAGCCAGACATAGAGGGGAATCTGGGCCGACTTGCCGGTGGCCCCCACGAAGAGGAGGAGGGTGATCGCGGTGGCGATCCCGGTCGTGAGCGTGCCGCTCTCCATAAGACCCGGGATCCGGGCGAAGACCTCGGTGTACTCGACGGACCCGAAGGTCCAGAAGATGAGGAACATGGCCAGGAGGAAACCGAAATCGCCCACCCGGTTCACGACGAAGGCCTTCTTCCCGGCGTCGGCGGCGCTCTTCTTCTCGTACCAGTACCCGATCAGCAGGTAGGAGCACAGCCCCACCCCTTCCCACCCGATGAACATCAGGAGGAAGTTGCTGCCGAGGACGAGCAGGAGCATCGCGAAGGTAAAGAGGTTCAGGTAGACGAAGTACCGCGCGAAGGCCCTCTCGTGGGACATGTACCCCACGGAGTAGACGTGGATGAGGAAGCCGACACCCGTGACCACCAGGATCATCACGGAAGAGAGCGGATCGAGCTGGAAAGCCGCCGGCGCCATAAACGTCCCCGCCTGTATCCACGGGAAGAGGACCTGGACGAAGAGCCGGTCGTGCGGAGCCCTCGCGGCCAGGGCGAGGACGGCCAGGAGCGACACGACGAAGGAGGCGCCCACCACCGCGGGACCGAGAAACGCGACCATCTTCCGGTACGACGGGGCGGCGTGCGAGTCCCCGTGCCCATGGCCGTGGTCCCCGCCAGGGGGATCGGAGGGACGGCGGGCGTCCTCCGCCAAAAGAAGCGGCCGCTCCGCGAAGAGCGCGATCGCGCTGTTCACGATCACGCCCAGGAGAGGCAGCGCGGGGACAAGCCAGAGATAGTTGAGGATTCCGCCTACCACTTGAGCACGCTCAGTTCCGTGATGTCGATCGTTTCCTTCAGGCGGTAGACCGCAATGAGGATCGCCAGCCCCACCGCGGCCTCGGCCGCCGCGACGGTCATGACCATGAAGGCGAACACCGATCCCGTTGCGTCGCCCAGGTAGGACCCGACCGCGATGAAGGCCACGTTGACGGCGTTGAGCATGATCTCCACGCTCATGATGATGATGAGGACATTCTTGCGCGCCACCACCCCCGCCACGCCGATTCCGAACAGGATCCCGGAGAGAAGCAGGTATGCCGACGGTTCCATCATGACAAGGTTCTCCGCCCGTGGCGCGCCCGTGACCCGCGCACCGTCAGATCTTCCTTTTCGCCAACACGATCGCCCCGATCACCGCGGCCAGCAGCAAAACCGAGGTGAGCTCGAACGCGAGGAGGTAATCGGTGAACAGCGCGCGCCCCACGGCCTCCACGGAACCGGAGTCCGTGGCGGGGGTTCCCGCCATGACGAAGCGTCGGGCCACCAGCGCCGACTCGAGGATCAGCAATCCCGCGGCGGTCACACCCAGGAAGCGCAGTCCCGTCAGCCGCTCCATGGGCAGCCTGCTCTCCGGGACGTTGATCAGCATGATCACGAAGATGAACAGGACGACCACCGCGCCCGCGTAGACGATGACCTGGATCACCGCGAGGAAGTGCGCCTGCCGGAGAGCGAAGAGCGCCGCGACGGCAAAAAGCGTGAGGATCAGGTAGAGCGCTGAGGTCATCGGGTGCCGCCGCGTGACCACCATGATCGCTCCGCCCACCGAGATCGCGCCGAATATGGCGAACAGGATCGGTTCCATCTCTCTCCTATTTTTCCAGCAGCATGTCGATCGTGAAGATGAGCTTCTCCCTCGTGAAATCCGGTGGCGTGTACCAGCCCGTGTCCATCCGGATCGCGTCGCAGGGACACGCCTCGACGCAATGTCCGCAGAAGATGCACCGGAGCATGTCGATGTCGAAGCGCACCGGGTACTTCTCGACCTTCGGGTCGGGCGATTCCCCCGCCACGATGGTGATGCACACCGCGGGGCACGCCGTGGAGCAACAGAAGCACGCAACGCACCGGGGCGTCCCGTCGGGCCGCTTCATCAGCCGGTGCAGACCGCGGAACCTTGGGGGCATTACCCGCCGCACCTCGGGATACTCCATCGTGGCGATGTTCTCCTGGTGCCGCATGTTGCGCAGGAGATGCCCGATCGTCACCCCGAGCCCCTTCACGATCTCCAGGAGGTAGAGGCTCTCCCCCCCGGACATTTTCCGGGGCCGGGCGACCTTTTTCACCCCGATCGTCATCGTCGTTTCACCCGCCTCCGCCGACCAGGAGCAGGACAAGCCCCGTCACGAAGATGTTCGCCAGCGACAGGGGGAGCAGTACCTTCCAGCCCAGCCGCATCACCTGGTCGTACCGGAACCGGGGGATCGTCCACCGGACCCAGATGAAGAGCCAGGCGAAAAAGAGCATTTTTCCCAGAAACGCCCCGATCCGCAGGAGGAGCACCAGTGTGCCGGGGAGTCCGAAGGAAATCCCCCCGGGGAGCAGGAAGCCGGAGTCCGCCAGGTAGGGGAACTGCCAGCCGCCGAAAAAGAGCGTCGCGATCAGGGCCGAGCCGACCACCATGTGGACGTACTCGGCCATGAAGAAGATCGAGAACTTGAAGGAACCGTACTCCGTGTGAAACCCCGCGACGATCTCCGACTCTCCCTCCGGCAGGTCGAAGGGGGTCCGGCTCGCCTCCGCGTAGACCGCCACGAGAAAGAGGAGAAAGCCGAGCGGCTGCAGGAACACGCCCCACTTCGGCACGATCCCCCACAGGAGTTCCCCCTGCGAAGCAACCATATCCGAGAGCCGGACCGACCGGAAGACCATCACCAGTCCGATGAGGGAGAGCCCCAGGGAGACCTCGTAGGAGATCATCTGCGCCGAGGCGCGCAAGCCCCCCAGGAGCGGATACTTGCTGTTGGAGGCCCATCCCGCGAGGATCACGCCGTAGACCGCCATTCCCGAGATGGCGAAGATGTAGAGAACGCCCACGTTCAAGTCCGCGACCTGCAGTGCGACCGGGCGTCCCGCGATCACGACCGGCGGCCCGAAGGGGATGACCGCGAAGGTCATCAGCGCCGGGGCCAGGGCGAACATCGGCGCGATCTGGTAGAAGAGCCGGTGGGCGTGGTCCGGGATGAAGTCCTCCTTGAACAGCAGCTTGAGCGCGTCGGCGAGCGGATGGAACAGCCCTCCGAGGGTCAGCCCCAGGATCTTCGCCCGGTTGGGCCCTCGGCGGTCCTGGATGTAGGCCGCTCCCTTGCGCTCCGCCCACACGAGGAGCGGGACGAGGGAGAGGGTGAAGGCGAGCATCACCGCCACCCGGGCCACGGACACCACGAGGTCGAACCACCCGTTCATCCCTTCCCCCCTGCGACGTGT